>PDPT01000082.1 GCA_002746605.1 Ignavibacteriota bacterium
CCACGACCGCTTTTTAATTATTGACAACAGCGAAGTTTACCATATTGGGGCAAGTTTAAAAGACTTAGGCAAAAAATGGTTTGCATTTACAAAATTAGATACAACTTCTGTAAGCCAATTGTTAAATGTAATCTCTGAGATGTTATGAAAAAAGGATGGAAAGTTGTAGCACTTAAAGATGCTTGTAAAGTTTTCACTGATGGTAATTGGATTCAAACTAAAAATCAATCGACAGATGGAATAAGGTTAATTCAAACAGGAAATATTGGTTTTGGAGTTTTCAAAAACAAGATAGAGAAAGCTCGCTATATTTCTGAAGAAACGTTTATTAAATTGAAATGTACTGAAATTTTCCCAAATGATTTACTGGTATCAAGATTACCGGACCCAGTTGGAAAATCTTGTATTATTCCAAATATTGACAGTAAAATGATTACTGGGGTCGATTGTACAATTATAAGAACTAAATACAATTTATTATCAAGGTTTCTATTGTATTTTCAAATGTCAGATATTTATTTGAAAGATGTAAACTTAAGAGTAACAGGAACAACAAGAAGTAGAATAAGCAGAAAGAATCTGGGATTGGTAGAAATACCAATTCCCCCTCTTGACGAACAAAAAAGAATAGTTGCAATACTCGACGAAGTTTTTGCCACTATTGAAAAAGCAAAAACAAATGCCGAAAAAAATCTACAAAACGCAAAAGAACTTTTTAAAAGTTATTTGAATAATGTTTTTGAGAATGGAAAATTGAAAATTGAAAGTGGAGAATGGGAGGAAAAGAAATTGGAAGAGGTGTGTGAGAAGTTATTTGATGCTATAAAAGATAGAGGTCTTTATGGATATACTAATATAGAAAAGGTAAAACAAAACTGTGTAACAGTTTCTGCACGAGGAAGTGGTACAGGGCATACAGAATTAAGAACAGAACCCTTTTATCCAATTGTAAGACTTATTGTATTAATTCCCAATGAAAAATATACAAATTATAAGTTTTTAAAGTTGATGATTGATAATTTAGATATTTTTAGAAGTGGTAGTGCAATTCCTCAATTAACTGTTCCTATGATGAAACAGCATAGTGTATTTCTTCCACCACTTCCCGAACAAAAACGCATCGTAGAAAAACTTGATAAGCTTTCAGCCAAAACAAAAAAAAGGAGTTTGGTATCGACGTGAGTTGAATACGATTAAAAAGAAAGATGATTTGTATTTGCAAC
>PDPT01000031.1 GCA_002746605.1 Ignavibacteriota bacterium
ATATTAGAAGAATTTAAGAAAAATCGCACCAAATTAATTGAGACAGTTTATCAAACTTATTTAGATGCTCTAAAAAGAAAAAATCGCCCTATTCCTCAAATTACTCTAAAACAACTTATTACTACTCAGGGAGGTGTTGGAACTGCCGCAGAACATAAATTTTTAATGGATTATTATAATATTGATTTAGTTGGATGGGGAACACCATTTTTATTAGTTCCAGAAGCAACTAATCTTGATGATGAAACTATTGAGTTATTATGCAATGCTAAAGAAGATGATCTGTATTTAAGTAGAATTTCTCCGTTAGGTGTTCGATTTAATGCTGTAAAAGGTAATACTCAGGAAATTGAGAAATTAAAATTAGATGCAGATGGAACTCCGGGAAGTTCTTGTCCTAAAAGGTTTTTAACATTTAGTCAAGAATATACTGATAGACCAATTTGTACTGCTTCGAAAAAATTCCAAAACATCAAACTTAAAGAACTTGAAGAAGCTAATTTAGATTTAGAAAATTATAATATTAAAAGAAAAGAAATTATAGAAAAAGAGTGTTTGTGTGTTGGCTTAGGAAATTCAGTAAATCATATTGATGGAGTAGACAATAAAACTAAAAGTAATGGCGTTTCCGTTTGTCCGGGACCAAATTTAGCCTACTTTTCTGAAATAGTTTCTCTCAAAGATATGGTTGATCATATTTATGATAAAATTAATATTATTAAAAGAAGCGACCGACCAAATCTATTTATAAAAGAATTAAATCTTTATTATAATAATATGAGTGAGGGAATAAATTACTATAAAGAAATGTTTGAAGAAGTTAAATATAAATTTGAAAATGTAAAAGAAGATTTCCTTGTTGAGTTAGAACGTATTCAATTCAAAATTAAGAATTTACTTAACCCAAAAGAAATTATAAAAATTGGATAAAACAAAAGCCCAATTTCTAAAGGCTTAGTCCTTTTTTTAGATAAATCTCTGTAAGCTAAAAAATAACATTTTTTTAAGAGCATCGTCATTAGGAAAAAGAGAACGATTTTTTGTTACTTTTCTGAACTGACGATACACAGCTTCAATAGCATTAGTAGTGTAAATAATAGTTCCTATTTCTTGAGTATACTTAAAAAAAGCAGCTAAGTTATCTCAATTCTTTCTCCAAGTTCTAATTGCCAAAAAGTATTCGTTTCCCCCGATTTTCTAAATACTTTGATAAATTTTTCGGGTTAAATAATCTCTACTTTAAAACAAGAATCTGTGCTGTACTTGGTTCGTTCTTAATTTCTTTAATTTTATTCAGATTTGCTTTTTCTGCTAAGTAGTCAATTCCACCATTTTTAACATAACTCTTAAAGTTACTATAATGATCTTTTCCGGCAAGAAATTCTACTGCTACATTTAATCCGCCCATTATACTTCTGGGTGTGGGAGTAAGGTAATCTCCAATAATTATATTATTTGCAAGGATTTTAAGTTGTTCAAGCAGACTTATTCTAGCTTTTTCAGGCATTTCGTGAATGACATATGTTAACACTGCATAATCAAATTTCTGTTTAAAATTTTTTGTAATCTTTATGGCATCGCCGTGTATAAATTCAATGTTGTTGTAGTTTGCGTTGCAATTTTCTTGGGCAATTGAAATATTTTTTAACGAAAGATCAATTCCGACTATTTTACTGCAATGCTCTGAAAACTTAAAAGCAAGTCTTCCAGTTCCACAACCAACATCAAGGAGTGAACTATCTTTAGGAATTAAGCTTTTTATCTTTTCAAAAATTTTATCTTGATTAGGAGCTATTAATTTATCGTAAAAAATGCCATCGTACCAATGATTTTTATTATCCATAACCTAAAAAACACCTAGAAGTTTTACAGACATAATGATTATTGCAACAATCAGAAATCCTTTGATAATTCCTTCTCCTTTTTTAACTGCAACTTTTGCCGAGAACCAAGCTCCAAGCCACGTTCCTGCAGCAAGACTTATTCCGTAAAACCAATTTACATTTCCAGTAAAAATAAAAATTATTAGTGCAGGAATTGTATAGAGCATAACTATAAAAACTTTATGATAGTTTACATAAAGCAATTTCATTTTAAGAATGTTGTGTAAAGAAATCATTATCAAAAAACCGATTCCGACCTGAATAAAACCGCCATAAAACCCCAGGGAAATCATAACCGGATAAATAAGCCAAGGGAGTTTACCAATAATTTTTTCTTCAACGTATTTCTTAGAATTAGGAATTAACATAGTTACAACAATACTTATCATAACTACACCAAGTATTTTTTGGAAGAGAGCATCGCTGATTTTTGTTGCATAAAATGCCCCGATTATAGCACCTGGTAGTGTTAAAAGTCCTAATTTAAGACTTAATCTGGTTTGACTTACTTTTTCTCTTCGGAAAGATAAAATACCTGCTATATTTTGTGAAAGCAAACCAATTCTGTTTGTTCCATTTGCAATTGAAGAATCAAGACCGAGGAAAATAAGTATAGGAAGTGTAATTGTAGAACCGCCGCCTGCCATAACATTTATGAATCCGGTTAAAGTTCCAACACAAAAGAGTAATAACCCGTATAAGATATCATTCATTATTGTAGAAGAGCTGTCTTGCAGATAAGATAAAACAAGACAGCCAAAATATTTTATTTAACTACAAAATTTCCCTGCATAGTAATATAATGTCCGGGAAAACTGCATATAAATTTATAGGTTCCTTTTTGGGGAGCGTTAAATTCTAAGATAACTTTTTCTCCGGGTCCCAACAATTTAGAATGAAAGATAATATCGTTACTATTTGCAGGAATATACTCGTTATCCTTTGAGTTAACTGCTTCAGCAGCAAAAGCAGCAACATCAACATCAGGCTTTAAAAGAACAAAATTGTGTCCCATAGTTTCTTTTGGCATTTTACCGATATTCTCGAATACAATTTTAACTTTTTGTCCCGCTTCGGCGACCATTGCATTCAAATTGAATTTCATTTGATCGTTGGCTGTTAGATGATATTCCTTAACAGAAGATGCCGGTTTTACGTCAGATTTTTCCTTACCTCCGCAAGAAACTAATAAAGCAGTTGCTAGAATTAAAACTAAAAATTTAATTTTGGAAATCATATATAAACTCCTTATTTAGTTAAAAGACTTATATATAAAATACAAATTTAATTTAATATTTTTTGCATTTTTAAAGAGTATATTTTGATTATTTCCTATTTACAGTTTTAGGATTAAGTACAAAAAAAAGCCTCTTTTACTTTCACTTGCAACAGAACACTTAAAGTAAGTGCAAATCCAAAATTGTTAAAAAATATTTGAAAATAAAATTGAATTTTGTACAGAAAAATTATTAATATAGATTTAAAGATTGAATCATAAAAATAAAATGGAGTTAAAAATGCCTGATAAAATGATATTGGAAAAACAAAAGCAAGCCGCTGAAATTTTGAAAGAAAAAAATATTGATATGTGGATGACATTTGTAAGAGAAACCGGAAATATAAAAGACCCGATGATGGATATGGTTGTGGGCACAGGTGCAACATGGCACTCAGCTTTTATAATTACAAAAGAAGGCGAAACTATTGCAATTGTAGGTTCGCTCGAAGAAGCAAATATGAAAACCGTGGGAACTTTCTCAACAATTATTTCTTACTTAAAATCAGTTAAAGAAGATTTAATTAAAGTTCTAAATAAATATAATCCTAATAAAATTGCATTAAACTATTCGAGAAATTCAAGTCTTGCAGATGGTTTAACACACGGTGTTTATCTTGAGCTAATCGATTTATTAAAAGATACACCTTATACCGAACGATTTGTTTCATCCGAGGATATTGTTGCTGCATTAAGAGGTAGAAAGAATCAACAAGAAGTAGATATAATTAAAGAAGCTATTAGAGAAACATTAATAATTTTTGATGAAGTTACTGATTTTATTGAAGTTGGTAAGTCTGAAAAAGATGTTGCAAACTTTGTAAGAAACAAAGTTAAAGAAAAAGGATTTGGTTTTGCATGGGACGAGGAACATTGCCCCGCAGTTTTTACGGGACCTGATACCGCAGGAGCTCACTCGGGACCTACTGATAAAAAAATTGAAAAAGGTCATGTAATAAATATGGATTTTGGAATTAACTTAAATGGTTATTGCTCCGATTTACAAAGGACTTGGTACGTTCTAAAAGATGGCGAAACGGAAGCTCCGGCTGAAGTGATTAAAGGTTTCAATATAATTAGAGATTCTATAAAAATGTCTTCCGATGCAATTAAACCGGGGAAACATGGTTGGGAAATTGATAATGTTGCCCGAAATTACATCGTAGAAAACGGTTATGAGGAATTTCCACACGGACTCGGACATCAAGTTGGACGTGTTGCTCACGATGGCGGTGCATTACTCGGACCTAAATGGGAACGTTACGGAAATCTTCCTTATATGAAAATTGAAAAAGGCAATGTTTTTACAATTGAACCGAGACTTACAATTAAAGGTTACGGTATTGCCACAATGGAAGAAATAATTTGGGTTACCGAAGACGGTTGTGAATATTTATCCGAACCGCAAAGAGAAATAATTTTGATTGGTTAAAAACATTGCCAACTAAACGGAAAGGCGAATTTATAATTCGCCTTTTTTATTTTATAGAAATCTTAGGCTCTCGAGGATTAACAATTAAACTGCTCTGTTTTTGTAAACTACAATGTAGTATTTTTTTTCATTTTAACAATCAATTCCTTGTCTCGAAGTCGTTCCCTTTTGATAGTAATGCTTAATCTCTTTCATTTCTGTAACAAGATCAGCTTTTGCAATTATTTTTTTTGGACAATATCTTCCTGTTAAAATCAATTCAACATTATTCGGTTTGTTTTCTATAAATTCCAAAACGTTTTTTTCTGTTAACAATCCAAAGTAAATGGCAACAAGCACTTCATCGAGAATTATTACATCATAATTTCCACTTAACATTTCTTTGTGTGCTTCGTTTAGTGCGTCTTCAGCTTCTTTGATTTCATTTACAGGCGGCTTCTCTTTGCGGAAAACCCAATCGTCCTTCCCGATTTTTTTAATTGTTATTGAGTCTTTTAATTTTTCCAAAATGTTTAATTCATTGTAAGGAAAATCTTTCATAAATTGTAATATATAAACTTTTAATCCAAATCCTGCTGAACGGATTGCCTGCCCGATTGCAGCAGTAGATTTTCCTTTACCGTTTCCGGTGTAAACTTGAATTAAGCCTTTTTCTAATTTGCTCATAAATATAAATTATTTGTAGTTATAATAAACTTTAAAATACAAAATAAAATAGTCTTAGAATTTGTAATTATTTGTGTTAGCAAAATAAAAACCCCGATTCCTTTTTTGAAAAAATCGGGGCTTCTTATGATTTGAAATTATGTACTTATTTATTTCTTCTTTCTTACTGTTCTTTCAGTATTTGCGAAATTTCTGGAAGTTCTATTTGTCTTCAGCAATGTTTCTCCTTTTACTAATTGATAAGCCCAATCAAATTTTATTCTTTCATTTGAAATATAATTAACGCGAACTTTTGCAAAATGATTATCGTGAGTCCAAATTACATAAGTATGTCCTTCGATTAACTCGACATACTTAATATTTTCATCAGGTTTTAATTGAACCCAACCTGAAGTAGGAGCTTCGGGAATATCTAAAATTGAATTTGTTGCTCCCATATCTTGTATATCGGAATCTTCCCAAACATTCAGAAAAAAATTGCCTTCGTAATTTTCAAAGAAAATATCTGCAGATTCAGTTTCGGTATTTGCATTATAAGATACTACAGCATAATTACTAAAATCATAACCGGAAGTATTTGGAAATTTTAAGTAATCAAAAATAGTTTGATTTAATCCTTCCGGTCTGGCAATACCGAATACTTTATCATAACTTAATTCACTTTCGTTTCCATCATAATCATAAGCTGCAACGCCGTAGTAATAAAGTTCACCATTTTTTGCCTCACTATCAACAAAATATGTTCCTGAAGTATTTCCTATGAGTTTGTAAGTTCCCCAATAACTTGTACTATAATAAACATTATAACCTGCAAGATCTCTTTCTCTGTTGGAATCCCACTCAATTTCAATTTTGCCATCACCCATATAGGTTCTTACATTTTTGGGAGGATCAGGCGGTGTATTATCATAATAATCATCATTAACATGGTAATCACAATATGTAAATAAAAATATTATTGCTACTAATAAAAGTATTCCATGAATTATTTTTTTAATTTTCATTTTATCCTCCGAATCATTTGAACTTAATAAATCATAAAGAATGCCAAAAATTTTTATAAAATTTCTTTGATTTTGGAAAGATTTAACGAGAATAAAGGAAAATGTGTTTTCTTTTATAATTTTTTGAGTAGTTTTTTATACAGTAGTCTTTTTTAAAAAGAGTTAAGAAAAGTAAATCTGCCAAAATTCCGGAATAGGAATAATACTGAGCTATATAAAATGAATAAACTGTAAAAATATTACTCCGGAATCCGGGCAGTTCCGACTAATTTATACTAAATCAGTAAACTTTTCATCTTTATACATTTTTTTATTATTGATTACTGCAATTGGTTTTCCTGTAATTAATCTTTTATCGAAGGGAGTATTTTTAGATTTTGAATGAAATTTTTTAACATCAACTGTCCAAATTTCATCGGGATCAAAAATTGTTAAATTAGCTTTTTCTCCTTCTTTAATTAACGGAACGGGAATATTCAAAATTTTTCTTGGATTTATTGCAAGTTTTTCAACAATTTGTGAAAGTGTTAAATGATTTTTATGATAAAGCTCAGTTAATGCCAATCCGAGTTGGGTTTCAAGACCAAGAATTCCATTTGGAGCATAAATAAATTCAGCTTCTTTTTCTTCGGAGGCATGTGGTGCATGATCGCTTGCAATACAATCTATTGTTCCGTCTTTTAATCCTTCAATCATTGCCCGAACATCTTCTTCTGTTCTTAAAGGCGGATTCATTTTGTAGTTTGTATTATAACTTGTAAGTTCATTATCAGTCAAACAAAAATGATGAGGCGTTACTTCTGCAGTTATTTTAATTCCTTTTGCTTTAGCTTCTCGTACTAATTCCACAGCTTTTTTAGAACTGATGTGAGCAATGTGAACTTTTCCATCAACATATTCTGCAACGGAAATATCCCGCATAACAGTTAAATCTTCGGCAATTGTAGGAATTGAAGGAAGTCCGAGAGTTGTAGAAACAGTTCCCTCATTCATTGCACCGCCTGCAAGCGATTCATCTTCGCAATGTTCAATTAATGGTAAATCATACATTTTTAAGTATTCAAGAGCCTTTCTTACGAGTGCTGCAGTTTTAACAGCAACGCCATCATCCGAAAATCCAACGGCTCCGGCTTCAACAAGCTCTGCCATGGGAGCTAAATATTCACCTTTTCGTTCTTTACTTACTGCACCAATCGGATGCACATCAACAAGGTGATCAGCAGCTTTATTTTTTATAAAGTTTACTACTTCTGCCGAATCAATTGTGGGAGTTGTATTAGGCATACAGGCAACAGCAGTAAAACCACCTGCCGCAGCAGAGTTTGAACCGGTTTTAATAGTTTCAGTGTATTCTCTGCCGGGTTCTCTTAAATGAACGTGCATATCGAAAAGTCCCGGAGAGCAAATTTTTCCTTCAAGTTCTAAAATTTTACAGTTATCAAGGTCCTCTTGTGTTAATTCACCAACTTTCGAAATTATTCCGTTTTCAATTAAAATATCTTTTTTTTCATCTATATTTTGTATCGGATTTATTACTCTCACATTTTTTAATACTAATTTCATAATTTTCCCGTTTAATTATTTATTTGTTCCCAGTAAATAAAGCACAGCCATTCTAACAGCCAAACCGTTTGTTACTTGATCTAAAATTATTTGATAAGGTCCGTCTGCAACTTCAGAAGATATTTCCACACCTCTGTTAATTGGTCCTGGATGCAGAATTAAAATATCCTTATTATTTCCTTCAATTACGTCACTGTTAACACCAAAATAATTATGATATTCGCGTAAAGAAGGAATTGTTGTTCCCGCATCTCTTTCCAATTGGATTCTTAAAATATTCAGCACATCATTTTCTGCCGTAGCTTTGTTTATATCATGATATATTTTAACTCCGAACTGCTCAATATTTTTTGGCAACATAGTTGGAGGAGCACAGATTGATACTTCGGTTCCCATAGTTTGCAAGCCGTAAATATTTGATAAAGCAACTCTGCTGTGGGCAATATCTCCAACTATACAAACTTTTACACCGTCTAACTTTCCAAACTTTTCCCTGATGGAATACATATCCAATAATGCTTGTGTAGGATGTTCATGCTGACCGTCTCCTGCATTGATTATCGAAGCATCACTTATTTGGGTAAGATAAAGCGGCACACCCGCAGATTGGTGCCTTACAACAATCATATCAATCTTCATTGCTTCAATATTTCTTACCGTATCTTTGAACGTTTCTCCTTTTTTAGTGCTGCTATTGGAAGTTGTAAAGTTAAGTGTATCAGCAGATAGCCTCTTTTCGGCAAGTTCGAATGATAGTCTTGTACGTGTTGAGTTTTCATAGAATAAGTTAAGAATTGTTGTTCCTTTCAAAGTAGGTACTTTTTTAATAGGACGTTCTAAAACTTCTCTAAAAGTTACAGCAGTATCTAAAATTAATTGAATATCATTTTTCGATACATTCTGCAAACCTAATAAATGTTTAATACTTAAAGCCATTTTCCCTCGTAAAATTTAGTTTGGCGATTCTATTAAATAAACAGCATCTTCGTCATCAATTTCCAGCATTTTAACTTTAACTTCTTCGTTAAGAGAAGTTGGAATATTTTTCCCAATAAAATCTGCCTTAATTGGCATTTCTCTGTGTCCTCTATCTACTAAGGCGCAAAATTGAATTGAACCGGGTCTTCCCAAGTCCATAATTGCATCTAATGCTGCTCTTGTTGTTCTTCCGGTATAAAGCACATCATCAATTAAAATTATATCCTTTTCCGTTATATCGAATGTTATATCAGTAACAGAAACTTCCGGTTGTTTTAAGCGGGTTCTGAAATCATCTCTGTATAAAGTTGCATCGAGAATTCCGAGTGTGGGTTCCATGCCATCAATTTTCTCAATTTTGGATTGAATTCTTTTGGCAAGAAATTCACCTCTTGTTCTCATACCGATTAAAATAATATTTTCGCTTCCTTTGTTTTTTTCCAGAATTTCATGAGCTAGTCTAGTAATAGTTCTATTTAGCCCAATATCGTCAATTATTTTTGCTTTTATATTCATATAAAAAAAATCCTCCTTGACAAATCAATGTCGCAGAGGTCTCCTTCTGTAATATTTATAAATTTCTTTCATTCCTTGCTTATCTCTCCGGATATCTTTAAAGGGTTATTTAACAGATCTAAAAATAATATTTTTATAATTTACAACAAAGTTATTTTGATAATTTTGCATTCTTTTACGCATTTTCTAATAACGAGACACAAAAACAATAAAATTTACTTTTCAGAAATTATTTTCTTGTTATTTTATTTCTTTTTTTGTTATTTGCGTGTTGTAAATCACAACAATCTCAAAATATTTCACTTTATTTGTATCAGAAATTGAAAAAAGGAAGTAAAATGAACAACGAATTAGTTTTAACAACAATTGACCAAACAAAATTTGATACTTATAAAAATCACACTGTAAGTCTTTTCAAAAAAATTCTTAATGATAATTTATATTCTTTCGGTATTTTTTTAGTAATTTTCTTAGCTGTTAACTATACCTCGTACGCAATCGGTATAAGAGAAAGTTTTAGCATCGGCATTAATGAAGTAATCGTAAGTTCAATTGGTTTTTTGAATGTTATTTTTTATAAAGTCTATAAAAATATTTTATCAAAAATAAAAGTAATGTAAAACAGCTTTCCTTTTTTCTAACTAAGTCTACAAAACATAATCTGCTTTCTGCGGATAAAGCAAATTACAAACAATAATCCGGTAACCAATCGAAAACCTACTAACTACAGTATAAATTAGCTAATTAGATATTTAACAAGATTATTTTGTTACTCTCGAAATGAATATAAAATATGGATAAACTTCTTTTATGATTGTCCCTTTATGTTCAAGAAACATCTTTTCTTTTTAAGGGGAAGATTTTGGTTCCTTTTTTCTTTTCCGATTTATAGGTATTATTGACATACCACCAATTATTGGGAATTTCGATTGTATATTTCCCTTCGGAACTTTCTATTTTTCCAATAATAAATTTAGCAATGCCATCAGGAATATTAAGCGAAATTTTTAGGTTTGCCGAACTGCTTAGAACTGTTTTAGCTTTTTTGTCAATTGTTTCAGAATAAAAAATAGAATCAGAATTTTTAGCCTGTAAAAAAAATGATGAGGTATATGCAATTAGTTTAATATCAAAAAAAATATTTTTATTTTTTTCATAAAGAGAATCGAGAATAATCATACCAAGTGCTCCGTCTTTTCTATTACCGAAAAGCTGCCACAAACCTGTAATCCCGGTTTTTAAATTCATATTATTTCTTCTATTGTAAAGAGCAGGTTCGTTTTCTTTCATTACCCTTAAATCGGCAAGCATTAATGGACGGGGACCAACCAAGCTCATATCACCTTTTATAACATTTATCAATTGTGGTAATTCATCAAGTCCGGTTTTTCTCAACCATTTGGAAAATTTAGATACTTCACTTTTAAGATTAGGTTTAAAAAAAATATCTTCGGTAGAAGTATGTCTAATATCCTTATTTTCCTTTTTAATAGTTCTTATCTTATACATGTTGAATCTGTTTTTCTCTAATGTTAATCCTCTTTCTTGAATAAAGATAGGTGAAGATTTATGTTCAAAAAAGATTAATATTAACAGAACAATCATGATAGGAAAAGTTAATAGCAGTAAAATTCCTCCAAATAATATGTCAAAAAATCTTTTATTTTTCATATAAACTCTTTTACTAAAATACCAATGACCATAATGCATAATCCAAAATTAAAATTGCAGCAGAAGAAATTACAAATGATCTGATTGTAGAATTGCCAACTCCTTCTGCTCCACCTTGAGTGGCAAATCCTATATGACAGCCGAGTATTGCAGTTACTCCACCGAATACCATTCCCTTAAATATTCCAAATACAAAATCACCCATTGTAAAAAATTTTCTTACGGATTCAAAGAAAACGGCGTAAGAAACATTTAAGAAAAAATCAGAAACTAAATAAGCTCCGATAATTGCAATAAAATCGGCAAAAACAATAAGAACCGGCAGCATAATAATCGAAGCTGTAAATCTTGGTAAAGCCAAATATCTTATTTTGCTTATACCCATTGTTTCCAAAGCATCTATTTGTTCGGTAACTTTCATTGAACCGATTTCAGCGGCAATTGATGCACCAACTCTGCCTGCAATAATAATTCCCGTTAAAACCGGACCTAACTCCGTGATAATGGCTCTGGAAGTTGCCGTTCCCAAAAAACTTAATGGGGCTAAACCTTTTAATTGATAAGCTGCCTGCCAAGCAGCAACAGCCCCGGTAAATACAGCAATAATTATTACCAGTGGAAGAGAGCCAACTCCTATATGTTCCATTTGAGATAAAATTAACTTTCTGTTTTTTAATATTTTCGGCAATAACTTTAATACTTTTAAGAAAAGTTGAGATATTTGTCCGAACTCTTGTAAAAAGTTTAAAGTCTTTCTTCCTATGTATGAAAGTAATATCGTCAATATATTTTTATAGTTTTATAAATGCAACTTAACTAAATTTCTTAAAAAATCGGGTTCATACAAAGCTTTTAATTTTTCAAAAATATCTTAAAATTAAAAAATGTAATTCTAAAGTGTTATGCTTGTACCAATAGTTTCCAATTCAACAATATAAAATTATATTTTATTGGATTCTTATACAATTATTATATATTATATTTTATTAAATTTTTAAAAAATAATATAGGTTAAATTATGGAAAAAATTAACTTTTTAGGCGTTGAAAAAAATCAAAAAGTTAACCTGCCGGAGAATTTGGTTTTTGGTAAAAATTTCACAACTCACTATTTTGAAATGGATTACGAATCATCCAAAGGCTGGCATAATCCCACAATTAAAAAGTTCAGCAATTTTAGTATTTCTCCTGCTGCACTTGTTTTCCATTACGGACAGGCAATTTTTGAAGGGCTTAAAGCTTACAAACATTCCAATGGTAAAGTTGCACTTTTCAGACCCGATGAAAACTTTAAACGAATGAATCGTTCTGCAAAAAGAATTTGTATGCCAGAGCTTGATATTGAGTTTGCAATTAATGCACTAAAAGAATTGATTAAACTTGAGAAAGATTGGATTCCTACAAAGCCGGGTCATTCTCTTTATATAAGACCTGTAATGTTTGCAGTTGATCCTTATGTTGGAGTTAAAGCCGGTGATCAATACAAATTTATGATTATGCTTAGTCCGGTTGGTCCTTATTATCCTGAAGGTTTCAAACCGGTACCAATTCTTGTAACCGATAAATATGTTCGTGCTGTAAGAAACGGAATCGGTGATTGTAAAACTGCAGGCAATTATGCTGCAAGTCTTTTAGCACAAAGAGAAGCAAAAAAGGAAGGTTATACACAAGTACTTTGGTTAGATGCAATAACACAGAAAAATATTGAAGAAGTAGGCACGATGAACATTTTTATGAATTTCAAAGATGAAGTTGCAACACCAAATTTAACAGGGTCCATACTCCCGGGAGTTACAAGAAAATCCGTATTACAAATTTTAAGAGATTGGAATTACAATGTAAACGAAAGAACCATAAGTATTGATGAAGTAGTTGAAAAATATAATAGTGGTGACTTAGTGGAAATTTTCGGGACCGGAACAGCAGCAATTATTTCTTCAGTAGGTAAGTTAAAATATAACGATACTCTAATGAAATTCAGCGATGAAAAGGCCGGCGAACTTGGCACAAAACTTTACGAAGAAATTCTTGGTATTCAATACGGCGAAAAAGAAGATAAGTATAACTGGATGAATTATCTGGATTAAATATGAGAAACTGTACGGGAAAACTTAATTTGAAATCCTCCTGTACAGTTTTATTTTCACTAAAAGTTATTTAATTATTTTAGATATTTCTTTAAACTCAGGTGTTCCGCAAACTTCAAGAAGTTCAAATAATATTGATTCTACGGTTGTAATTTCAGCACCATGTTTACCCATTCTGGAAAGAGCGGTATTATAATCAATTTCCTTTCTTGAAGAAACACCATCAGCAGGAACATTTACTTGGAAACTGTTACTTAATAAATCTAAAACTGTCTGTTGTACACAAACGTGTGATTCAATACCACAGACAATAACCTGCTTTATGTTATTCCTCTTCAATTCTTCAAATAAATTTTCTGCACCGGAACAGCTAAAACTTAATTTTTGAATTGCTTCATCTTGAAGTTCATTTTTTATAATTGGTAAAGTTGAGCCTAATCCTTTTGGATATTGTTCGGTATAGAATACTTTAAGATTTAATGTTTTAGCACCTTTAATTAATTTCAAAACACTTTCTACTAACGATTTGTGGTTACGCATTACTTTCACAATTCGTTCTTGTATATCAACAATTAGAAGTGCAGTAGTTTCTTTCTTTAGAATTATTTTGTGTCTTGGAGTATTCATTTTTTAACCTTTATTTTTTAATATTTCTACAACTTCTTTTATTTTTTTTACTTCATAATCGATATCTTTTTTCTCCGAGGAACTTAACGGCGGTTTTGTTTTTCCTGTATAAATCAATATAGTTTCAGCATTAAGATTTTTTGCCCCTTCCATATCTGAAATTAAATCATCTCCAAGCATAATAAATTTTTCATTAGCGGAGCATCCAATTTTTTTTAGTGCACTTTCAAAATATATTCGCGAAGGCTTACCAATTAGTTTTGCTTTTTTATTTGTTGCAAATTCAAGTGCATGAACAAATGTACCGGAATCTAAAACAATTCCTCTCCCAGGTTTTTGCCAAAAATTATTTTTATGCATTGCTATTAATTTTGCTCCATTGTTAATAAATTCGAAAATTGTCTGCATTAAAGTATAATTCCATTTTTCTCCAATATCACCAATTAGAACTGCTTCGGGATTTTGATACTCCAAAAAGTCATTAAAATATTTAAGTATATTTTCAGAAACATACACTGCTGCATTTTTATAATTATTTTGCAGATAGTTTACAGAGGTATCAACAGTTGTTAAAATTGGTATTTCAATTTTAATTTTTGCTTTATTGAACATTTCTTTCAGTTCTTCCTCACCATATAACGATGAGTTACTAAGAATACATGCTTTCCTCCCCGATTCTTTAAGGTAATCAAACAAAATTTTAGTGTCTTCAATTATTTTATTATCTATTTGAAGTACACCATCAAAATCTATGAGTAAAGGTTGTTTCACAATATTTCCCCGATTTATTTTTTAATTACTTTTCAGCTACATCAACTTTTTATTTATGCTTGTATCCGAATTATTCGGCAGTAATCAATTTTAATAATTATTGAACGCAAGTATGAATTGATTAAAATTTTTTGATGATGCAATATATAAATATTGTCAAATACTTGTAATTGTGAAAGCTATTAAAACAAAATATTTTTAACTTGATAAATTGACTGCTGATATCTAATTTTATGAAGACTAAATCTAAATAATTGATATAATTCTACAACTATCAAGTTATGAAAACAGCAGCAGATTTAAACTTTGGTGAAAAAGGAATAATAAGCGAAATTGACTTCAAACATCCTTCTTTTCGAAGAATACTGGAAATTGGTTTTACCCCCGGTCAAGAAATTGAACTTATAAATAAATCAATTTTTAATGATCCGTTGGCTTTCTCGTTAAGAGGAACTTTAATAGCCATCAGAAGAAATGAAGCTGAATCAATAAAACTATTATGAATAAAGTTCTAACTAAGTCACAACTCGTAACCCTTGTAGGTCCGCCAAATTCTGGCAAAACGACACTATTTAATCAATTAAGCGGAAAGAATGTTAAAACTGTTAATTATCCCGGTTCTACAATTGAGTATAATTCAACACAGTTTCAAAACAAATTTAACATCGAAGCGATTTTACTTGATTCACCGGGAATTATAAGTCTTGTTCCAAACTCACCCGATGAGCAAGTAACTGTTGATTCTCTCTTTGAACATCCTGTTCACGGAACACCGAAATTAATTATTGCTACTGTAGATGCAAGTCAGCTTTCTCGTCATCTTCTTCTTGTTAAACAATTATTGAATGCAAACTTTAATGTAATTATTGCTGTAACAATGATTGATATTCTTGCTAAGAAAAATTTAAGAATATTAAAGAATGAACTTGCCGAACTTATGGAATGTAATGTTGTTTTTATTAATGGAAGAACAGGCGAAGGAATTGAAAGTTTAGTTTCGTTAATAAAAAGTGAACTAAGTAAAGAATCGCATAAAAATTTAAGTCAATTGGAAACAAGTGCAGATCCGAAATTAATTTTAGAACAGTTCAAAGAAATTGAAAAAATTGAAAAGAAAGTTGTTGTACCAATTGCTGACGAAAAAGATTTAGTTAACGCTAACAATAAATTGAATGTTGTTGATAACAACAAAATTAATAAACCTGATAGCTTCTCAATTAAATTAGATAAAATTCTTCTTCATAAAGTTTGGGGAATTTTATTTTTCCTAATTATTACGGGAATTATGTTCACATCAATTTTTTGGCTTGCTCTTCCTCTTATGGAATTTGTGGATGAAGGGTTTGCCAATTTAGCTGTTATGGCTTCAAATTCTTTAGGTGATAATTGGTTTAGTGATTTAATTAGTGACGGAATAATAAGCAGTCTTGGTGCTGTTATGGTTTTTGTTCCTCAGATTATAATTCTATTTTTAATTCTCGGATTTTTAGAAGATACAGGCTACCTCGCACGCGGTGCGATGCTAATTGATAGACCTCTTTCAAAGATTGGTTTAAACGGAAGATCGTTTGTACCGATGCTTTCAGGTTTTGCTTGCGCAATTCCTGCAATGATGGCAGCTAGAACAATTTCTAACAAGAAAGAAAGATTACTTACAATTTTTATAGTTCCTCTTATGAGTTGTAGTGCCAGACTTCCTGTTTACGCATTGCTCATTGCATTTCTCATTCCAAAAGATAATCCTTTATTGGGAGGATTTCTTTTTGCTTCTATTTATTTTTTTAGTATAGTCAGTTCAGTAATTATTGCGGCAATTATTAATAAGTTTAGTGGTAAAATTTTTAATGCGGAACAAAGTTCATCTTTCATTCTTGAACTCCCGTCTTATAAAATACCTACGGTTCAATCTGTTTATAGAAATACTTATGCAAACACAAAGCAATACATAAAGCAAGCTGGGCCTGTAATTATAGTATTTTCAATTTTGCTTTGGGCATTAACATATTTCCCAAATTATTCTCCCGATATTTCGCAAGGGAACTTAACTGATGAGCAATACGAAGAAGTAATTTTACAAGAAAGAGTTTCAAATTCTTACGCGGCACAATTAGGAAAATTTATTGAACCGATGATGAGACCGCTCGGAATGGATTGGCGAATTGGAGTTTCGTTTATTTCGGCGTTTGTTGCAAGAGAAGTTTTTGTAAGCTCGCTTGCTTTAATGTTTAAAATCACCGGGGATGAAGATACAATACAAAAATCAATTCTTGATGCAATGCGGAAAGCAAAAATTAATGGAACCGATCAAAAACTTTTCACCTTATCTACCGCAATAGGAATAATTGTTTTCTTTGTATTTGCAATGCAATGCTTAACAACCGTAGCTGTTGCAAAAAAAGAAACCGGCAATTGGAAAATACCAATTTTACAAATTGTTTTCTTTACCGGGGTTGCTTATGTTGCTACATTCATTGCAGTAAACGGATTAAGATTGTTGGGATTTGAATAAAATCTTATATGGGTAAGTAAAAAAATTGAGTCGGTTTTTAATAAAAGGTCTGAATTAATAATTATCAGACCTTTTATTTTTTAAAGTATTTATTCAATAATAACTCCGCAGCAGAAGTAGCTCTTATCTCATCTGAAGTTAATGCTTTCTCAATTGCAGAAATTTCTTTACTAACATCGGGATTTGAATAGAATTGATTAATTATACTTTCTTTTATTAAAGAGTGCATCCATTCCAGAGCTTGACCTTTTCTTTGTTTTTCAAAAATATTTTCTTTTTTTGTAAACTCAACAAATTCTAAAATCATTTCCCAGATTTTATCAATCCCTTTATTTTCCAACGCGGAAGAAGTTAATACTTTTGGAGTCCAGCCTTTTATATAAGGCTGCAAATAATGAATTGCATTAGCAAATTCGGCTCTAGCAATTTTAGCTCTTTGTAGATTACTTCCGTCAGCTTTATTAAAAACCAAAGCATCGGAAATTTCAATTATTCCTTTTTTAATTCCTTGCAATTCATCTCCGGCTCCTGCAATCATAATCAGCAAGAAAAAATCAACCATTGTTCTTACGGTAATTTCGCTTTGTCCAACACCAACCGTTTCGATAATAATTACATCAAATCCTGCTGCTTCGCAAGCAGTAATTGTTTCGCGGGTTTTTCTTGTTACGCCTCCAAGGTTTCCTCCTGATGGCGAAGGACGAATAAAACAATTTTTTTCTCGTGAAAGATTTTCCATTCTGGTTTTATCACCAAGAATACTTCCTTTGGAAACGGAACTGCTTGGATCAACAGTAAGAACTGCAACTTTATGTCCCTGTTTAATTAAGTAAATTCCAAGTGCTTCTATTAGTGTACTTTTTCCGGCACCGGGCACACCTGAAATTCCTAATCTTATTGAATTACCGGCATGAGGTAAAAGCTTATCGAGAACCTCAGCCGCTTTTTGATGATGCTTTGGAGAATTACTTTCAATTAGAGTTATGCAGCGTGCAAGGAAATTTGTATCGCCCTTTAATACACCTTCTGCAAACTCTTCAACAGTTGGTTGAACAATTTTGTTTTTTTCATTTGGTTTTCGGATGCCTGTTGATGTGGTAGCTTTAACAACATTAACAGCAAACTCTTGCCCAGCATTTTTAGGTGTCCAATCAGGTTTGTATTTATTTGAGTTCATTATTATTAAAATTTAGTTTTTTAAATAAAATTGGAGTTTTAGCATTATTTATATAATCATTAATTTTCCATTTCTTAATCTATTTATCAAAATATATTTTGAGTTTTTTGTATATCCGTTTTAATTTGATACTCTCATATATAATAAAAATCCAATTAACTTTCTTATATTTTTTATAATACCATAATTTAAATATTTATGATTATAAAAAATTTTGATTTGGTTTTATTAACTAATTAGTTAATATTCATTTCAATTAGTATTGACTTTATAATTTTCCTTATCCCATATTAATTTAATAAACTATCAATCTGCGGATACGCTTTTTGATAATTTAGAGAAAACTGCTTAGTAATTAAACTTTATTCAAAAATTTGATTTCTTACCATTTCTTTTGAATCCCAAGGAGCAGGAGCACCGCCAAGATATTTATGAAACCACTCTAAGTGAGCATTAAAATACAACGGCATCGAAGTTAAACTGCTGGACCAATGACCATCATTTTTAAAGATTATTAAGCGAGAATCAATTCCTTTTAGTTGCAAAACCGTAAAATATTTTAAACTTTGTGTGTAAGAAATTCTGTAATCCTTTTCGCCGGTTATTATTAAAGTCGGTGTTTTAAAATTTTCTATATAACTGCTTGGTGATTGCTTGGCGTATCTTTCCTTCAATTCCCAAGGTGCACCGCCCAAATCATAATTAGGGAACCATAGTTCCTCAGTTTCAAGATAAAACTGTTCCAAATCATAAATTCCCATCATAGACGCAAGACACTTAAACCTATTTCCTTTTGCTTGGAGCAGATTCATAAAATAACCGCCGTATGACCAGCCCATTGCTCCCATTCGTTCTTTATCAACATAAGGTAATTCTTCAAGATAGTCCACAACTTTCATTACATCCTTATAAACATTTCCATCCCAATTTTTTGAAATATCTTTAGTAAAAGCAGAACCATAACCTGTGGAACCATGAGGATTAACAAAAACATAAACATAACCCGCACCGGGGAAAATCTGCCATGAAGCTCTAAAATAATCACGCCACTGCATTTGCGGTCCGCCATGAACATTTAAGATTAAAGGATACTTTTTTGATTTATTAAAATTATAAGGTTTAATTATAAAAGCTTGAATATCTCTGTTATTTGCTCCTTTAACCCAAACTGCTTCTGCTTTCCTTAAATCAATTTCATCTTTTAATGATTTATTATTGTCGGAAAGCTGAGTGATTTTTTTTGAAGCTAAATCGTATCTTGCTAATTCTTTTGGTTGATGAGTTAGTGAGTAAGTGTAAAAAATATTCTTGTCATCATTACTTAAAGTAAATCCGTGCAGACTTAAATTCTCAATAAGTCGTTCATATTTTTTATTTTCAATATTAAGTTTCAATAAAGGATTATATCCTTTTTCATCAATTGTTAAAAAGATACTTTGCGAATTGTTACTCCATTCATAATCATTTATTCCATTATCTATTTGTTTGGTGATTGTTTCTGTTTTACCAGTTGCTAAATTATATAGTTTAATATACCATCTATCGGATTCGTAGCCCGGTGTTAATTGAGATTTATAAGCTATATATTTTCCATTTGGTGAAAATTCCCCAAAACCGTCATATCCCTTATTGCTTGATGTTAAATTTTTTAAGTTTTTACTATCAATATCAACAAACCAAACATCGGAATTTGTTGAAGCTTCAGGATTACTAACTCGCTTGGAAGAAAAAACAACATGTTTGGAATCGGGAGAAAAATTATAATCATTACTGCCACCCGGCGAAAAAGTAGGTGAATTATAGGAACCGGGAGTAAGGTCAGTATATTTTTTATTTTCAAAATTATATAAAATTATATGAGTGTATTTGCCGATATTATATTCAGTCCAATGTCTGACAAATAAGCTGTCGGCAAGATAAGCCTGAACAGGTCCGTTCTTAATTGCATCTTCTAATTCTTTTGTTTTCTTTTCGTTAATTCCAATTTCAGGAAAAACTTCGGCAGTGAAAATTATTTTTTTACCATCGGGTGAAAGTTTTGGAGAGTTTATTCCAAAATAAAAATCAGTAATTTGCTTTGCTTCTCCACCATCAAGAGAAAGATAATAAAGTTGTGCAGTTCCGGTTCTGTAAGAAATAAAATAAAATCCTTTATCATCAATATCCCAAATGGGATTGTAGTTTGAATGTTTGCAGCTTGTAAGCTTTCTTTCATTTTTCCCATTAAAATCACTTATAAAAATACTTGTTAATGATTTGTTCTCTCTTAAATTAGTCGTAGTTTTTGTATATAATAAGTATTGATTATTTTTTGAGACTTGCACATTACTGATATTTATTAACTTATAATAATCTTCAATTGTAAAAGCTCTTTTTTGAGCGTGAGTAATTGAGAACATGAAAAAAAACAGAGACGCAATTAATTTTATTTTATTCATTTTATTTCCTGTAAAATTTATATACAAACATAACAAACTCAAAAATAAAATTTAGTATAAAAAGTTAATTCGTAAGAAGATTATCGGCTTCTAAAAAAACATTGGACTCATAAGTTAAATTATTTGCAATTCCCAAAAAATCCAAAGTTTTACTATCAATTTTCTCGTTAGATGGAGAAAAAGTAGTTGATTTAGTTGATGGTGAATTAGGTAGTGGTATTTATGAATATGAGTTTAACGGTTCGAATCTAAGTTGTTTAAATTTTTAAACAATCTAATACAAGGACAGCAACAAATTTACAAAAAGCCGGTTATTGGCTCTCGCTTACTATCGGTGTGTAATTAAATATTGTTATTCTTCTCTTAATAGTTGCAGAGCAATAAATCCATAGATACCCGTAAATAGTATAAATAAAATTTCGTAATAAATATTTTTCTTCTTCTTAAACTTTATATTAAAGATAAGGTAAAGCAGTATTGAAATTGCTATTCCGATA
>PDPT01000042.1 GCA_002746605.1 Ignavibacteriota bacterium
AGTATATTTTTTATGGAGATAGTTCATTTTTTACAAAGAAAATATAAGATGCGGGAATTGATAGCTAATAGTAAAATTTTTTATAGATGGCTATTTTATTAGCTAGAGATTTGTTGACTACAGTTCCAAAATAATTTTATGCAAAGATAATAATAGTAAATGAATAAAAAGTGTTATATTTTGGGACATTATATTTTAAATATTTAAAGAAAATAGACGAAAATTACTTATAGAACTTTTTATAAATAATAAGATTTTTATTATGAGCAATGTAGCTCAGTAAGCGAAGCTATATTTAAAACAAAAAATTATGAATAAAAATATATTAATAACTGGTGCAGCTGGATTTATTGGTTTTCATTTAATAAAAAAGATTTGTAAAGAAAATTTTAATGTTTATGGCTTGGATAATCTTAATGATTATTATGATGTTTCGTTAAAGCAAGATAGACTAAAAATCTTAGAACAAAATGATAACTTTGAATTTTTAAAAATTGATCTTGCTGATTATCAAACATTAAATAACTACTTTCAAAAAATTCAGCCCGATGTAGTTATAAATCTTGCAGCTCAAGCTGGTGTAAGGTATTCAATTGAAAATCCACATGCATATGGTAAAAGTAACCTGGAGGGATTCTTAAATATCTTAGAATGTTGCAGAAACTTTGAAGTTGAACACTTAATTTATGCTTCTTCCAGTTCTGTTTATGGTGCCAATAAAAAAATTCCGTTTAGCGAAAGTGATTCAGTAGATCATCCGGTATCCCTTTATGCAGCAACTAAGAAATCAAATGAATTATTAGCACACTCATACTCTGATTTATATAAGATTCCTACAACAGGATTAAGATTTTTTACTGTTTATGGTCCATTTGGTAGGCCTGATATGGCATATTACAGTTTTACAAAAAAAATATTTAACGATGAAGCAATAGATGTTTATAACTTTGGTAAAATGGAACGAGATTTTACGTTTATAGACGATATTGTCGAAAGTATAATTAGACTAATTCCTAAAATTCCAACAGATAATAATAATTGGAACTTTATGAATCCTAATCCGCAGAATAGTTTTGCTCCTTATGTAATATACAATATTGGTAATAATAAGCCTGTTCAATTAGAGTATTTTATAGAAGTTCTGGAAAATAATATCGGAAAAAAAGCGATCAAAAATTATTTACCCATGCAAAAAGGAGACGTTCTTAAAACTTATGCTAATATTAATAATTTGGTGAAACTTATAGAATATGAACCAAAAACTTCTATTGAAGAAGGACTTAAAATTTTTGTTAATTGGTATAAAAAATATTATTTAATGTGAGAGGCCAAGATGGGTGGTTTTATTTTTCTAAAAAGAACAAATGATAATAATAAATTATTTTTAGATAACTGTAATAAGGCTATAGATGTTTTTTATAAGAAAAAACAAGAAAAAAAATCAGAAATATTTACTGAAAATTTTCATCTATATTTATTTAAAAAGAGAAATCATGATAGTTGTAATTTTATTGAATTTGATAATGGGGATTTCATTTTTAATTCAGGGACGCTTATTTACGGCAAAAATACAGGCGAAGTAGCATTAAAAAAAATTTATTATGATTATAATCATAAAAAAATTTTTTTGAAACTTGAGGGGCATTATTGCTTAGGAATTTATAAGAATAGAAAATTAATCTTATTTAATGATTATGGTGGAGTATACCATGTATATGCTAATCACAACTATTCAATAATATCTAATTCCTTATTAGCTGTTAGAACAGCAATTTCTCAAGTTACTTTATCACTACAGGAAATATATGAATATGTCTTTAATGGGGCTTTTTATGCTAATAGAACTCCTATCAAAGAAATATCAATGTTAAACAGTCACAAATATTACGATGTTTTATCAAATGAAATTAAGCGGAATAAAAGTATTGAGTATAAAAAATCATATAACTTTTCTACTTTTCAAGAATTAGTAGAACAAATTTCTATTGAATATATTAATTATTTCAAAGTTTTACATGATAATTTTAATAACTCAATTATATCTGCACTATCAGGTGGTTATGATACTCGACTTATGTTAGCATTGCTTCAAAAGAATAAAATTAAATCTTCTTTTTATGTTGGAGGTGCAGACAATTCCAAAGATGTAATCATCGCGAAGGAAATATCTGTTTCAGAAAAGTTAAACCTTGAACATATTGTACAAGAAAAATCAATCCATAATAATGAAAATTTTATTAACTTATTAAAGAATAAATTTTATGCAATAGACGGATTAGGGGTCGTTGGTATATTTAATAAATTAGGTAATATGGATGTTGAAAATAGTAAGAAAGCTAGGTTAAATTTAAACGGTATGGGGGGGGAAATATATCGAAATTTTTGGACATTACCTGATAAATCTTTTACTGTTCATGATTTCTTAATATCTAAATATAAAAACATTTCTTACGATTTCTGTAAAAATTTTAATGCTAAATCATATTTTGAAGAATTGGCCGTTAAAGTAAAAAAAATATTATATACCCAAAATGATATTTTAAAAAGACATGAATTAGAACTAGTATATTCTCAGATGAGATTAAAATACTGGGCTTCGCGAACAATTAGTTATTTGAATCAATTATCTTTTTCATTAGCACCTTTTATTGAGTATAAGTTTACGTTACCAAGTAGTCAAATTCCAATAAAATTCAAAAATTATGGCTATTTAGAAGCCGAGATCATAAAATTCATAAATCCTAAATTGGCAAAATATTCCTCAAATTATGGAATAAATTTTTTTGATCCCATTCCATTTAACTTTAAATTAAAAAATGCATTTAAAAATGCAATCCCAGTTTCAATTCGTCCTTCTCTAAGAAAAATCAAAAATAAAAAAGAGAGACTACCGGAGTATCTTAATAAAAATTTCATAGCAGAATTTTTAGGTACAGATGAACTAATGATGTCGCAATATTTTGAAATTGATAAAATTTATTCTGTAGATATACTTTCTAGGATATTTACGTTAGAATTGTTTTTACAAAATAATTACTAAAATATATGAGCAAATCTCTTACAGATAAAACAGTTTCCAGTCTTAACTGGAATTTTGTCAGTAATTATAGTAATACGGTTTCAACAATAATTGTTGGTATAATACTTGCCAGACTGTTACAACCTAAAGATTTTGGTATGGTTGGTATGGTAACTATTTTTATTGGTCTCGCCGATTTATTTGTTACTTTAGGTATGGGGCAAGCAATAATTAAAACTAAAAATTTAAATGAAAGACATATTAGAGTTGCCACTACTGTAACAATATTATCAAGTGTTTTAATTTTTGTTGTTTTCTATTTCTTTGCAGCATTTGTTGCTGATTTTTATGGAATAGAAGAATTAACTGATATTTTACGGGCCTTATCAATATTGTTTATAATCAAAGGTGTTAACACAGTCAGTTATGCACAGTTACAGAAAAAGTTAGAGTTTAAAACAATAACCATCATAGCCATAATTACTAATCTAAGTTATGGAGTAGTAAGTGTCAGTTTTGCTTTTTTAGGTTATGGTGTCTGGAGTTTAGTTTTTGGACGGCTTGTTTCTAATATAATTTCTATGATTTTAACAACAAGAAAATATCCCGTAAATGTTAAACCACTTTTGGCGAAGAGTGAAGTTAAAGAACTGGCGGGTTTTGGTAGTGGAATTAGTTTAAGTAGAATTTTATTATATGCTTCATCTAATATTGACTATTTAATTATTGGTAAACTTGTAAATGCAAATGCTCTGGGACTTTACACAAAGTCTTTTAATTTAATGACAAACTCAATTGATAAAGTAAGTGGCGGAATGTTTAATGTATTATTTCCTGCTTTTTCTGCAGTTCAAGATGAAAAAGACAGATTAAAACGAGCATACTTAAGAGCGGTAAAAACGGCTGCATTTTTTATTTTCCCTGTTTTAGCTTTTATGATGGTTGGAGGAAAATATGTTATACTTGGTTTATACGGTGTTGAGTGGCAAGGAGCAGTACTTACATTCCAAATATTAGCTTTTGCAGGAATTCTAAAAGCAACCTTAATGTTTTCCGGTTCAATTGCACATGCAACAGGGCGAGTTTTTATAGAAAGCAGTCAACAATTTGTGTATCTCATCTTATTGGGAGTAGGAGCGGTTATAGGAGTAAACTATGGTATTGAAGGTGTTGCAGGTGCGGTTGTTTTTGCTTTAGGGTGGAAGTTTTTTGCTCAAAGTCACCTTGCTTTAAAGATTGTTCATGCAGATTGGAAAGAATTTTTCATAACGTTATTACCTGCTATTTTTAATTTGTTACTGATGGGAACATTAACTTTGATCTCTTTCTTTTTAATTGAATCAGTTTTACAAGACTTAGGATATGAAACAAAACTAATATTGTTAATTTTATTTACAATTCCTCTATTTATAATGAGTGTTATTTTTAGTCCAAAATCAATAAAGGGGGACACGTTAAATTGGGTCATAAATAAATATCAAAAATATATTCCTAAGAAAATAATATCAATAGTTAAAAATTAAGTTTTATTAAACCAGTAAAAAAGAATACAGTATTGTTAAAAGAAAAAAATTATGATTGGTAATTTTTGATATGTTTTCTAAACAGAAATTGTATTACATCTTACTAACTTTAATAATTATTGTTGGAAGTTATCTCAGATTTAAAGGTCTTGGTAAATGGCCCTTAGCTCTAGACGAATTTTATATATTAAGATCAATTCAAAATATTCTAGATAAAGGTATTCCGCAATTTGATGCGGGAGGGTACTATACACGAGGGTTAATTTATCAATATGTTGTTGCATGTTTAGTTAAAGTTGGCGCAAAAGCTGAATTCATTTCGAGGTTTGTTTCTGTTGTTTTGAATCTCATTGCTTTTCCAGCATTATTTATTCTTACAAAAAAAGTTTTAAATAAAACCTCTGCAATTCTAATTGTATCCCTTTTCGCATTTTCTCTTTGGGAAATTGAGCTTTCACGTTTTGCCAGAATGTACACTTTTTTTCAGACTATTTTCATTTGGTATTTATTATATCTTTATAAATATTTTTTTGAAGAAAATAATAAAGCTGTTTATTGGTTATTAGGTTTAAGTTTTTTCAGTTTATTTGTTTACGAAGCAAGTATTTTTATAGTGGGTTTGAATTTTTTAACCTTCCTTTGGGATAATAAAAAGAAAAAATTTACCTTCGATTTGAAAAAAGGAAATTATGTTTATCTGGTAATTTCATTTTTGATATTATTTTTTGCACTATTCTTTTTAATGTATGACTTTCGAGGAGTAAATATAAATGAAGTTATTCCCATTGAACTGAAAGAATATTTTGCAAATACTGTAAAATCAGGCAAGTTCAGGATACCAATCATATTGGTTTCACAAATACAAAATAGTATAAGTATATTTTTTCTTGCTATTATTTTAATTCCCTCATTATTTGTAATATATAAAATTTTCAAATATGTAGATGATAATTTTTTACTGAAATTTTCACTTATAAGTATTGTTTTATTAAGTATAGCAAACCTATACAGCTTAATAATTTTATTCACTATTTTATTCTTTCTTTTAGGATGGATAAATATATCAGACATAAAAAGGATCCCTAAACTTTTTTTTGTTTTGCTTGGTTTCAATCTGTTTATTCAACTATTATATGCAAATATTGACTTAAGTTGGCAAGCAGAAACATCATATAGAATAGGAACCGATCATTTATCTAATACTAAAATATTATTTAAGGAGTTCTTAAACTTCCCGAATTTATATGAGTTATTTGCATTATTTAGAGATACATATAAAATACATACATTCTTTTCGGTTGCTATTCTTCTGCCAGGTACGGTTCTTTTGATAAGACGCAGAAATATTTTAATGCAAAAAAACTTTTTCTTTATTTTATTGTTGTTACTTTTATTTATTGTAACTATAATTAATACCCAATGGTTTGAAACAAGATATTTCTTTTTCCTCTATCCACTATTTTTAATTTGTCTTTTAATTTCAATAAATGAAATTGCTGAAATCATTATAAAAAACAGCCAAAGTTTTAGAACGGTATTTATTTTATTTATAGGAGCAATTTTCTTTATTGTGTCTGAGGATATTAACGCACATCATTTGCTCAATATTGATTCGGCAGAAATTAATTTTAGAAAGAATATGAATGATGATCTTAAAAGCCATTTTTATCCGAGATGGAATACTCGTGAAATATCTGATATCATTAATAATAAAAGTGATAAAGATGATATAATAATATCAAATGAAAAAATTTGTAGTTTTTATTTGGATAGACTAGATAATATTTATGTTGATTATATGTCTAATGACTTTCTTATACAATCTGTAAATCACGGTAAAAATGAACGCTGGACGAATGCTTCACTCATTTATAATTTAGATGATTTTTATGAATTATTGTTTAACAATAAAAAAAATATATGGTTGATAGTTAATAAAATGTGGGGAGTCAAGCTGATGACAAAGGATGGTTTATTTGAAAAATTAGATGAGTTTATATATTATAAAGATGATGATGGCCTTACATTTTTATATAGAATCCCTTCAGATACAAAGATAAAAAAAAATGAAAAATAGTTCTTTTTCAGTGCCTGTTTCAGTCATAATCCCAACTTATAATAGGGCACACTTAATAACTAAAGCAATTGAAAGTGTACAGAACCAGACATATAAAAATATTGAAATTATAATTGTTGATGATGCTTCTACAGATAATACTGAAGAAATAATAAAAAAATTAAATTATAAAAATCTAAAGTATTTTAAGTTGGGAACTAATAAAGGAGCAGCAAATGCGAGAAATTTTGGTGCTGATAAATCCGAAGCTGAATATATAACTTTTTTAGATTCCGATGATACTTGGTTACCAACAATGATTGAAAAACAAATAAGCATTCTACAAAATTCTAATGCTGATATTGGGGCGGTCTATTGTGGTATGATTTTAATTGATTATGAGTCTGGAAATGAAATAAAAAGGGTATTAGTTCCAAATATTTTTTACAAAAATTTTTCGACCGGGAAATATTTTTTAACACCAACAACAACAACAATTTTATTTAAAAAAGAGGCATTTAAACAAATTGGTTGTTTTGACATTATAATGCCAGCTCATCAAGACACAGAGTTAGCGATTAGATTTTGTCAAAATTATTCTTATCTGAGAGTTAATGAATATTTGGTGAAAATTTTAAGGAACCATGATCAAATAATGGGAAACGATAAAAACTATGTAGATGCAAAAAAAAAAATTTTAGAAAAGCATTATGATTTTTTGAGTAAACGTTTATCTTTTAATCTATCTAAACAAATAGCCAATTATCATATCTTGACAGATGAGTTGGATATTGCAAGTACATATATAAAAAAGGCTATAAGTATTTTCCCTTATGAAATATCAACAATAATACAATTTTTACTTTTAAGACTTTTCCCAAGATTATTGAAAAAAATGTATTCAAAAAAGTATAAAGATATTCCTAATACAAGTGGATTAGGTTAATGACGGGTTTAATTACAGTAACTCCAGAACAAAACTCTTATATGCTGCCTTTAATTGATGCTTATAAAAGAAGAGGTGTTGAAGTAATTAATGATAAACATAATTTCTTTTTTTCTAATGTTTCTGTTGATTTTGTACATATTCATTGGCCTGAATTATTATATCAATGGGATACTTTCGTACAAAAGAATGACCAAGAAAAATTATATTTTGTTAGATGTAAAATAAAATTGTATAAAGAAAATTTTTCTAAAATACTTTTGATTTTCTATAATATTCAGAACCATATAGTAAAACTAATATAGAAAAAAGATTTTAAAACCACTAATTTAATAAGAAATTGCTCTTATATTTATTACTAATAATAGTGAAGAATATTTGAGAATTTTTGTACTCTTTATTTAATTCAAACTATGTTACAGACAAAAGAAAAATAAAAGAGTACATCAAAACGATATAATAACTACATTATGAATAGTTACAAAAGTTTTGAATTAATTATATGAAAATATTAATTACTGAAAAACCAGGTTATAATTCATATAGCATAAGCTTAATAAAAGCCTATCAAGAACTTGGGCATACTGTTGTTTGTGATAGTAGTAATTTTTTTAGCTCTAATTTTATACCTGATATTTTACATATTCAATGGCCTGAAACCTTATATAAACGTTATATTTTGTGTGATGATAATATGGAGCAGCAATTACAAATAGTAAGAAATAAATTAGACTATTTTCGGAATCATAATACTAAAATTATCCATACAATTCATAATATAATATCGCATAATACAACAACAAATATTGATATAAAATTTTATAAACTCTTCATAGAAAAGGCGGATTTACTAATTCATCATTGTAAAAAATCGATAGAACTAACTAAAAATCAGTATGCTTGTGCTAAAAAGAAAAAAAATATTATTTGTAAACACGGTGATTTTTTAATTGATTATAAATCTGTTGATAAAAACGAAGCTATTAAACTTTTAAATATACCAAAGGAAAAGTTTGTTATTTTAAATTTTGGCAATCAGCAAAAATATAAAGGTATTGATAATATCAATAAGATATTTGGAAAATTAAAGCTAAAAAATAAATACCTCCTAAATGTTGGAAATTATTCATATTCGGGTTACTCTAAGTTAAAAAAAGAACTAATGTTACTGTATAATTTTTACAAAGAAAAAAGAACATTTACTCATCAAAAATTTATATATAAACCTATAAAAATTAGCGAAATACCATTGGTCTTTAGTGCAGCAGATGTAGTTCTATTGGGGCATAATGCTGGACTGAACTCTGGTGTTCTGAATATGTCTGCAACTTTTTCTAAACCGGTTGTTTTCCCTAAGATTGGTTGTTTTACGGAGCAAATGGAAGGATGGGAACACAAATCTTATAGTGTTAATCAAACTTCAGAAGCAGTTGAATGTATAGAACATTATGCCGAGTTAAAAAGAAAAAATGAATTTATTTTTGATAATAGATTATGGTTGAAAAATAATAGTTGGAATAAGCATGTCGGTAATATATTAAACGAATTAGAAAAAATCAGTTAATGAAAAATAAAAAATTACCTTTGGTTTCTTTTGTTATTCCTACACACAATAGAGCAGATATTTTAAATGATTGTTTGGAAAGTGTTGTAACACAAACCTATGAAAATTTTGAGGTTATTGTTGTAAATGATAACTCTCAAGATAAAACTAGCGAAATTTTACAAGAATATAAATTGAAATATAATTTTTTCCGATATTACAATAGTACTGGTAAGGGAGGGAATGCAGCAAGAAATTATGGAATAGAAAAAGCTCAAGGAAAATATATCGCGTTAATGGATGATGATGACATTTGTGAACCAAATAGGATAGAAGCTCAAATGCGACCTATTATTGAAAGCAATTATTATTATAATTTCAGTGTATGTGCTTTTTCAATGTTTAATGAGAATGGGAAAATAGTTAAAGTTATTGATTATCTAAAACCAATGCAATCTTTAGGTTTTACGGTTCGGTGGCTGATTGAAAAAAAAATAATTGATAAAGCAGGGCGATTTGATTTAGAACAGCCTGCCCTCCAGGATGTTGAATTTTTTTGGAGATTAAAGGAATTTGCAAAAACATGTTACATAAAGGACGCTCTTATAAGAGTAAGAGATACTCAGATATCCATAACAAAAAATCATAAAAAGATGATTGATGCAATTATTCGATTACTTAATTTGCATTCCAAAAAAATGAGTGAAAGAGAAAAAAATCTGTGGTTGATAATTCTATGCAAAAAATTGTCAAAAATAGGCGATTGGAATCTTTACAAGGCTTATTATCAGCAAATAAATAAAATGAGATTTCCTTTTGCTGCTATATCTCTTAGCATTTCACTTTATCTAAAAAAAGGGTCAATATTAAAAGTTCATTCAAAGATTTCTGTTTTTTACCAGAAACTAATATCTAAGTATAATTTATATCATAGGGATATTGATTTTATTTAAATAGTCCCACAAGTTTTATAAATAACAGCGAATGTTTTCAATGAAAGACTTTTTAGAAGTAGTATGAAAACCAAAATTAAAAAAATATTTACATATAAAAATTATTACTACTTATATAAAAGGATAAAGAAGAAGATAATAATTCATAAGTTAGAAAGACTAAAGACTAAGAAAGCTATAATAACATCTGTTTGGGAAATTGATGACGTATTTCGAAAGGTTGAAGATATAAGTAAAAATATTAAATATTCTATTTTTGGTAAAGAGTTAGATTTGAAAAAGGAAATTATTTGGCATAAAGACTTATTTTCTAACTTTGAGTATCCTATGAAAAGATTTGATATGATCAATGCATCTCAATGGTTTGATAAGGGGGTGGAGTTAGTTTTTCCTTGGGAACTTTCTAGATTTTATTTTGCTCCTTCACTAGCAATAAAATATAAAGAAACAAACAATAAAGAGTTTTATGGTGTATTTAAAAAATTGGTTTTAGATTGGATTGAAAAAAATCCATATTTGATAGGTGTAAATTGGTTATCTACAATGGATATAGCAATTAGAGCAATTAATTGGATTGTTGCAATAAATATTTTTGCTGAAAGAACATTCCAAGACACATCTTTTCTTAGTAAGGTCTCAGAAGTTTTAATTAGCCATACAGAATATATAAATAGTTTTCCCTTGATTGAACAAGGAGGTTTAACAACTAATCATACTACATCCGCTTATACTGGATTATTATTTCTAGGACTTTCTTTACAGGAGCATCCCAAAGCTAAAAAATGGATTGCTAAGTCTTTGAATGGATTAGAAAAATGTATGAGTGACCAGGTTTATTCAGACGGAGTTGATTATGAAGGATCAATTCCATATCATAGGTTGGTTTTAGAGATGTTTGCTTATTCTACTGTATTGGCTCATGCAAACGGTATAGTTTTTTCCAAAGAGTTTTATGAAAAGTTATTTAAAATGTTTGAATTTACTGCAACTTATATGGATAAAAATGGTAATGCTCCACAAATAGGCGATAACGATAGTGGAAGACTATTAATTTTTAATGATAATTTGTATCAAGATGAACATGATCATTCATATTTGTTGAATTTAGGTGAACTTATATTTAATAAAAAATTTAAGTCTGCTTGTAAAAAAAGAGATAATCGAATCAATCTATCCCTGCCAATTATTGATAAACATGATATTCCTACCAAACCATTAAAAATTCAAAATCATAGTATTTTATCCTTTGATAAAGGGGGAATATATCTTTTTCACAATGATTATTTAAATTTTTGTTTAGCGTTATGTCCAACCGGGCAAAGAGGAAAGGGTGGACACAATCATTTAGATACTGGTAGTTTTACTTTATCTATTGATGGTAAACAAATAGTTGTTGATCCTGGCTCATTTTGTTATTCAAGAGATAAAAATGAAAGAGATAAGTTTAGAAGCTATAAATATCATAATGTATTATTTTCAAAAAAAGACTATGATAATATCTCGCAAAATGATTATTGGCAGCTTAAAAATCCTTTTATTTATGAAATATTAGAAATAAAAGACGATTATATAAAAGTTGAAATAGAAAATACATTAAATAATTTAAAAAGAATAAGGGAATTTAAAATTACAAATAACCAATTAATAATAGTTGACGTTCTTGATGGAGAATTTTATTCTAACTTTAATCTCCACCCTGATGTCGCAGTAAAGCAAATAAATGATAATAAAATTATTTTGAATGATAATTATGAAATTGAATGCAATCCCAAAAATATTCTTAAGACTGCAAGCTATGAGTATTCAGACTATTATGGCAGCAAGCAAAAAGCTAATCGTGTAATTGCTAAAGGAGATGGAAAAATTAGAATGAAAATAAGTAAGGAAGTACTATGAATGTATTATTTGTTTTAATCGCAGCTTTAATTTTCTTAAAACTAAATAGATTTTATCAATTCTTAGTCTTATCTCTTGCTTCATTACTCCCATTTTCTTTGGGTGATTTTCGTTCAATACCTAATTTAATGATTATTGAATGGTTGCCTTTTGTTGTAGCGTTAATGCTTGTCAATGATTTAGTTTCTGTAAATAAGTTACAAAAAAAAATAAATACTATTAGTTTTAAGGGTATTGGCATATTTATTTTTGCATTAGTTATTCTTATTATTTGGCTTGTACATAGTTTTATTGAAAATGAAATCTTTTTAACTAATATTTATATTCAAGAAATTAGTACAAAAAGGATGTATTTTAGTATTTTCAATAACATAGTATTATTTTTTGTTACAATTCTATTTGTTGTTACTTATTATCCCGAAATTGACTTTGAAAGTTATTTTAAAAGCTTATTATATATATCAATTTTCTTAGGATTTTTTAGATTAGCATCACATTTTTTTGATTTTAATATACCTCTTCTTTACGGTGAATTTAAATATGGAGGGGAATATGGTTATTTTAGTAAATTAAAATATGGTGGTACTGCATTGAGGCTGGGGGGATTAACTGATATTTCTGCTATTGGCATAGCTGCATATTTTGCTTATTATGTTTTTAAGCATAAATTAAATTTAATTATTTTAGGAATTTTTGTGTTTTTTTTATTTTTAAGCGGGGGTAGAACTGTTTTAGCGGGTGCAATTTTTGCAGTTATTCTATTTTCTTTTCTCTTTTTTCCTAAGAATTTTATGTATATGTTTTTCCTGGGCGTTTTTTCTATAATTTTAGCCTTCATATTTTTACCGGATGATCTACTAGTAGGACAGTTAGGAAGAATAACTACTTTTAGCAAGGATACAACTATAGGTGTTGATGTTTCAAGGAATCTTGGTTGGAAAGTTATGTTAGATGAATTTATTAAATATCCTTTTTGGGGCAAGGGGTTAGGAGTTAAAGGTACGATACCGCTTTTGTTTAAGTTTAATGAAACAATAGTTGCTTTTGTGCAATCAATATTCTTTTTTGGTGGGCACGGTTCATACTTGAGTGTCGCAGGAATTTTAGGTATTGGTGGAATAATATACTTTCTCATAATGCTTGTAGGAGGAATTATTATGGCATATAAAAAAATCTCTTTTTATCTAAATATAAATAATTCCTATGTTGCAATATCAGTTTTTACTTTTATGTTACTTGTTATTAAAGCTTTTGATTTTATCACTGCAAAAAATGGATTAAATGTTCCAATTTTATTTTTTGTAGTTGGGCTAGTAGCTTCAGTAACCGTATTAAAAAATAAAGAAGAAATGTTAAAATGAATATAGTATTTTATGGTGGACATCATTGGGAGACTGGCCCTTGGTTTAGAAAACAACAGTTTGCAAGTAGATTAGCAGAAAGAGGACATAAAATTTTCTATATTGAAAGTAGTGTTTCTATGTTAAAGAAAACAAGCAAGCATAAAAACCTTTATCTCAAAACTCAATCTAAAGAAATAAATGATAACTTATTTATAATTTCACCCTCAACTCTTTTCCCATTACCGAATAATTATTACTCAAGAAAATTATTTAACCTTAAGCTTTTGTTTGACGTTAAGCAAATTCTAAAACGAGAAAAAGTTACAGAATACTTGTTGTGGTTTAATCAACTAGAGTTTGCATCTATTTTACCAATAAAAAATGTAAAAGTTGTTTTTGATTTAGCTGATGATAGACCATTTTATAATAAGCTAGCTGGTGATGAGAAAGGATATAGAGTAACATTAAATTATGTTAAACATGCATTTTTAAAAAGTGATATCTCTATTGTCTCAGCTGTTAAAATAAGAGAAAAATATCAAAAATTTTCTAAATCTGACATTGCTGTAGTTCCAAATGGTCATAACTTTAACTTAGATAAAAAACCTAATTTAGTTACTAAGAAGACAATGTTAAAAAATATTCAATCTCCAATAATTGGATTCATAGGAACCTTGTTCAGATTTATTGATGATAATCTTTTGGAATACATTATTTCTAAAAGATCAAGCTATAATTTTGTATTTATAGGACCAGTTGAGACAAATTTTCCTATACAAAAGTTAAAAAAATACAAAAATGTTTCTTTGTTGGGGCAGCAAAAAAAAGAACTTATTCCAAGTTATATCACTGATTTTGATGTTTGTTTAAACCCATTTAAAGTGCATGAAGTAAACGATTCCGTAAGTCCTGTTAAAGTTTTTGAATATTTAGCTTCTGAAAAACCAGTTTTATCTACTCGAATGTATTCGTTAGAAAAAGAAGACATTTCTCAAAATATTGTATTTGCTGATAATTACAATGATTATCTGTTGAAATTAGATCAATTGGTTAATGGTCAATTGAAAACAGAAATAATAAGAGATACAGTTAAAGATTATGCTTGGGATAATTTATTTTTGAGGCTTTTATCTGAGCTTAAAAAGCATAATTTAGAACTATAGAGATAATTCAGAAAAATAAATAGATGCAATTAAAAATATTTAACTTGTTAAAATTATTATAGATATCAAATCGCTAAAAAATTATGAATATTTTACAGATTAGAGAAAAATTGGATCGGGGTGGCATAGAAGTTTTATTATATGATATATGTAAAAATGCTAAAAAATCAGGATTGAATATTTATTTATCTACTTTTTCTAAGGGGGAACTGGACGAGGAATTTAATGTACTTGATTGTACTATGATTGAATTAAAAAGGAAATATCCAATAGATATAAAACTTGTTAAAAATTTAAGAAGAATTGTTATTGAAAGAGACATAGATGTTATTCATACCCACCAAGCTATTGAAGCTTTGCATGCATATCTTGCAACTTGGGGATTAAAAAGAAAAGTAAAAAATATTATTAGTCATCATGGTTCAATTTATCCTATGAAAGATAAATTTGTTATGAAATTTCTAATTCCTCGAGTATCACAAAATCTGGCTGTAAGCAATAGTTATCTAAAAAGATTAGAAAAAGAAGAAAACTTTCGAATTAGTAAAAATTTTCAAGTGCTATATAATGGTATAGATCAAAAAAAAATTAATTTAAATGGAACTGATATAAAAGATGAATTAAGCTTATCGAAATCAACACGACTTTTAGGAATGGTTGGTAATTTTTATAATACCGGAAGAGATCAATTCACAATATGCCAAGCACTAGTTCCATTGTATAAACTTTACAATGATATTCATTTTATATTTATTGGTGGGTGGGAAAAAGGTAAATCTGATTCTTATTATCAATGTATTGAGTTTTGTAAACGTGAAAATATTCAAGGAAGGGTTCATTTCCTTGGTGTAAGACAAGATATAGGAAATATTTTGCGGCAACTAGATATTTTTGTTTATTCTAGCAACCATGATACCTTTGGAATTGCTGTGGTTGAAGCGATGTTAGCCGGAAAACCTATTGTTGTTAATGATATTCCTGCAATGTTAGAAATTACTAAAGATGGGGAAGTTGCTGAAATATTTAATTCAAAAAACCATAATTCATTATATAACTCAATTTGTAAATTATTAGATAATAAAGAATATAGTACTAAATTAGCTGTGAAAAGCAAAAAGTGGGCAACAGATAATTTTACTATTGAGAGTCATCTCAAAAAATTACAAAAAATTTATTCTGATATAAGTTAAATATGAAAATTTTATTTTATACAAATATGTACCCAACAGCTGAGGATACAGTTAAAGGGTTATTTGTAAAAAATCAACTTGAAAGTTTACAAAAACTAGGGGTTGAAGTTGAATATTTACATTTGATCGTTAAGAACTCAAAAACAGATTACATTAAAAGTTATTTTTCTCTACTAAAAAAAATAAAAAACAATAATTACGATTTAATACATGCACATTATGGATTTATGGGATTTATTGCAGCGCTTCAATTTAAAGTCCCTTTTGTTCTTACACTACATGGTTCGGACGCGAATATTTGGTGGCAAAAAATATTTTCATCATTTGCATCTTTCTTTGCAAGAAAAATAATTGTTACAAACAAAGAGCACAAAGAAGAATTTGGGAATAAAGCGGTTTTAATTCCTACCGGAATAAACAGTAATGTTTTTTTCCACGTTAATCAAGATGAAGCTAAGAAAAAGTTAGGTCTTAAATCAAATCTAAAATATATTGTTTTTCCTTCTGCCAGAAAAAGAAGAGTTAAAAATTATCCGTTATATCATCAAGTTTTGAACAAATTAAAAGAAATGGATTCTTCATACGAGGAACTTTTGTTAGAAGATAAAACACCCGAAGAAGTTAACTTATGTTACAATGCTGCAGAAGCATTGTTATTAACTTCCTTTTCTGAAGGAAGCCCTTTGGTTATTCGAGAAGCTCTTTTAACAAAATTGCCTATTTTTTCTCTTGATGTCGGAGATGTTTCGGAAAGAATAAGAAATTATGAGAATTGTTTTATTATTCCTAATAATGTTGATATAATTGTTAAAAAGATATATTCATTTACTCTAAATGAAAAGAGGTATGCTAAAAATATTTCTAATAAAAATAACTTCGAAACCCTTGAAACCAATGCTCAAGAATTAATAAATATATATAAGTTTGCCTTAAAATAGTTATTTTTAATATTTTTACGGAAAGCTTTAAAAAGTCTGTTATAAAATGAAATGATATATTTTTATATAACATAATTATGTTTATATTCAAAAAAAATAGTATGACCAAAGCAAAAAAAAATATACTTTTAATTGTTCAAAATAATTCTTTTCCTTTTGATAAGAGAGTAAAGAAAGAAGCCGTTAGCTTGATTAATAACGGGTTAAATGTTTATGTGCTTTCTCCCACTTCTGAAATAGAATCTGAAAAAGTAGACAATTATAATGGTATAAACATAAAGAGATATGTTGACCATAAGTCTGATGGATCAATTATAGGTTATCTAAAAGAATACAGTTTATCTTTAGCAAAAATTTATTTTTATTCATTAAAGCTTGTCCTAAAAAATAAGATTAAAGTTGTTCATTTTGCTAATCCTCCGGATTTCTTTTGGCCTCTATTTATAATTTTAAAGATTTTTTCTGTCAAAATTATCTATGATCAGCATGATTTATCACCGGAATTATCAGATATTAAATTCAGAAACAATTTTATATTTAAATTGTTAAAGTTTAATGAAAGAATGTCCTTGAAATATGCCGATGGAATTATTTTTGCTAATAATACTTTTTTAGAGAGAGCATTAAAAACAAATAAAATTGATCATAAACTAAAAGAAATTGTATTTAATGGACCGGAAAAGAAGTTTTCAACTATTTTTAATGAAGAGTTAAAGAAATTATTCAATAATAAAAAAATTGCTTTATTTGTAGGTTTAATGTCAGTTGAAGATAATTTGGAAGTTATAGTTCAAGTAGCAGATGAAATTGTAAATAATAGAAAATATGGTGATATAGTTTTTATTTTAGTTGGTGATGGAGATTCGAGAAAAAAAATAGAACAATATATTGATGAACTTAATCTAAAAGAATATTTCTATTTTACAGGATTAGTTAGTCATGAAAAAGTTCAAGAATATCTTGGTATAGCCGACGTTTGTCTTACTCCAGATTTGCCTAACGGATTAAATGAATATTTAACCTTGATAAAAGTTTTAGAATATATGAAAGCCAAAAAAACTTTTGTTGCATTTGATTTGTATGAAACAAAAAATTTAGCAGGTGAATCTGGACTTTATTCTAAAAATATTTTTGATTTTGCTGATAACGTGATAAACTTGTTAAATAATAAAGAAGCAGCAATAGAAAAGGGTGAAATAGGTTATGAAATTATTCAAAACAAATATTGTTGGGACTTACAAGAAAAAAAACTATTAAATTTGTATAACAAAATAATGATTTCATAATCTTAAGAAGTAAAAAAAAAATCTAAAAAATCGATAATTTTATTAAAAAGATAATTAAAAGGTAAAAATTTGGAAAATAAAAAAGTTATAAACAATTCATTGTCGAATCCTTCAAATACATTTAATGATTATATTAGTTTAATTCGAACTAATATTTATACAATTTTAATTATAAGTTTTGTATTCTTGGTTGGTGCAATAGCTTATGCTTTGTTTAAAAATGATGTTTATCAAGCTTCAACAACGTTAAAAATAACTCAAAATAAGCAAAATATTTTGAAAGGACCTTCTTTTGATGATTTAACTGGGACGGGAGGGAACAATTTTTTTATTGCCAATGAAATTGAAACCATAAGAAATGTAACCATAAGGGAACAAGTTGCCGGTGTAGTTCTTGATTCATTTCAAAATAAAGCGGATAAAGAAAATTATGATGTAGTTTTTAGAAAAAATAGTTTTTTTGATGACAGTGATAAAAAAATAAGGACAGTTGAATCCTTGGCCGGGGCTTTATTGAAATCCGTAGAAATAACTCAAAAAAATAATCTCAATTTTATGGAAATAATGGTTGAATCAGAATCGCCAGAAGAAGCTGCAATGATTGCCAATTCTTATGCAGAGGTTTATAGGAATTTTAATTTACTTGAAAATAGGAAACAATTTACCATTGTTAAAGATTTCCTAAATGAACAAAAAGAACAAAAATATGATGAGTTGCTAGTTGCAGAAGAGAATATCAAAGTATATCAAGCAAATAGTGGTGGGATAGAATTGAACTCTCAAGCTAAAGCAATGATAAATACTCTTACTAAATTTGAGTCCGATAAAAACATAACCCAAATGGAAATAGCAATTGAAAGAAAAAAACTAAATGAATTCAAGAATGAGTTATCCGAGCGAGATCCATCATTATCAAATTATTTTGATTTACAATCGGCACGTCCATCTATAGAAATGTTGCAGAAAGAAATTGCTTCAATTGAAACACAAAAAGCTATCGCATTATCGGGTAAAGGCAGTAGAGAGCAAAAGAATACTTTAGTAAAGGGATTAGATCAAAAATTAGGAGAATTAAGAAAAAAATTAAAGACGGACATTGATGCTTATGAATCTAAAGTTTATGCCGCTACCCCTGAAGAAGTTAAAGAGTTATCTGCTAAAATATTTGAATCTGAAGTTAAGATTCAATCTCTTGCAGCTAAAAATTCTCAACTTTCACAAGTCTTAAACAGCTATGAATCTGAATTTCAATCATTACCGGCAAAATCATTGGAAATTGCAAGGCTGGAAAGAAAAAGACAGTCTCTCGAAAAGATGTATTTAGTTTTAGAAGATAAGTATCAGGAAGCATTACTTAACGAACAATCTATCCCAGGTAATGTTTTAATCTTAAGTAAAGCTAGAGCACCTGAGTCACCTGCTGAACCAAACAGGTTAAAGATTGCTATAATGGGACTTTTTGCAGGTTTATTCTTTGCAGTTGTATTTGTTTATGTTAAATCATTCTTTGATAAGACGGTTAAAACGCCGGATGATCTTGAAAATTTGGGATTATATGTTTTAGGATCAGTTCCTAGATTTGAAAGAAAAGTTTCCTCCGAGGGGGATGATTCGGAGATATTTATGAGTTCTAAGAATGAAATTGCGGCAAGTGAAGCATATAGAGCTATGAGAACCAGAATTCAGTTTTCGAAATTATCCGAAGGAACTAAAGCTATTCTTATTACTTCCTCAGCACCTCAAGAGGGAAAAACAACAGTAACAGTTAACCTTGCAGCTGGTTTTGCTCAAACTAATAAAAAAGTTATTATACTTGATTGTGATTTAAGAATACCAAGAATCCACTCGGTTTTCAAAGGTAAAAGTTCTCCCGGTTTTACTAACTTTTTGTTTGGACAAGTTTCTTTTGATGAAATAGTAAGAAAATCCAATGAAGTAGATAATTTGTATTATATTGCAGCTGGAACAATTCCATCTAATCCATCAGAAATTCTTGGTTCAAAGCAATTAGAAGATTTCTTGAAAAAATTAAAATCAGAATTTGATTTGGTAATTCTTGATGCTCCACCTGTTATGACTATTACTGATGCTGAAATTTTATCTCATATAGTAGATATAACTTTGCTTGTTGTTTTTGCTAATAAAACGGAAGTTGATTGGGTTACTGAATCTGCCCAAATACTAAATCGAGGTGAAGAATCATCGTTTGTTGGTGCTATATTAAATAATTTTGATTATAATACGGGTTATAGGTCATATCATAAGTATAACTCTAACAAGTATTATAGACGAGCAGATGAATCCAGAAGTAAAGAATGGGTTAAAAGTTAATTCTTTTCAAAAGTAATTAACAATTTTTATGATCTTAATAGATGCTCACATACATATTCATGATTGTTATAATTTGAATGAATTTTTTCGTTTAGCAAAGACAAATTTTTTGAATGCGGCTAAAAAAAATAATTATTCTTCCTATGCCTCTGTACTTTGTTTAACGGAATCACAAAATATTGATTATTTTGGAAAACTTGCCAAAAAAGCAAATGATAAAATAGGTGTTTGGCAAATTGGTTTAACAAATAGCAAAAATACTATTTTACTTAATGATGATAGCGGCTTTGAGCTATACCTAGTTGCTGGGCGCCAGATTGTTACAAGAGAAAAACTCGAAGTTCTCGCAATCGGATTAAATCAAGGATACGAAGATGGTAAACCAATTACCGAGGTTATCAATTTTGTTAATAAAAATAATTCTATCCCAATAATTCCTTGGGGAGTTGGAAAGTGGAGTGGTGCAAGAGGCGAAATAGTTAAAAATTTAATAGAAAATAAAAAATTAAAGTTTTATCTCGGAGATAATGGAAATAGACCTTTCTTTTGGGATAAAGATAAATTATTTGATTTAGGATTAAAAAATAAAATATTTAACCTTCCCGGAAGTGATCCGCTTCCTTTTGATAATGAAATCAATAAACCAGGCGGTTTTGGATTTTTTTTAGATGCCGGAATTGATAAAAATAAACCTTTTGAAAGTATTTATGATTTAATTATTACTTCAGACCAACAATTTTCTACTTACGGAAAATTAGAATCGTTATTCAATTTCTTTAAAAATCAAATTTCAATGCAAGTAGTTAAAAGAATGAGAAAATAAATGAAGACTTTAGTTATTGCCCCACAGCCTTTCTTTTCACCAAGAGGTACACCTTTTAGTGTCTATTACAGAACTATGATAAGTTCAGAACTTGGTGTTAAAATGGATTTCCTCACTTATGGAGAAGGAGAGGATGTAGAAATCCCTAATGTAAATTTTGTTAGAGTTCCCAGATTCAAATTTTTGGGTAACGTAAAGATAGGTCCTTCGCCGCTTAAATTATTTCTTGATATTTTTATCTTTATTAAAATGATTTGGCTGCTGACCAAAAATAAATATGATGTAGTTCATGCTCATGAAGAAGCAGTATTTATGGCTTATTTCTTAAAACCTATTTTTAAGTTTAAACTAATTTACGATATGCATTCGAGTTTAACTCAGCAACTCACTAATTTTCAATTTACTACTTCCAAACTTATTATCAATACATTCAAAAAGTTGGAAGATAATTGTTTGCATACTGCTGAAGCTGTGATTACTATTTGTCCGGATTTACGCGATTACGTTAATACAATTATTACAAATAAAGAGAAGCACTTCTTAATAGAAAATTCAATTTTTGATCCTGTAAAAAAGAAAAACTCAAAACAGCAAAATGATAGTAACGAAACTATAGATTTTGATGTAAATGAATTTGTGAAAGAAGATGAACAGCTTTTAGTTTATGCGGGAACTTTGGAAAAATATCAAGGGATAGATATTTTAATAAATTCTATGAAGTTTGTAATTGAAGAAAATTCTAAAGTTAAGTTGCTGATAGCAGGCGGAACTAAGGAACAAGTTGATGAGTTTAGTAAATTATCAAATAGTTTAAGTCTTAATGATTATATAAAGTTTACCGGAAGAGTTCCCCAAAAATATGCTAAAGAGTTTAACGCAAAAGCAGATACTTTACTTTCACCAAGAAGTGATGGAACAAATACACCGCTAAAAATTTATGAACAACTAGCATCAGGTAAACCTCTTGTTGCCACAGAGATATATTCGCATACACAAGTTCTTACCGATGATGTAGCCTTTTTAGTTAAACCGAATCCTAAAGACATGGCAAAAGGAATTTTACTATCAATAAATAATAAAGAACTTGCCAGAGAAAAAGCTGCAAATGCTTTAAATTTATACGAAAGTGATTACTCGAGAACAGTTTATACTTCCAAACTAAAAAGGCTATTGGAGAGTTTATAAATGTGTGGAATCGCAGGTGTAGTTTCCTTTCAATCAAATCCTACAATCACTCATGAAAAGCTTAAAGCGATGGTTAATACTATTTATCATCGTGGTCCCGATGAAGCTGGAATGGCTATTCATGGGAACGCTGCTTTGGGGATGAGGCGGTTGTCAATTATTGATTTAAGTGGTGGGAGTCAACCTATCTATAATGAAGATAAATCTATTTGGACGGTTTTTAACGGAGAAATTTATAACTTTCCCGAATTAAAAAAAGAGCTTACTGATAAAGGACACATATTTAAGACTAATACTGATACAGAAGTTATTGTTCATGGTTACGAAGAATGGGGAATTGACTTTCCTAAGAAACTAAATGGAATGTTTGCCATAGCACTTCATGACCAAAAGAAAAATAAATTAGTTTTGGTAAGAGATCACATAGGAATAAAACCTCTTTATTATTCTTTTTCAAATAAGCAAATAGTTTTTGGTTCAGAGATAAAAGTAATACTTGAATCTGATCTTATTGAAAAAGAACTGGATATGAATGCACTCGGCGAGTTTCTTTCCTGGGAATATATTCCGGGCGAATTAACTTTAATAAAATCTATCAAAAAGTTAGAGCCGGGTAAATTACTTGAAATTGACATTACTAATCCTAAATGTAATCCGCAAGAATATTGGGATGTTCCATTTTATACAGGACAAGAAACAAATCTATCTGAAAGTGAATGGATAGAGAAAATAGATTGGCAGATAAAGAAATCAGCAAAAATGCAGATGATTAGTGATGTTCCTCTTGGAGCATTTCTTTCCGGCGGTGTTGATTCATCCCTCATTGTTGCATCGATGGGTAATGCACAAACGTTCAGTATCGGTTTTGATGATCCGACTTATAATGAACTTAATTGGGCAAGAAAGGTTGCAGATCATTTAAGAGTCGATCATAAAGACGAGATAATTAAACCTGATGTTTTAGATTTATTCAATCATCTTATGAATTTCATGGATGATCCCATCGGTGATTTTTCAATTTTCCCAACTTATTTGGTGTCAAGACTTGCAAGAAAATATGTAACGGTTAGTTTAAGTGGTGATGGCGGCGATGAATTATTTGGAGGTTACGAAACTTACCTTGCCAATAACAAAGCAAATCAATTTCAAAAAATTCCTTTTTTCCTAAGGAAAGGAATGATTGAGCCAGCAATAAATTTTATGAAACCTACGGCCAAGAAAAAAGGTTTGGTTAATAAAGCAAAAAGATTTGTAGAAGGTTTTCAATATGAAACCGAACTTTCACATGCTCGTTGGCGTTTGTTTGTTGGTGATGCTGTAAAACAAACATTATTTACTAATGATGCATTAACCAAAATAAACACAACTTCGGCTGATCATATTATAAAATTATTTGAGAAAGCCGGAAATAGGGGAGAGCTCAACAGAAGTCTTTACGTAGATGTAAAGAGTTATCTTGTTGATAATATTCTTACAAAAGTTGACCGTATGTCAATGGCTGTATCTCTTGAAACAAGAGTTCCATTCCTTGATATAGATGTAGTTGATTTAGCATTTCAAGTTCCTGAAAGTTTAAAAGCCAATTCATCAACTACTAAAATAATTTTAAAGAAAGTTGCTGCTAAGCATGTTCCAAGTGAGTGTATTTACAGACCCAAAGAAGGTTTTTCTATTCCAATAAAACATTGGTTAAATAATGAATTTAAACCTTTAATGAATGAGTTATTAGACGAACAAAAAATTAGAGTGGATGGGATTTTTAATCCCAATATGATCAGCACTTTAAAGAAGGAACATAAATCGGGAAGTGCAAACCATAGTCATATTTTATGGGCATTAATTGTTTTCCATGATTGGAAACAAAGATGGCTAAGTTAAGAAAATTATTTTAAACTGAAAAAAATTATGCAAAGAGATATAAAAAAAGCAAAAGAACAGAGCTATGATATCATCATTATTGGTGGCGGTTTTTATGGAGTTATGCTTGCCTATGAAGCAGCTTGCCGCGGATTGGAAACATTACTTCTCGAAAAAGATGATTTTGGGAAAGCTACAAGTTTTAATAGTTTAAGGATTGTGCATGGAGGATTGAGATATTTACAATCGTTAGATCTACACAGATTTAAGGAGTCTGTGGGAGAAAGAAGATGGTTCCTTAGAAATTTCCCAAAATTAACTAAACCGATTTCTTGCTTAATGCCGTTGTACAATAAAGGCTTGCAGAGAAACTCAATAATGTGGGCTGCTTTAAATTTAAATGATTTACTTTCAATTACACGTAACAAATCTGTTAGTGATAAAAACAGTTTACTGAATGGAAAAGTTATTTCGAAAGAGAAAGTGATTGAAGCATTTCCTCAAGTTGATACAAAGGAACTTAAAGGTGGTGCAATTTGGAATGACGGTGCGATTGATAATTCGCAAATAGTTCTTTTTGAAATTCTAAAAACTGCATCGGAAAATGGATGTACACCTTTAAATTATTTTGAAGCCAAAGATATTATTATTGAAGATAACGCCGTTAAAGGTGTTATTGCTTTAGATAAAGAAACAAATAATGAGATAACTTTTTCTTCTTCGTTGGTTATAAATTCTACCGGACCTTGGAGCAAAGAGTTAGCAAAATCTTTCCATAAAGAATTTGATAATCTCTTTAAGTATTCAATAGCTTGGAATATTCTTTTTGATGTTGATGCACTTTCGGAACACGCACTGGCAATTACTCCACCGAAAGATAATGCTAAAGCATATTTTTTAAGACCATGGAAGGGGAAACTTTTTGCCGGTACTATTCATCAGGCTTGGAATAGTGTTGAAGATATTCCAATACCGACAGAAGAATCTGTTAAAAACTTTATTGATGATCTTAATTTATCAATCCCAACATTAAATTTAACAAAAGATAAAATATTACAAATTTACTCGGGTTTACTTCCGGCAAAAGAACAAGGCAGCAATGAAATTGCTGTAAGAGAAGTAATAATTGATCATTCGGAACATGATGGACCTAAAGGGCTATTTAGTTTATCCGGAGTTAAATTAACAACATCTAGATTAGTTGCAGAAAAGGTTTTAACTAAAATTTTAATTGGTCGTAATACAAAAGAAAAAAGAGAGATAAAATTTCAACAAAAGACAAATGAAGAATACGGAGTTTTTGATTTTGATTGGAGTTTTGATAATTCTAACTTAAAAGATATATTAAAAAGAAAAATTGAAAACGAATCTGTTGTTCACCTTGACGATCTACTTTTACGTAGAACAACACTCGGAGATAATCCTAAAAAAGCACTTGAAAATGCAAAAGCAATTTGTGAGTTATTTGATTGGGATGAACAGAAAATAATATCTGAGATTAATAAGTTAAAAAATTATTATGCCAAACGTGGATTTATAATTCCTAAAAATTTGGGGGAAGAAATTAAATGAAAGCATTAGTTACGGGTGCTAACGGTTTTACCAGTAGTTATTTGATTAGAAACTTATTAAGTAAAGATTATTCCGTCAAAGGGTTGGTTAGGAAAACAAGTAATCTTGATTTAATAAAAGATTTAGATATTGAACTTGCTTATGTGGATTTAGCTAAAGATGAGATAACTGATGAAATAATGCAAGGTATTGATGTTGTTTATCATGTCGGAGCAGCATACAGAACCGAAGGTGTTCCGCAAAAATATTTTTGGGATGTAAATGTTGAAGGTACAAGGAAATTATTAGAAGCCGCTCATAAAGCTAAAGTAAAAAAATTTGTTCATTGCAGTACTGTTGGTGTGCAGGGTGAAATTGAAAACCCTCCGGCAAAGGAAACCCATCCTTATAAACCCGGTGATTATTATCAAGAATCAAAGTTAGATGGTGAAAAATTAGCACTTAAATTTTTTAAAGAAAAAGAATTAAGGGGTACAGTTGTAAGACCTGTAGGAATATACGGACCCGGTGATACCAGGTTCCTTAAACTTTTCAAGATGATAAATAACAGAAAGTTTAAAATGATAGGAAGCGGAAATGTACTATATCACTTAACTTATGTAGAAGATTTAGTTGAAGGGTTTGTGCTTGCTGGTGAAAGTGATAAGGCAGATAATGAAATTTTTACAATAGGTGGAAATGGTTATTTAACTCTTAATGAGTTGGTAGCAAAAATATCCCGAATTTTAGATAAACCTATTTCAAAGTTTAAGATTCCCGTTTTGCCAGTCTGGATTGCAGGTGCATTATGTGAATTGGTTTGTAAGCCTTTGGGAATTTCACCTCCAATTTACAGAAGAAGAATGGATTTCTTTATGAAAGACCGAGCATTTGATATTACAAAAGCAAAAACAATTCTAAATTATAATCCTAAAATTGATTTAGATGAAGGATTAAAAAGAACAGCAGATTGGTACAAAGAAAAGAAATTATTATAAAAAGTTTGTAGAATAAATTAGGAGTAAATATAAATGAAGACTGTAACGGTATTAGGAAACTTTTCCGGTAGAAATGCGGGGGATAATGCAATATTAGGTAATTTGCTAGATGACATCACAGAGAAATACAATGAAATTAAATTTTTGATTCCAACTTGGAGTGCTGATTTTGTAAATAAACATTTTGGGCATCATAACATAGAAGCGATGGGATTGAAACCATGGAATTTTGCTTTTAAAATATTAGGATATCCAACCTATAAAGCAATGGTTAATACTGATTTAATTTTAATTACTGATAATATCTTGTTTGATAGGAAATATTATAATCCCCTTTTTAATTATCTATCTACAATAGCTTTATTTGCTCCTTCAGCAAATAAACGAAATATTCCTATTCTTCCTTACAACGCCAGCTTAGGACCTATTACAACAGAAAAAGGCCGAATAGCTATGCAGAAGATTTTAGATGCAAGCCCATATTTAAGTGTTAGGGATCAACAATCAAAAGACATGCTAGATAAAAACAACTTAAAGTATACTGAAATAATTGATGGAGCTGATTGTGCAATAAATACTAAAATTATTGATGAAGGGAAGATTCAAAAGATTGTTAATACTGAAGGTTTATTTAAAAATCCAAATGGAACTCTGAGTTTTAATATCAATGCTTACATTGATTCATGGCAGAAATTAATGAAGGGAGGCAATGAATTTGGAAGAGAAAAATTTGTAGAACTTATTGCTAAAACTCTTGATTTTATAGTAGAGGAACTCAAAATTGATATTATGTTTACTGTTACTCAAGTAATGGATATTAAAATTACAAATGAAGTTCTTAATAAAGTTAAGAATAGAGATAAAATTATTGTAATTACAAATGCAAAATATACTTATCAAGAAATTACAAGCTTATTAAGCAAATGTGGAATTCATATTGGAATGAGAACACACTCACTTATTTTAGCATCAGCGGCATTTACTCCTATGGTTACAATTAATGCTTATCCTAAATCAGGAGGATATGTTCGTACAATTGGACAAGGAGATTGGGTGATAGATTTTGAAGATATGAATTTAGAGAATTTAATAGAGATAATAAAAAGAGCTTGGGAAAAAAGAAGTGAAACTAAAGAACAGATGATTCCACAAGTGAAAAGAGAGCAACAAAAGGCTAAAGATGTAGTAAATCTAGTTGGTAAATTATTAGAACTTGAATAAAAAAAGTCTAAGGTTAATATGAAAGATCAAGAAAATAATCAAAATCTTAGTTTTCATCAATTTTCTGATGATAAAACCTCTCCACTTAAGAAATATCAAGACTTAATTATAGGAAATAGAAGTCTTTCGGATTTATTTTTCTATGAATTTTTTACATTTATGTTTATGAATATGCCTTCTTTACCGGGGTTATTTCTAAGACAAAAAGCATATAAAAAATTATTTGGGGCTTTTGGCAGGGGTTCTACAATAGGTCTTGGAGTATCACTAAAACAACCTCAGAAAGTTTCAATAGGCAAAAACTGTATAATAGATGATTATGTTCATATTAGTGCTAGAGGTAATAACTCAAGTCGTATTAACTTGAAAGATAAAGTTTTCATTGGTAGAGCTACCGAATTAAAATTAAGAAACGGTGAAATTAATATAGCGTCTAATTCAAGCATAGGAAGTAATAATAGAATTGCTACTACTGACGGAGTAGTAAATATTGGGGAATATGTTTTTACGGCTGCTTATTGTTATATTGGTGGAGGTAATCATAAATCCGATAGAACAGATATTCCGATTGCACACCAAGGTTTTGAAAGTAAAGGTGGCGTATGTATTGGGGATGATGTCTGGATTGGTGCAAATTGTGTTATAGCTGATGGTGTAACTATTGGAAAAGGCTCAATAATAGGTTCTTGTTCTTTAGTAAATAAAGATATTCCAGAATACTCTATTGCATTTGGTAGTCCTGCAAAAGTTTTTAAATCTAGAAAATAATTTTCTTAGAAATTAAAACTAATCAAATCTATTCATGAAGAAAAAAATACTTTTTTATATTAGAATAATTTTTACTGTTTTACTTGCTGGTTTTGCTCTTTTTAAAGCAGGATTATTGCATGAAGAAGGAAGAAGTAAATTTATTTCTTTAATGTCTAATGTAAAATGGTTTTATGTAATAGCTTCTGTAATCATAATGTTTGTTCTGAATTTTTCAAGTTCTGTTAAATGGTATATGTTGCTAACTTCAAAAAAAATAAAGATTAGATTATGGAGAATTTATGCCTATTATAACATTGGAAAATTTTTTAACTTAATTCTTCCAACAAGCATGGGAGGAGATGTAGTCAGAATTTTTCAGCTTGGGCAATATATTGAAAATAAACAATTAGCCGCAGCTTCTGTAATTGTTGAAAGATTCACCGGACTAATCGTGCTTATGATTATGGCAGTTTTGGCTGTCATAATTAATCAAAAAGAATTTAACCAATTATGGTTATCAATTGCTTTAACTTTGGGCTCAATAGGTCTTGGTGTTATTATATGGATTGTCTTAAATAATAGTTTTTATAATTTTTTATATGAAAAAGTTGGACTAAAGATAAAAGTTGTTGGCAAAGTTCTTAGTAAATTAAATAAAATTAGACTAACAATAATAGAATTTAAATCCGATAATAGAGCCATGGTTTGGGCAATAATAAATTCAATTATTTTTCAGTTTTTAGCAGTAATCAATGTTTGGATATCATCAAAAGCTTTTAATGATGAATTGAATTTTTTGACGAGTTTAATTGCAGTACCTGTTATATTATTTATAATGAATATCCCTTTTTCTATTGGAGGAATTGGTTTAATGGAATTTGGCTATGTTTTTACTTTATCGTTATTTGGTATCTCTCCTGAGTTAGCTGTTTCTACAGCATTGTTAATTCGAATTAAAGGAATTTTTGATGCACTCCTCGGTGGTGTGTTTTATCTTAGTTTGAACAAAAATAGATCGTTGGTAAAAGAGATTAAAAATGAACAAAAATTAAATCTCAAAAATAACTAGTTTTATAATGAAAATAACCATGCAAAAAAAGTACATTCTTATTCTCAAACTATTCTTTTTATCATTTGCCATAACTGCACAAAACGATGATATTAGGTTAATCTCACCTAATGGTGGTGAATCTTTGGTTTCAGGTAATAGGTATAGTATTTCTTGGATAGTACAAAATATTGATAGGGTAAGTTTATATTATAGAACTGATAGAAATTCAAATTGGAAAATCATTGCTTCAAAAATATCTGCTGACTTAGGTAGTTATAGTTGGAAGGTGCCATATGAATCGACTGCTACATTGGAAATAAAGATTGAAAATAATAATGGAGTTTATGATATTTCTGACAGTTACTCTTTTATTATCAATCGTCTTAGAAAGGCTGACAATAACAATCAAGTTAATACCATTAGGATAATGCCACTAGGAAACTCAATAACTTTTGATAACAGAATGAATGATACTAGAGTGGTTGAGGACAAGATAGGTTATCGTTATCCCTTATACAATCTCCTTCGGGATTCGGGCTATACTTTTTCATTTGTAGGAAGTGAGCACGCAGGGAGTAATTTTTTTTCTCCTAATTTAGAGTTTGATAAAAATGCTGGGTTTCCAGGTATTAAAGACAATGAGCTTTATAAGCTATTAAAAACAGGTAGAAGATATCAACCCAACTATGGAATTGATCAAATAATAACAAACGGAAGATATCTTAATACATATCCCGCAGATATAATTCTTTTACACATAGGAACAAATGGTAATAATTTACCAGGCGGAACAACTGCAAATGATGTTGAAGATATTCTTGATGAGATCGATGCTTATGAAGATTCAACAGGAACAGAAATAATAGTTTTTTTAGCTAAAATAATCAACAGATCACCTACAAAAAGTTTTGTTACAACTTTTAATAGTAATGTATTTAATATGGTTAATGATAGAATAAGTAATCCTGCCAATGATGCTTATCCAGATAAAATAGTTATTGTAGATATGGAAAACATACCTGATTACCAATATACTATAAGTTCTGATACTAATGGAACTTCAGGCGATATGAATGATAAACTGCATCCTAACGACAGAGGATATACCAAGATTGCCAATACTTGGTTTACTGCAATTAAGAATTACTTAGGAGAGTTTCCTAAAATAACGATGCAGCCTCGAAGTGTTTATGCACTTGAAGGTGGAAATGTAAAGTTTGCTATTAGAGCTAATTCTACCTTACCATTAAAATATCAGTGGAAGAAGAATGGAGTAACATTAGTAGGTGAAACTGACTCGATTATAAATATTTCAAATATTAGTTGTGAGCAAGATAGTTCTGTATATACTTGTATGGTTTCGAATATCCTTGGTGATATAAATTCTCAGAATGCTTATTTATTTGTTACTGCAAATAATCAAAGAGCTATTCGTGGAGCACAAATCTTTTATGAGTTTAACGAGCAAAAGGGTAATATAATCCACGATGTTTCCGAAGTTGGAGATTCACTTAATTTAAAAATTGAATCTCAATCTACCACAACATGGGCTCCAAATGGAATTATAATTGATAGTAGTTCCAAGTTGACACAAGTCTCTGATAACCAAAAAAAATATAATTCTTTTAAAAATTCTGATGAAATATCTTTTGAAATTTGGTTAAAGCCTCATTTATTAAATCAAAGTGGTCCTGCTAGAATTGTAACATTTTCTAAGAATAAGTTTGAAAGAAATTACGGAATACTACAAAATGGAACTAAATATGAAGTTTGGTTAAGGACAACATCAACAGATGATAATGGATTCCCTTCATTAATGAGTATGGATGGCGTTACTCAAAATAAATTAACTCAACTTGTTTTTACATTAGCTTATGATGATACGGCTAAATTATATATAAATGGGGAATTAAATAGTAAAAAATTTTTGGAAGGTTCTTTTAGTAATTGGGATTCTTCGTATTCTTTCCAACTTGCAAATGAGTTAGTTGATGAAAAACCATGGTTAGGTCGTCTTAACTATTTAGCTATATATAACAGGGCATTAACTGAAATGGAAGTTCTACATAACTATAATATATCAATTGATGGAATAAATAATGAATTAAATTCACCTACTGACTTAAAAGCAACGTGTAACGACAATAAAATAAATTTAAACTGGGTTGATAATTCTAATAATGAAATTGAATTTATTATCAGCAGAAAAAGTGATAATAATACTTACCATATCATAGGACAAGTACCACAAAATGAAACTTCGTTTGTTGATTTATCAACATTGGAAGGCAAAAGATATATTTATTCTGTTTCTGCAAACAGTTCAAATGGTGAAAGTGATATTGCAAATTTATTTTCAATAACTACACCTTTATCTGCACCTCTTAATTTACAAGGTTCGTTAAATGAAGATAATAATATTGAGTTAAGCTGGGAAGATAAATCTAATAATGAAAGTGGTTATATTATTGAAGGAAAAGCTAATTCTTCTGATTCTTCTTTTACAGTTATTGATACTGTTAACAATGATATTCAAGTTTATATTGATACTAATCCCAAATTCTTTTCACCATATAATTATCGTGTTTATGCTTATACTGATAATACAGTATCAAAATTTAGTAATGAAATAAGTTTACAAGTTGTAAATATTAAAGAGAATTTAAACAATTTGCCTAATAAATTTAATCTAATGCAAAATTATCCAAATCCTTTTAATCCTGTTACAAATATAAGTTATAGCATACCTGAATATTCTAAAGTTGAACTAACTATTTATAATATTTTAGGACAACCAATTAATATACTCTATTCTGGGTTACAACAACAAGGTTATTATAGTGTTAAATTTGCTGCTTCAGGGTTTAGTTCAGGCATATATTTTTGTACTCTTAGAGCTACCGGATTAAATTCATTGGTAGATTATAAAGAAACAAAAAAAATATTACTATTAAAATAAAATTAAAGAAACTGTAATTCACAGTCTTCTTTTCGATAATATTCCAACAAACCAATAAAATATTTTGCAAATGCAAAATATTACTTAATTAATTTAACTAGGAGGAAAAATGAAAATAATCAAATATTTTTTAATGTTATTAGTTTTACTAGTAACGAACAATTTGTTGGCACAAAATCCTGTAATAACAGGACAACCAACAAATCAAAATATTAATGTTGGCTCATCTGCAACATTTTCAATTACAGCAACAGGTACTGGAACACTAACATACCAGTGGTATAAAAATAGTATGGAAATTACTGGAGCGACAAGTTCTACTTATATTACCCCAGTATTTGTTGATGATTCAAATAATGAAGATCTTTATTATTGTATCGTAACAGATGATAACGGAACAACTCAAAGCAATAATGCAACTTTATATATCACATATATGAATCAAAGAGTATCTGAAGGATTGCAGGTGTTATATAATTTCAATGAAGGTAGTGGTACTGTCATTAATGATCAATCGGGTGTAGGCACTCCACTAAATTTAAAGATTAACAATGCCAACAATATAAATTGGACTAGTTCAGGATTAAATATTTTTAACGATGCTAGAATTAAATCAAACGGTATTGCTTCAAAATTAATAAATAGCTTGACCAATACAAATGAGGTTACTTTTGAAGCATGGCTTTTACCTACTAATTTAACGCAAGGTGGAAAATATGCAAGAATAATGACACTTAGTAATGACAATAAACACGAAAGAAATATTGGTTTAATGCAATTTGGAGATCAATATCAATTTCATTTAAGAACTAGTAATAGTACTTTAAATGGAGAGACAGTTTCTGTTGACTCCAATACTCAAAAATTAACTCATTATGTATTTACAAGGGATTCAAATTCTAATGTTAAAGTTTTTATTGATGGTCAAATTATATATCAGGGACAATTAACTGGTGATTTTTCAAACTGGAATAGTGGATATTTTCTTTATCTTGGAGGAGAAGTTAATGGAAAAAACTATTGGGAAGGAACATATTATTTGACGGCTATTTATAGCAAAGCTTTATCAGTAAGTGAAGTAGGACAAAATTATAACTTTGGAGTAAATAAAGATAATTTCCCATATATTCTAAAACATCCTTCGAGTCAAACAGTGCAAGTAGGCCAGTCTATTACTTTTTCTGTACAGGCAATAGGTTCTGCTCCAATAAATTATCAGTGGAAGAAAAATGGAATAAACATAAGCGGAGCAACAAATTCAACATATACCACAAATAGTTTACAATTAAATGATAATAACGCTGAATACACATGTTTAATAACTAGTGCTGATGGTTCAATAGAAAGTAATCCTGCTCAAGTTACGGTATTAGTTCCTGATTCAAGAATTACTTCGGGTATAATAGTGGAATATAACTTTCGTGAAGGAAGTGGTAGCGTTATAAATGATGTCTCAGGTATTGGAGAGCCAATAAATTTAACTATAAACTCTACAGATGCAGTTAATTGGACAAATAATGGACTTGAAATTGTATCTGAAGCTAGTATTTATTCTTCCTCTGCTGCTAGTAAAATATACAATAAATGTACAGCATCAAATGAATTTACAATTGAGACTTGGATAAAGCCCAAAAATGTAAACCAAAATTCTGCAAGAATTTTATCTTATGCACAAGACGCAAATGCAAGAAATTTTTCTTTATCGCACGGTTCAGAGCAATACGGGGGTAATGTACGAACTTCTACAACTGATTTAGCAGGTTACTCTACATTAACTCCTGCAGGCACTATTGATGGCAATTTACAGCACGTTGTATATGTTTTTAGAGGTGATCAAAAAGCTTTAATATTTGTCAATGGTGTTGAGGTAGTTAAAACCACAGTTGGAGGAAACTTTTCTAACTGGACAGATAATTATCGTTTAGCTATTGCTAATGAGTTATTAGATTCAAGACCATGGAAAGGAACATTTAATTACTTAGCAATATTTGATAGAAATTTGTCTCGTGAAGAAGTTCAGCACAATTATACAATTGGTCCTTATGGTTTAGCAGAACTAATTCCACCAAGTGATTTAGTGGCAACAAGTATTGCTGTTGCTAATGTTAGTCTTTCATGGACAGACAATTCATCAAATGAAGATGGTTTTATTATTGAAAGGGGAGTAGGCACACCAACTATTTGGGGGGTACTAGATACAGTTAGTGCAGATATAACTAATTATACTGATGAAACAGTTTTAGAAGGCATTGAGTATAGTTATAGATGTAAAATTTATAATCAATTTGCTAATATTTCTTCCAATTACAGTAACACTTCTTCAACTATTTCTAAAATTAAAACACCCAGTGGTTTAGTTGCTAAATCGGAAAACCTAGGTAAAATAACATTAAGTTGGACTGATAATTCAAGTGCTGAAAATGGTTTTTATATTGAAAGAGGAGAAGGTAATCCAATCGTATTTTCTAAAATTGATTCAGTTGGTGAAAATGTTACAACCTATAATGATTTCACAGTTGAGGAGGGAGTTGAATATTCATATAGAATTAATTCTTATAATTCTATAATAACTTCAGAATATAGTAATGTGATTAGTATAAGAAGTAAAGCCTCATTTATTAATAAACCTACGTCGCTAAGTGTTACAATTCATGATACTCTTGGGATTCCCGTATTATCTTGGATTGATAATTCATTTAATGAAAGTGGTTTCGTAATCGAAAGACGACTTGTCAAATTAGGAACTGATTTTGTTACTATTGATACTGTCGCAGAAAATGAAACAACCTATACCGATGGTTCTGTACAAGATAGTTCAACTTATAGTTATAGAGTATTAGCATTTAATGATGAATATAAATCTGAATATAGTAATGAAGAGTTAGTTGATGTTCTAGTAGATATAGATTGGGAAAATAAAATTATTAATAGTTTTGAATTATATCAAAATTATCCGAATCCTTTTAATCCAACAACTAATATTAGTTTTGTGATACCCGAAAACGCAAAAATTAAGCTAAAGATTTTTAACTTATTAGGACAAGAACTTTACACATTAGTTGATAATAATTTTACAAAAGGGCAGCACAACATAAAATTTGATGCTTCTGCTCTTCCATCGGGTATTTATATTTATACTATGAACGCATCAGCAATTTCTGGAAAAGAATATGTTAGTAGTAAAAAATTAATCTTAATAAAGTAAGAATAGCAATTATTATAAAAATGCCCTGTTACCAGGGCATTTTTATAAACTTAATATTTGGCTGAAAAAGTCGATTTTTTGTGTACAAAAAAATGACTTGATTTAAAAAAAATATGATGTTAACTTTTGAATTCTATTTAATAATTTAAAACACCAAATATTAGGAGGACTTTGTGTTTAAAAAATCGTTAATGGCATTATTATTTTTTTTAATAAATACTGCCTTATTTAGTCAAACAATCATTTCAGACAATTTACAAGGTGGTACAAAAGGCCGTAAGTATGGCGGTAGTTTCACTTCTGAAGGCTATAAGCCTGGAATTGGAACAAATCATATCCTTTATAAAGTTCCACAACAAGTATATAATGGTTATATTGAAGTTGAAGTTAAAGGATTTAATTTTAATCATTTCCAAAAATATTTTCCCAATGAATCAACCCAAACATCTTTTTTTATTATGTATGATGGAAGAGGTGTAAATGAACCAATAACATATAATCCATATTATAGGAATAATTTCTTCAGATGGGAAATTGTTTACAGAAGTGTTAAGAAAGGTTCAAGTAGTGGAAACAGATTTAAGGGGAAAATGCATACTGCTGCTGAAACTCCGAAAAGATTAAATGCCACAAAAGCTTGGTGGAAATCGCTGGCACATGGTACCGCATCTGACTGGAGTATCGAACCAAATGGTATCAGAGTTTCTTGGGATCCCAATAGATGGTATAAAATAAGGGTTACTTGGAATAACGATACTAAAGATTTCAAAATTTATAGAGATGGTAAAGAAGTTTGGCATAACAAAAAGAATAAAGGGAATTCATTTAGTGGAGAGTCTCATGCTGGACACTGGTTCCCAGCAAAATCTCCTTACCCATGGTATCCAAAAGATTTTAGAATTTGGTTGGGAAGTGGACCACGTAAATATTCTAGTAAATTACCAAATTTAGTTTATAGAAATTTTAAAGTAGTTAAAACCTCTGGTAATCCAGATCCAGACCCAGACCCAGATCCAGACCCAGATCCAGACCCAGATCCAGACCCAGATTCAGAGGGTGATTTAGTCGTAACATCCCCGGTTGCTGGACAAATGTTACAAGCGGGATCTACTCATGAAATTAAATGGAATCCTGCTGGTGGATCTTCCGTAAGATTATATTTTAGTTCTAATGGAGGAAGTAATTGGAGAACAATAGTTCGTAGAACTGCTAATGATGGAAGTTATAATTGGAGAGTTCCTAGTGTGACCTCTAATAATTGTATTATTAGAATTAAAAATTTAAGTAACAGTACTAATGTTAGAAGTGGAGTATTTAAGATTGGAAATTCTTCAACTCCACCGCCATCTGGTGATTTAGTTGTAACATCCCCAACAAGAGGACAAGTACTACAACCAAGATCTAACCATGAAATTAAGTGGAATCCTGCTGGTGGATCTTCCGTAAGATTATATTTTAGTTCTAATGGAGGAAGTAGTTGGAGAACAATAGTTCGTAGAACTGCTAATGACGGAAGTTACAGGTGGAGAGTTCCTAATGCAACCTCTAACAATTGTATTATTAGAATTAAAGATTTGAGAAATAACTTGAGTGTTCGTAGTGAAAGATTTAGAATTTCTAATGTTTCTGGTTCATATCTAGAAAATAATGAAAATGTTGAAAGCGTAAATGCTTTCGAAGAGAAACCAACTAAATTTTCTCTTAATCAAAATTATCCAAATCCTTTTAATCCTACAACTACTATTACTTATGCTATTCCGGAAGCAGGTTATACTGAATTAACTGTTTATAACTCGCTTGGTCAAGAAGTACAAAAGTTAGTTTCAGGTTTTAAATCTCAAGGTACATACAATATACAATTTAATGCTGAAAATTTATCTTCAGGTATTTATTTCTATACTTTGAAATCAGGAAATTTTGTACAAACTAACAAAATGTTATTGCTTGAATAAATAGTAATTTTTCTCAAAGTCTGCAAATATGCAGGCTTTGAGAAAACAAATATCTTTCTTATATTTACTACCATACTTTAATTTTTCCATTCCAAGAATTATGACAATTATTACGCATACGAAAAAAAGCTTAATGTTAATTAAGTACAGTTAGTTATTAGTTTTATTGTATATCATAAAAAAAAGAGGAAGTTATGAAAAAAAAATACTTGTTATTACAAATGTTTATTTTTTTATTTTTTGTAAATAGCTATGCACAAACCCGAATTATATTTGATCCATTAAATAATGGTTCCACAAATGGTACTGTAGTTGGTGGTTCATTTACGTCTGAAGGTTATAAACCGGGTATAGGAAAAAATCATATTTTATATAATATTCCAAAACAAATATATAATGGATATATAGAAGTTGAAGTGAAAGGATTCGATTTTAATGATTTTCAAAGATACTTTCCAGATCAATCAACTCAGACACCATTTTTTATTATGTATGATGGTAGAGGTGTAGATGAACCAATGGAGTATAATCCAGAATATAGAAATAATTTTTTCAGATGGGAGGTAGTATATAGAAGCACAAAACCTGACTCTGATAGTGGAAATCGTTTTAAGGGAAAAATGCATACTGCTGCTGAAACAGATGAAAGGTTAAATGCAACAGAAGCTTGGTGGGAAACGATTCCTGATGGTACAGCTGCTGATTGGACATTGGAACCAAATGGTTTACGAGCTTCATGGGACCCAAACAAATGGTATAAAATAAAAGCTGAATGGAATAATGACACAAAGGATTACAAAATCTATAGAGATGAAATTGAATTTTGGCATAACAAGAAAAATAAAGGAGAACCATATGACGGGGAAACAAAGGGAGAGCGTTTTTTCCCAGCTGCATCACCTTATCCATGGCTTCCGGTTGATTTTAGAGTGTGGTTAGGTAGTGGACCAAAACAATATTCAAGCAAAATGCCTAATCTTGTCTTTAGAAACTTTAAAGTAGTTGATTATAATCAGAGTCCATCATCATTGGAACTTAGAATCCCTAATGGAGGAGAAGAATTAAGAGCTAATGAAAAAATGCCAATATTGTGGAATAGTGATAATGTTGACACAATTGGAATTAGTTTTAGTAGTAACAATGGAAAAAGTTGGACCCCAATAGTTGATAAAATAGCTAATACCAATAAATATTTATGGACTGTCCCAAATATTCCATCGGATTCATGTTTAATAAAATTATTTTCTTCTTCGGATAAAACGGTTTATGATATTTCGGATTCAGTATTCAAAATCTCAGAAGCTTTGAATTTATCAATAAATCTTATAAGCCCTAACGGGGGAGAAGTATTTGTTGTTGATTCTACTGCAGAAATAAGTTGGACAAGTGAAAATATTGAATACGTCAAAATTTATTATTCAATTAACAACGGAATGGTTTGGCAAGATCTTGTTAGCCGTCCTGCAAATCAGGGAAAATATAAATGGCATATTCCTAATAAAAAATCTGATAGTTGTAAAATCAAAATTACTGCATTAAATAATGAAGAGATTTTTGCAATCAGCGATAGTTGTTTTGTAATTACCGATTTAGTGGGAATAACAAAAAATAATTTGCGTTCTGATTTTTCATTAAGTCAAAATTATCCAAATCCTTTTAATCCTGATACTAAAATTGAATATTATATTCCTGTAAAAGAATTTGTTGAATTATCTGTTTATAATGTCCTGGGACAAAAAATTACAACACTTGTTAATGATATAAAAACAGCAGGTTTGCATACTATCAATTTTAATGCTGGAAATTTAAGCTCAGGAATGTATTTTTATAAAATAACCGCCGGGGATTTTAGTAGTCTAAGGACTATGATTTTATTAAAATAACTTTTTCCCAATTTTGATAAATATATGAAGTTAAAGAAATTTATTTCAATTATATTATTCTTTTTATCTTATCAAATTTTTGGACAAAGTTCAAATATTACAGTTACTTCTCCATCTGAGAATGATATTGTAAGTGCTGGTTCAAAATATATGATTACTTGGAGTTCAATTAATGTTTTTAACTTAAATATTAAATATTCTCTTGATAATGGTAACACTTGGAAAATAATATCCCATTCTGTTAGTGCAATTAAACGACAGTTTTTGTGGGATATTCCTTCCAACTTAGAAGGTAATATTTCTATAAAGTTGTCATCACTCGAAAATGAAAATATTTTTTTTTTAGTTAAGAATGTTTTAATTAAAAATAATCAGAATAAATCCGGAAGAAATAAATCCTTAATTAAAGAACTTCATAAATCTAAAACTTCTTTGTTAAGAATAATGCCTCTTGGTAATTCAATTACGAGGGGAATAATAGAAAGTGCAACCAACACTGGATACCGAAAATATTTATCGGATTTGTTATTAAATGAAGGTGTTGATTTTGATTTTGTCGGTAGCCAGGTTGATGGCACTATCGAGTTTGATAAAGACCATGAAGGACATGGTGGCTGGAGTGCGGCATCTAATGTAAATCGTTCCAAATCTTTAGTAGATAGTGTTTATCGCTTTTTAACGAATAATCCTCCTAATATTATTTTACTTCATATTGGTACGAATGATATAGGAACATTTCAAGTATTAAATGAAAATGTAACCGATTTAGTAGATGAGGTTTCTGCAATTTTAGATTCAATTGATAGATTTGAACAAGAGAACTCTTTAACTATAACTGTCTTATTAGCACAAATAATTCAACAAGTGGATGATCCTGCTACAATATTTGTAAATGAAAGGGATTCAGTTATTGCTTTTAATCTTGCTTTAGAGAGCATGGTTAACAGTCGAATTAGCAATGGTGATAAAATTGTTTTAGTAAATCAAGAATCAGCTCTCAACTATCCAACTGATTTAAGTGATGGAGTTCATCCTAATGAAATTGGTTATCAAAAAATGGCAAATAGATGGTTTTATAGTTTGATTAATAATATTTTGCCTAAAATAACTCAAAACCCTGTTGCAAAAGGAGGAGTTGAAGGAGATACCGTTACTTATAAAATTGAAGTGGAATCTAAAAGTCCAGTAACTTATCAATGGCGTAAAAATGGTGTAAATATTTTTGGAGCGACAAGTAGTTCATATACTGTAACAAATATTGCTGCTGGAGATAGTTTAAATAAATATAGTTGTGAAGTTAAAAATGATTATGGTAGAGTAATAAGTAAAGAAGCTGATTTATATTGTACTCCTTTTGATGAAAGAGTTAAAGGAGGAGAAATAACGAGTTATACATTTGAAGAAAAGAGTGGAAGTGTTATATATGATAAAGCCAATACTTCTTTTCCGTTGAAGTTAAGGATTTATACACCTTATGCTGTAGATTGGTCAAACACTTCGCTAGAGATTGTTCAGGGTGCTAATATTATTTCAAATAGATACGCAGAAAATGTCATTAATAAATGCAAAGCAACTAATGAACTTACTGTAGAAATGTGGATTATTCCTGCAAATAATACTCAGACCGGACCTGCCAGAATAGTAACTCTATCGGAAAATGCTTCCAATAGAGATTTTGGTATTTTCCAGGATGGCTCTGAATATATTTTTAGGTTAAGAACTACTAATACTGATAATAATGGTGAATCAAGTACAGCTAGCTTTACTTCACAACAAGATTCATTACTTCATATTGCTTGTACAAGAAGTAACAATGGAGGTACAAAAATTTTCATTAATGGTATAGAAAAGAAAAATTCGAGTATTATCGGTGATTTTTCAAATTGGGCATCTAACTATTATTTAAGTTTAGCCAACGAAATTGTTGATTCAAAACCTTGGCTTGGTAAGTTCTATTTATTTTCTATCTACAATCGTGCATTGAGCAGTAATGAAATTATGCATAATTATTCTATAAAAGTACCTGCAACTTCTAATTTATCTCCTCCAACTGATTTGATATCTGAATCAATTGCTGATACTTCAGTTTATTTAGAGTGGATTGATAATAATACTACGGAAATAGGCTTTATTATAGAAAAATCGATAGGTAATAATTTCTCTTTCTTCCAATATGACACAACGTTAACTGATATAAATAATTATTTTGACAAAAATGCTAAACAAGGAATCAGATATTTTTATAAAGTTAAATCTTTTAATGAATTTATAACTTCGGGCTATTCAAATGAATCAGAAATAATGTTACCCTTAAAATCTCCAAGTTCATTAACAGCAGTAACAGACAATAATAATAATATAGTTCTAAACTGGAGAGATAATTCTCTAGGAGAATCTACTTTTATAATTGAGGGAAAGGCAGATCATCCTGATTCTAGTTATCATTTTATAGATTCAGTAGATGCTAATGCAACAACATACATTGATAAATTTCCTAAGTTTTTTTCTCCATATAATTATAGGGTTTTTGCAAAATCCATTGATACAGTTTCTAATTTTAGCAACGAAGTAACTATTACTGTTGTAGGAATTAAACAGATTACTAATAACATTCCCGATGCTTATGAACTCAAACAGAATTATCCGAATCCTTTTAATCCAACAACAACAATAGAATATAGCATTCCTTTACAAAAAAATATTGTTGTGAATGAGAGAAAGCAATCTAATAATAATGTAACTCTAAAAGTTTATGATGTTCTTGGTAAAGAAGTTGTTACCTTAGTTAATGAGTTTCAAAAACCGGGAGCATACTCAGTTAAATTTGATGCGGATAAACTATCGAGTGGAATTTATTATTACCAATTAAAAACATATAGTTTTATAGCAACAAAAAAAATGTTATTACTGAAGTAGCTAGCCACTATATGAATAATGGGTTATACCTATTAGAAATTAGGCTGTTGTTTTATCCAATCTTTATATTTTCGGTTGAAACTGATTAGAAAATATTTAATTTTCAACTTCACATTTTCTTAAAATGTTTTACAGACATCTTTCTAAGATACCATTATTTATTAAGTAGTTATTTTATTTCGATGAGCTTTTATTCCTTTTTTGAAAGTGTAAATGTTTAATCCATTTACAAAATCACACCCAAAACTTAAATAAGATTGAACTTTATTTTGATTTTCAATGTCTTGAAAGTTTTAAAATATTTTTACCAATCTATATCTTTCTCCTAATCTTGGCAACGTTTCAGTTAAAAAATATTTCTCAGAATTGAGTTCTGCCCTTAACTTACTCCTTAAGAAGGTATATTTATGTCCTAATCTTCTTAGCTTATTCATTGCTTTATTAACTTCTTTAACAACATGAGACTTATCAAAAGTAATTGAAGCATTTTTAAAATAAGTGTTACAATACGAAATAAAAGTGGATATATCAATACATACTTATTTTGTTTCTAACAGTCTTATCTTTTTTTGGCACTTTTTTTAACACATTCACCATCTTTTCCAATACTTTTACACTTCTTGAAATCAACCATTGTGGTAATTTAATTATCTCCTCTCTTTATGAGTATCAAAACCAATCTTCTTTAACTAATCAATCTCAGAGCTTTCATGAGCTAATTTTATAGTACTATGAGTTTAATACCCTTGCTACATAATTAACCTGCATCACATTCTTTATCAACAACATAACAAAGGCTTCGAATAACAAAATAAAACTACTTTCTTTTCTTAGTTAAGGAGCTGGCTGGGTTATGATTTTTCCATCTGATTGTTTAGCTCTAAGCACTTTACAATCAATAAAATATTGATGTTGGAAAAAGTTTAAATACTTCCACCCTCTTTCTACTCGGTCATAGATACTGTAACTCATACCATCTAGGATAATAAATTTACTACCTTTTTCGAAAATTATTTCAAATATAAAATCTTATTTCCCACACTAAAAGTAACTGCTCTCTCATACCTTAGAGAAAACTTAAATCCAACACTAACTTAAATATATTTTCTATCTCTAAATATAGATTTTTTTATTTATCCTGTGTTTTGCAGCACATTTTTTTGCTCAATTAATAAGTATTTTTTTTTTACATTTTACAAAATTATTTACTGTACTTATTATGAAAAGGGGTAGTTGATATCACTAGAGTAGCTAAAAAAAACTGTAACCATTTTGTTCAAAAACAGAAAAATGACTTTATTAAAATAATTACTTAATCTTTTTTACTATGCCACTAAATATAGTGTGGAGTAGTTAATTATTAAATATTTATTATTATGAAATTATTACCTTGAAGAAATTATGAATTTACGCAAAATAGTGATAGTAATCTTTTTAATATTCCTTAGCTTAAGAATAATAACTTTGTTAAATGCTGATCAGTTTGAAGATCATGATAGTATTCAATATTTAACTATGATAAGAAATATTGCTGATGGAGATTTTGATTCTTTATTTGGCTATAACCCCGATAAGACTTTTGTTTTTGCATCTCTTGGAGCTTTAACCTTACCAATAACCAATTCAGAAGTTATATCAGCTAGATTAGTATCTCTATTATCATCTATAATTCTTTTTTTTGTAATTTATTTTATTTCGTTAAAGTTAACAAATAGAAAAATTTCTCTTTTGGTTTTGCTATTATATTCAATTCATCCTTTGTTAGTTGGGTTTTCTGTAGGTATTCTAACAGAGCCTCTTTATGTTACAATTATTTATTCGGGTGTTTACATTTTTCTTTTGTTTCTTGAGAAACCTTCAATTAAATACATTTTTCTTTTAGCTTTAGTTTTTTCTTTGGGTTTCTTGAATAGAACTGAAGGAATTATTTTTATCGCATTAATTCCTGGCTTTATGTTCCTTTTGAAAATAATTAAAATTAAACTCAATATTTCTTGGCAAAAAACTTTTATTTACAGTTTCCTTTACGTGCTTCTTTTCTCATTATTTATATCACCACAAATTTATCGAGTTTCATCTCAATTAGGGAAGTTTGCTCTTAATGGTAGACAAGTTTGGCAACTAATTTTGCATAAAAATGATGGCAGACCATATAATGCTAAAATCAGAGGATTAGATTATTCCGAATCTGAAGTAAATTTAATTTATTTAATGAAACATCCCGAACTTAGGAAAGAATTAAAAACTCAAAGTTCTTCAATCGCTAATTATTTTAGTAATGTTATAGTGCAACTTAAAATATTTTTTAAAGAAAGATTTTTTGATTTGTTTGGTAAATTTGAAGTTTTAATCCTAATCTTAGGAATTTTCTTTTTATTTTGGAAGAAAAGATTTTTTTCGATTTTAATCATATTTTTATTTTTAAGTATGTTTTTTATTCCGCCTCTTTTGCATGATGTGGATATAAGACACATTTTAATTTTAATTCCGTTTTTAATTATAGTTTTAGCAATAGGAATTTATGATAGTGCAGAATTTTTAATAGAAATTTTGCACAGATTAAAATTTAAAGTTAAAAAAAATCTATTAATTTCAATACTTTTTCTTGGAGTTTTATTTTTTGTTTTCCCCCGATTAAAAAGTAAAATAGAAAAGCCTGCAGTAAATGATGAATATAATAAAAATGAAATTATAACTTTAGCTAATCTTATTAATCCGGATAAGACTAAAGATAGAAAGAGTAACATCGTTTCTATAAAAACATATTTATCATATTTTGTAAATGGTAAATTTTTTCCTTTTCCGTTTACAAACTATAAAAAATTGATAAGATATTGTGAATTGAATCATATCGATTACTTACTCCTTGATAATAGAAATATGCAACAATACGAAGTTCTTAATATTTTTTCTACTAAACAAAATATAAAAGAATTTGATTTGGTTTATCAAAGCAATATTGATCAAGATAATGAGTTAAGACTATACAAATTTTTAGGTGAAAAAGAAATGACTGTGACCAATAGTGAATAAGGAATCGCTGACATGAATGAGAATATTACTGTATCAGTAATAGTCCCTGCATATTACGAAAGCAAAAATTTATATAATTTGTATGAAAGACTTGCTCCTGTTTTAGTTAATTTAAAATTATCCTATGAGATTATTTTTGTTGATGATGGAAGTAAAGATGATACATGGGAAATAATTACTCAACTTAGCAAACAGAATAATTCCATACGAGGACTAAAATTCAGTAGAAATTTTGGGCATCAATATGCTCTGTTGGCAGGTTTTACTACCGCTAAAGGTAAAGCAGTTATTACTATGGATGCAGATCTTCAGCATCCTCCGGAACTTATACCAACATTAATTGAGAAATGGAATGAAGGGAACAAAATTGTAAATACACTTAGAACATATTCTGAAAACATTTCGTGGTTTAAGAAAGTTACTTCAAATCTTTATTATAAAGTATTTTCATATTTAAGTGGAGAGGAACTAAAGCCTGATATGGCTGATTTCAAACTATTAGATAGAATTGTTGTTGATGAACTACTAAAAATGAAAGAGAATGGATTTTTCATAAGAGGATTAATTAACTGGATGGGTTTCAAAAATACAGCAGTTAAATTTACAAGTGGTGAAAGAACATTCGGTAAGAGTAAATATACTCTAAAGAAAATGATTAAATTTGCTTGGATGGGTGTAATTTCCTTTTCTGTAATTCCATTAAGACTTGGGATAATCTTGGGCTTCTTAACAAGCATTATAGCTTTTTACCAATTGGTTGAAGCACTATATGCTTATTTCATTTTACAAACAACTGTTCCCGGTTGGACTTCTACAACCGTTTTGCTCACTATACTATTTGGAGTTCTATTTATTCTTATTGGTTTGATTGGTGAATATATTAGTAGAATTTTAATAGAAATAAGAAACAGACCAAGATTTATTATTTCAGAAAAAATTTAAGCATAAGGCATCTTCTTTTGGTTAAAGAGTTTTCTATTAAGTATAAAGAGTTTGTATTTAAGCTGATTCGCTATCTGTTAGTACGCGGTTTGGGTGTAGTTTTATATGCAGGTATTATTGTAGTATTAGTGGAATATTTAAATATTAATGCAACTGTAAGTTCTATAATTTCTTTTGTTACATTATCATTAATTTTATATATTTTAAGCTACACTTGGGTGTTTAATTACGAAGGAAGTCATACTGAATCATTTCCAAAATTTATTGCTACAGAGCTTATAACATTATTGCTTAATACTTTTATTATGTATATAGTTGTTGATTATTATCAACAACCTTATCAATATGGAATAGCAGCTACTACTTTAATTATTCCTGTAACTAATTTAATATTAAATTTTTTTTGGTCATTTAAATAAAAAGTTGAATATATGATTGAAATAAAAAAATATAATAAAAATTACTTCGTAGATCTAAATAAATACTTAAAGTCAAATAAATATGCAACTCCGTTTCATTTATCTGAATGGTACAATATCATAGAAAGTGTTTACGGACATAAAAATGAAACGCTTCTTGCTTTGGAAGATAATAAAGTATGTGGGGTTTTACCTTTATCATTAATCAAGGTTCCTTTTACTAAAGGCTATTTAGCTTCGGGTCCTTTCAGTTCGCATTGTGAAATTTTAGGCGATAGTGATGAAATAAAAGCAGAGTTGCTAGACTATGCAATTAAATTAACTCAAAGTCTTAATACAAACTATTCTGAGATCAAAAATATTTCAAATATCAACATAGTTAATCAAACATCGCTGGAACTAAATACTGCTTATTGTTCAATGGTTTTAGAGTGTGATAATGAAGACAAGATTTGGAAAAATCTTTCCAAAACTCTGAGGAATGAAATTAGAAATGGAATTAAAAATAATTTAACTTTATCAGATGAAAGTGATAAAGTTAAATTATTAAATTTCTATAAGCTTCTTGCAATAACAATGAAGAGACATGGAACTCCGATTCATTCATTCCAATTTTATAAAAATCTTTTTAAAAAAATTGAAAACACTGAAATAATTAATATAGAATATGAGGGTAAAATTATTGCAACTAATCTCTTATTCGGTTATAATAAGACTCTTCACTCATTAGCAAGTGCTTCAGATGGAGGCTATTGGAAATATAAACCAAATCAGTATTTGTGGTGGGAATGCATCAAATTTGCTTTAAACAACGGGTATCAATATTTAGATTTTGGAAGATCAAAAGTTAATCAAGGAACTTTTTTGTTCAAATCAAAATTTGGAGCTAAGCCTGTTTATTTAAATTACATATACTATTTGAATAAAATTAAATCAATGCCAAATATTAATGATGAAAATACAAAATTTAAATTTGCAACTTCGCTTTGGAGTAAACTTCCTTTATCACTAACAAAGCAAATTGGTCCGTATTTAATTAAATACGTAAGTTAAAAATTATGAATAAATTAAATTTACCTAAGTTGTTAATTAATGCAGACGATTTTGGTTTGTCCGGAGGTATAAATAAGGGCATTATTGAAGCTCATAAAAATGGAGTTCTAACATCAACTTCGATATGTGCTAATGGTGATTATTTTGATGAAGCTGTAGAACTTGCAAAAAAGAATCCTTCTTTAGATTTAGGATTACATTTCATCTTGGTCGGAGAAAAACCATTATCTTCTCCTAATAGAATTCCTTCTTTAACTGATGGAAATGGAAATTTTCACAAGAATATTGCAGTTTTTACCAAAAAATATTTCCAAAATAAAATTAATTTGGAAGAAGTAAAATATGAACTGAATTTGCAAATAGATAAGGTTAAGAGTACAGGGTTAAATATTACTCATGTTGATAGCCATCAACATGTACATGCCTTACCGAAAATATATAAAATAATTGAGGATATAACTAAAGTTAATAACATTAATATAATTCGTGTTACTAGAGAGAAAATTAGCTTGGATATGTTGTTAAATCTTAAGACCTATCCAAGAGTAATGCAATTATTCGTTTTAAATTTTTTAATGAAAATGAGCATTAGAAATTCCAAATGTGCAAAAGTTAGAAACTTCCGTGGGTTCTATCGCGGGGGGAATGTCAATAAAGAAAACTTAATGAATATAATATCCAAAATTAATAAAGATGATTACTACGAAATTATGTGTCATCCTGCATATTATAAAAATAATGAAAAATATGAATTTTGGAATTATAATCATGAGGATGAACTTAATGCTCTTTTAGATGATAATGTTAAGAAAGAAATTGAAAATAAAAATATAGAACTAATTAAATTTTCAGATATTTAGTGAGTAGCTTAACTACTCATTTTACTCCAAATTCTTATTCCTTCGTATATTAGGTAGAAACTAATACCAAACAAAAACACTCCCAGAATTTTTATCAAACCATTTAGCCAATTTATATTTAGTTTTTCTCTGAAGTTTATTAGAAACTTTACTAAAATATAAAACCAAATTGTACTGCCCAGACTTACCATAAAAGCATAAGTTAAACTTAAAATTAAAGAAGATAAAGATTTATCTCCGTCATCATTTATTGGTGATGGTGTATCGTTTTCAATATTTTTATAATCTTCAAATGATTCGAATTCCTTTCCGGTAATCTCTTCCATATTAGATACGTTTTCATGCATAAGTAAATCTAAGCCACCTGTATTTAATCCTATAGAAGAGGCAAAAGATAACAGTAAAAACGAAGACGTAAACCACCCTAGGAAAAGCGATGGATTAGTTAAGTTTAAAATAAAACCGGTTCTGGTTCCTCCTTTGCCATCGTGATATTTATTATCACCGTTTTTACTTAAATCTTCTAATTTTAATTTGGTCCCAATAATTTTATAAGCTACAAAAATCAGAAAAAGCGATCCGGCAATTAAGATAATAGGAATTGCATTTTGGTAATAACTGTAGAGCGAAGTTAAACCGTAAACCGCAATAAAGACATAAAAAAACTCGACAATAGCTCCGCCTATTGCTGTTCTCATACAAAACTTAAAACGTCCTTTTAAAGCATTTGATGTTATTAAAATACTTATAGGACCGGCAATTGGTACTGAGAAAAAGAACCCTGCGAGCAGACCGATTATCGATATAACTAAGAAACTTTCTATCATTATTTCCTTTTAGTTGGTGCTATGTTTTTCTTCTAAATAGTAATATGTTTCTACTTGAGATTGGATTTTGTTATCATTAGAATCTGTTTTATATTCGTTTTTATTATACCTGTCAATAATTCTGGCTTTAACGTTGTCGTTTAGTTGAATATTAACTATATCAATCATTTCTTGTTTTATTTCTTCATCATAAATTGGAAAAATTACTTCTATCCTTCTACTTAAATTTCTTTTCATCCAATCCGCTGAACCTGCATAAACTTTTTTATCTCCTCCATTATGGAAAATAAAAATTCTTGCGTGCTCAAGGTATCTATCAACAATACTTATTATATTAATATTTTTGCTCAATCCGGGTACACCGGGAACAATGCAGCAAATTCCTCTAATAATTAAGTCAATTTTTACACCGGCTTCACTTGCTTCATATAATTTATTGATCATCTTTTTATCTTCTATGCTGTTCATTTTTAACACAATATGGGCTTCTTTTCCTTTTTGAGCATTTTTTATTTCGTTTTCAATTAGTTTAATAAAATCTCTACGCATATTAAATTGAGCAACAAGTAATTTCTTAAATTTAGGTTTCTTAGAAGTATCACGCAAGTAATCAAATACATTTTTAACTTCTTTTGTTAACGAAGGATTGCTTGTAAAAAATCCGGTATCAGAATAAAGTCGTGCGGTTTTTTCATTAAAATTTCCTGTTGCCATGTAGCAATAGAATTTGTCTTCATTATTTTCTATTCTCTTTATCAAAAGTAATTTTGAGTGAACCTTAATGCCAGGAAAACTGTAGAGAACATTTATGCCTTGAGATTTCATTTCCTCAGCCCAAAGTATATTTGATTCCTCATCGAAACGAGCTTTTAATTCAACAAAAACTATTACACGTTTGCCGGCTCTTGCAGCTTTAACCAGTGTGCTTACAACTTCCGAATCTTCTGCAACTCTGTATTGCGTAATGTAAATTGAAGTTACATCGGGATCATCTGCCGCTTGATCCAAAAATTGCAAAACATAATCATATGTTTGATAAGGAAAATGAACTGCATAATCTTTTAACTTAATTGCATCGAAAATATTTGGAAATTTATCTATTTCCGAATGACGTAAGGTTGGCAAAGGTTCGTTGTAAAAGTTTTCGCCCGAAGGAGCAGGAAAGCCAAATAAATCCCTAAGATTATGATATTTTGCTCCGGGCACTAGATCATCATTACAAATCTTAAAAGATTCTTTAAGTAATCTTAGAAAATTAGCTGGAATTCTTTCATCGTATAAAAATCTAGAAGGAGCACCAATATTTCTTTTGATTAGACTTTTTTTAATTTTTTCGAATAGATTACCGCTAAATTCATCATCGATATATAATTCTGCATCTCTCGTTAGTTTTATTGCATAAGAATCTACTATATCATAACCAAAAAATATCTTGCTTAATTTAAATCTTATTATATCGTCTAAAAATATTACATATTTTTTTTCATCGTTGCTTGGCAGAGTAATAAATCTTGGCAGATGATTGCTTGGAATTTCTACAATTGCATATCTGTTCCGTGTATTTCTTTTCGGAGCATTTGGTGTAATTTTTCTTTTTGGTTTTAAGATTACCGCAAGATAAAGTCTTCTGTTTCTAAGGAAAGGTACAATTTTGTTTTTTACCAATAAAATAGGCTGAATTTGGGGAATTATTTGTTCATTAAAATAACTTCTAACAAATTCTTTCTGTTCATTGTTCAACTCGGTTTCATTGATTAAATAGATATTATTATCTTTTAGTTTAGGTATTATGATATCCTTAAAAACTTTGCTGTATTCTTTTTGATATTTATTTATTTCAGCAGATATTTTTTTTATGAGTTCCGCAGGATTAAAATTTAATTTTTTTTGAGCACTCTTGCTTACATTTATTAAACTTCTGATACCTGCAACTCTTACTCTAAAAAACTCATCTAAGTTAGAAGAGTATATTGCCAGAAATTTTACTCTTTCAAATAAAGGAACTCTATCATCTTTTGCTTCTTGTAAAACTCTATAGTTAAAAGAGAGCCATGTAATATCTCGTAATTTGTATATAGGATTTCTCATATTTTTACTTCTTATATTTTTTTGGATATTCAAAAAAAACTAACTTCCCTTTTTCTTTATCTATGTCTTTCCAATTGTTGGTGTCGAAATTAATTTGTACAAAACCGCAAGTCGGGATGTTATCAATATAATTATCTGTAAGATGATTGCTCAACATTGTAAATGCAGGATTATGTCCGACTAACATAACAATGTTTTTTTCTTTAGGTACAGATTTAATTATGTTTATTAAATCACTTACTGTTGCTTCGTATATTTGTTCGTTTTCAATTATCTCATCTTTTCCCAATTCAAAACACTCGGAGAGTACATAAGCGGTTGCCTTGGCTCGTACTGCCGGACTTGTGATAAGTATATGAGGTTTTTCAACTTTCGTGCATAATAACTTTCCCATAAAAGGAGCATCTCTTTTCCCTCTTTTATTTAGGGGGCGAGAAAAATCGGAAATTGACATATTTTCCCAACTTGATTTTGCATGTCTGTTAAGGTACAAAGTTTTCATTGAAAAAATCCGTAGTTAAGATAATTCATCTAATTGTTTTCGTAATATTTGTAAGTTTTCTAATTTTTTATCAGTAAATTTTAATTTTGCATAATCAGTAAAAAATTTATTTTGTTCTAAAAATTCGATACTATTTATCAGCCAGTTTCTTCTTGAAATTTTTGAATTGCTTCTCTTTTCTTTCTCAATTTTTAATTTTTCACTTTCCGTAAAAAATTTATCTGTTCCTGAATGTAAAATATCGGCATCACAGATTATTTTTTCAAGAATATTTTTGGGTGAGTGTGGAATTTTAGTTGCAAGAATGCAGTTTTTTATTATCTCAATTTTTTTTGAATCATAATCTTCTTTTTGCAAGAATTCAACTGCAAAATTAATGCTGATATTTTCGTGATTATTCCAAACTTCAAAATGCCCGATATCATGAAACCAACCTGCTATTATTATTAACTCTAATTCATCATTTGGAACTTTAGAATTTGCAGCAATCTTTTTTATATTTTTAACAACGGCTTTAATATGCTCAATATTGTGATAAGTAATTGTATCTGGGGTATTATCTTTATAATAACCAACAATAAAATTTTTTACTTTTTCTATTAAGCTATGATTCATTTACGTTGTATCTAAAAATTAAAAATTTGTAAAATTAGTATTTATTGAAAACTTAAAAATAACAAATAAACGTTTATTAAACCTCAATTTTTATAACTTTGTTAACAGCTTTAGGGCTTAGTTGAAAGCTTGCCAAGTTAAAAGTTCTTAATTTTTTCTATGACTTATCACTTTTATTAGAAAGTTGAGCCAGTTAAAATTTCGCACTATACAAAATGCTTTAAAATGAGACTTATTCTTATTTTATTCGTGTTTAATCTCACTTTATTACAATAAATGTAATTATTTAGTAAGAAAACTCTTAACTTTTTTTTTGTAATACCGATAGTAGCATATATTCAATAAAAGTGTAAAATTAAAGCAAGGAAGATTAAAAATGGTAAACACATATTCAACTACAGCGGAAATTACACAAACCTATTCTAAAAAGGAAATTAAAGAATTAACAATTTCTGAAGAAATTTTAAGAATCAATAAAGTTAAATATAACTTAGGCGTACTTTACTTTGTTAGTTTAACCGTTATACTGACTTCCCTTTTTATTTAATCATTAAATTATTAAAGTTGAAATAGCAGTAATCGGAATTAAAAAAGAAAGAACTAGTAAAGGAATTTTTAATTCTTGTTTAGTATCTAAGACTAATTTAATCCAAATATAAAATATGAATGCTTCCAGAAGGCTGAAGCTGAGGTAATAATTAGTATCAAAACCAACGGCTTTATTCAGAATAAACAGTAAGAGCATAATAATAATTAAAGTTACATCTGTTTCAGAAAATAATAACTCATAAGACATTTCTAATTTCCATCGCATAATAATAGATGCTACTAATATTATTGATAATAAGTAATATGCAAAGTCATGATAAAATTGATAGAACGACAAGTCGTAATCCAATTCTTGCAATGTAAATAAACTTAATCTTGTTAAAATAAAGAAAATAGTAAGGTTCAGAAAGATTATAATATTGTTGAAAGATTTGTTTTTTGATATTTGAAAAAACTGAAGTACCAACAATAAAGTAATTCCTATCAAAAGAAAAAGTAATTCTCTTTCAGTTAAATTAGTTTTAAGAGGATAGGAAACTATTATTATTGAAATAATAATTATTCCACTAATTATCAACGCACTTTTTTTTAGTTTTGAAAGATTTTTAATTGAAATTGAATGAATATATCTTGAAAAGAGATTGAGTTTATTAGCAAAATCTAATTCAGAGAAAAAGGTTTTTAATCCGATAGTAAATATTAGTGAAATTAAAAAACTTATTATTGCATAAGTTTTATAGTTATAATAATAGGCAAGAGAAATAAGAATAAATAGTAAGGTAAAGATTTCGATTAAAAATAATGTTCCAATATTTTTTGTTAATCCACCGGTTATTATATTACTTAAATTATTTATATCTAATTTATACTTCTCATATCTGTTTGAAAAAAATAAAATAAAAAACTTAATTAAAAAAACTATTGGAACGCCAAGCAATAATAAAGGGAAAGTTAAATCTAAGACTTTAGTTTCATGATTGATTGAAATATTAAATGCCGAGAACAAAATAAATAAACCTAAAAGCATTGAGCCGGTTGCACCAAGTTTTAATTTAGAAGAAAATTTGTTGTATCTAACAAATCCCAGAGAAGTGCCCAGCATAATTAAATTCAGTTTCATTGTAAAATCATTATTGGCGAGAAGTGAAAGCATAAAGAGATAAGAAAAAACAATCAGAGAAAAACCACTTGCAAGTCCTTCTAACTTATTCATTATATTTAGAGCATTAATTATTGCCGTTATAAAAACAATCAAAAAAAGATAATCAAAAGGGTTTTCTAAGATCAGACCAAAGATTGAAACTGTTTCGTAAAAATTTTTTAAAAATATAATAAAAATAATTGCAGCTGTGTTTTGAAGTATAAATCTTAATATTTTTTTTATACCTATATAATCATCAATAATACCTGAAAAGACCAAAATGGCAGCAGCAATTATTAGACTTTTTATATCACTAAAATTCTCAGTAAAAGCATTTAATGTAATTATTGCGGAAAGAAATATTATTATTCCGCCTAAATAATTGATGTTCTTGTTTTCAACTGACTCTTGTTTGCCAAGTATGGCAGGTAACCTGCTTTCTATTATATATAGTAATAGCGGAGTAATAATAATAGTTATTATTAAACTTGTAAAAAAAACTAAAAGATAAATCATTTTTTAAAACAAAATAATTATGCTTTTATTTCATTAAGAATTACATTAAACTTAGATATTCCATTTTGTTTTAATATATTCGCCGTTTCAATTACATCAGAAATTTTACTCTTGCCTCCTCTTATAACTAAGAGTGTTTCGTTTGTGTTGGCAGCTAAAATAGCAACTTCATTTATTGCACTTAGTGAACAAGAATCATAAATAACGAAATCATAAGATTCATTTACTTCGTCCATAAAATTCTTCATTCTATCCGATGATAAAATTACCGATGGTTCTTGAGGAATTTCAATGGAAGTTATAATATCCAAATTAGGGTTGTAAGAATTATTAATAATTTCGTTTAATTTTTTTTCTCTGAATAAATAATGAGCTAAAGAAGGAGTAGATTTTATGTTAAAATTTTTATGTTGCTGAGGAGCTAATACATCAGTATCAACAATTAAAACTTTGTTACCTTTATTTGCCAGAGTTAAAGCAATGTTAGAAGCAATTAAACTTTTACCTTCTTCATCTTTTCCGCTTGTAACAAAAACGGTTTTTAATTTTTTATCTAAATTACCATACCGAAGAAATGTTTCGATATTATCAAAAGGAGCAATTACTTCTTTAGGAATTGTAGTTCCTTCCGATTCATTTTTAGTATCTAATAGAACCGGAGTTCCGATTGGGAATGTAGGAATTCTAGCTACAATTTTATATCCAAAATCTATAATATCATCAGCAGAGTTTATTTCATCAAGTTTTTCTGTTGTGGATGAAGCAACTGTTATTATTCCAATAATTAATCCTAACAATCCGCCAAGTAAAATATTTAATATTATATTAGGACTGAAATAACTTTCGGGAGTTAAAGCATTATTAACCGAGTTAACTTTAGCAAAATACTCATTTTTTTTGTTCAATAACTTTTGTTGTTGAAGATTAAGTTTTACTGATAATGATTTATTAAATTTATTTGTGCGTATAGTTCTGGCTCTATCAATTCTGTTATAAGAAATTTTGTTGAACTCGTTTTCCAAGTTGGTTAATGTTGTGAAGATAATATTTTTAGAAATATCAATGGCAGTAATATTATTTTGAGTTAAATATATTGTCTGCACCAAATTTTTTAGAAACTCAAAATTATTTATATCATCATTCTTAAATTTATCATCAAGATAATTTTCAATATCTTTATTGAATATACTGGTAGCTGAAGCTAAATCACTTATATTGTAATTATTTTGCCACGGATAAACTATTCTTATAATTCTTGCTTGTTTTTCTGAATCGGCAAGATAATTTTTTACAATTATTCGAACTAACTTTGTCTTGTCTTCTACGAATTTTTCATCGGAAAAATTTAAAACAATTTCGCTATAAGCAGGGTAGAGATTTTTTAATTCCTCTTTTAATTCATTTAGTTTATAACCATAAAATTGATTTTCTATCTCAATGTCTTCTAATTCAGATTCAAATTCAGCAATTTGATTTAGCAATCTTTCGGTATTATTATCAAAAACACTGGACTCGTTTTTATTTAATCCGTTACTTATATTTTTATTTAAAAGATTAATTCTATTTTTTACTACAGTTAAACCATTTAACAAAACAGAATTATTATTAAGGACACTTTTTTCTTGTATCAGTTTAGCCGTTGCATTTGCAATTGCCGCTGTCTTTTTGGCATTGTTACTGATGGCAGTAATAGTAATTGTAGATTGCAAATTATCAAGAGTAATTTCTTGAGCTTCGGAAATTTCGCTTACCGTTATATCAAAACCTTTGTCATCCAATATTTTTTTTTCTTTGTTTAATAATTCCGGTGTGTTTATTAATTCAGTAAAATTATTTAGATTGCCGGAATTTTTTAACAAAGTATTATTATAAGATTTGAAATCTAGTAAGATTGAAGCAGTTGCTCGATACTTTTTAGGAAGCAATAATGATACTACTGCTCCGAGTAGAAGTCCTAAAACTAGAAAAGTTAAAATCTTTTTCTTCTTTTCTAAAATAAGTTCTATTCTTTTTTTTATTTTACCTTCAACAGGCAATTTTGCGTTTTTATCAAAAATCTTCATATTTTGTCTCAAACTTCTAAGTTTTCTAAGTTAAAAGAAATATAATAATATAAAATACAAATGGATTTATTAATTAACAATAAAACAAAATTTATTACTTTCAGATAAGTATTAAATGTGATATAGCTCAAAAAAAAAAGTATTATTTCGATTATTCTCTTATAAAATAAAGTGATTAATAATTAATATATGAAAAATAATTTGTCGGAAAATATATTTAAACTAGTTTCACAAGAAAGTATCGATAGTCTTATAAAGCTTGATGTTATTGATGAAAAAATAAAAAGCCAGTTTCTTTTTAACGATTTACTTTTAAATTCCTGTAATCACAGTACCTTTATTACTGATAGAACAGGTAAAATACTTTGGGTAAATGATAATTTTTGTAGTAACACAGGCTATTCAAGAAAGGAAATTTTAAACAAAAATCCTAGAATATTAAAATCGGGTAAGCATACGGAAAAATTCTACACAGAACTTTGGAATACAATTCTTCAAGGTGAAATTTGGCAGGGAGTTATTACAAACAAGACTAAAAACGGAACTTTAATTGATGAAGTACTAAAAATAGTACCTGTACATGATGAAAAAAATAATATAAGTTATTTTTTAGTTCATAAAGAAAATATAACCGATAAGCTAAAGATTGATGAAGCTTTAACTGAATCTTACATTAAGTACGAAGAACTTTCTTATCTTATTAACCAAAGTCCGGCAATAGGTTTTCTATTTCAAGCAAACGAAAAAAGATATGTTGAATTTGTTACGGATAACATTAAAAAATTTGGCTATACCCTCGAAGATTTTTATTCACAAGAATTAACATTTGATGATATAATATTTGAAGAAGATAGAGAAAATGTTATCAAAGATATGTTAAGTAAAATTGAAAGTGGATATGAAAGATTTGAGCAGCAATTTAGAGTAATTACAAAGTCAGGTGAAGTACGTTGGGTTGATTCTCACCTTTATGTAAGACTGGGTGAAGAAGATAAAGTTACGCACGTACAAAGTGTTATATTAGATTCAACTGCAAGAAAAATTGCAGAAGAAGAAGCTAAAACTCAGTTTGAGCAATTAATGCAAGCCGATAAAATGATTGCTCTCGGTACTTTGGTTTCGGGTGTGGCTCACGAAATAAATAACCCGAATAATTTTGTAATCCTTAATATTCCTATAATCGAAAAAGTTTGGTTTAAAGTTTTACCAATTTTAGAACAACACTACGAAGAAAACGGTGATTTTTATGTAGGAGATAAATTAAAATTCAGCAAAATAAAAGAATCAATGCCGCTTCTGCTTGGTGGAATAAATGATGGAGCTTTAAGAATTAAAAATATTGTAGAAGATCTGAAAAGTTTTGCAAGAAAAGAAACTCCTAATTTTGAACAAGACGTTAATCTTAATAAAGTTATTCAAACATCTGTTAATTTAACAGCAAATTTGGTATCTAAATCGACCGATAATTTTAAAGTTAAATATTCACAAGTGCCCATTATCATTAAAGGAAATAAACAAAGATTAGAACAAGTTATAATAAACTTAATTGAAAATAGCTGCCAAGCATTAACAGAAAGAAATCAATTGATCAGGATAACCATCAGTAAAGATAATAAATTCGGCTATGTTAGCGTAGAAGATGAAGGCAGTGGAATGAAAAAAGAGGAATTAAAGAAAATAACCGATCCTTTCTTTACAACAAAAAGAAATAAAGGCGGAACAGGTTTAGGACTTTCAATAGCATCTAAAATTATTATGCAGCATAAAGGTTCCTTAAGTTTTAGTTCCGAACATGGTGTAGGCACCAAAGCAACAATTAAAATACCGCGTTAAAAAAGAGCAAAAAAAATGAAAGAAAATAAATATCCCCAATCCCCGATTTTGTTAGTTGATGATGAAATTAATTTACTTAACTCATTTGAACTAACATTAATTGAAAACGGAATTGATAATACAATACTTTGCAGTGATAGCAGAAAAGTTATGGAAATTCTTAACAATGAAAAAGTGTCAGTAATATTACTTGATTTATCAATGCCTTATGTGAGGGGAGAAGAATTATTAAAAGAAATAGTTCCTAACTTTCCCGAAATTCAAGTTATTGTTGTAACGGGTGATACAGACCTAGAAACAGCAATTGAATGTATGAAACTTGGTGCTGTAGATTATATTGTTAAACCTGTAGAGCAGAACAGATTTATTAACGCCATCGAAAAAGCATTAGAGATTGAAAGATTAAAATCCGAAAACAACTCTTTAAGAGCAATTATTACTTCCGATAAAATTGAAAAGCCTGAAGCTTTTACGGAAATTATAACTGAAAACCCCAAAATGAAATCAATGTTTCAATATATGGAAGCAATTTCCAATACAACCGAACCTATACTCATAACGGGTGAAACCGGCGTAGGAAAAGAACTAATTGCCCGTGCATTACATAAATTAAGTGAAAATAAAAATGAATTTGTAACTACAAACATTGCTGGATTAGACGACCAAATGTTTTCCGATACTTTATTCGGACATAAAAAAGGTGCTTTTACAAATGCAGTGCAAGATAGAAAAGGACAAATTGAACGTGCTTCAGGTGGTTCCATATTTCTTGATGAAATAGGTGATTTAGGTCCGCAGTCTCAAGTTAAACTATTAAGGCTTTTACAAGAAAAGGAATTTTATCCGCTTGGTTCCGATATACCGCGATACACGGATGCTTTAATAATTCTTGCTACAAACAAAGATTTGGAGCAAATGGTAAAAAAAGGTGAATTCCGAAAAGACCTTTACTACAGATTAAACGTTCATCATATTACACCGGTTCCTTTGAGAGAAAGATTAGATGATCTTCCATATCTTGTAGAGCATTTTTTAGATAAAGCTGCAAAAAGTTTTAACAAAAAAAAACCGACTGTTCCTGTAGAACTATACACTCTTTTATCAACTTATGATTTCCCCGGTAATATCAGAGAACTTCAAGCAATAATTTTTGATGCCGTAGGAACACACAAATCTAAAATAATGTCGCTCGATGTTTTTAAGAAACATATAAATTATAGTGAAAGTGTTATCGAAGAGTTTGAAGAAGATGACAAGCTAAATGAAGATGAAAAAGTAACTTTTGGGAAAGTACTGCCAACATTAAAAGAAGTACAATCACTCTTAGTTGATGAGGCACTTAAAAGAACAAACAATAACCAAAGTATTGCAGCGCACTTACTGGGCGTAACACGCCAGGCATTAAACAAAAGAGTTACAGCTAAAGAAGTAGTATAATTTTCACTTAGGAACGATACTAAGACGAGGCAAAAAAATTAGACTTGGGTTCAATAACGACTAAGTACGGAAGAGCTTAAAAATCCTCTAGTACAATCTTTACACCCTCAATGTTTAGTTTGGCAATAATTGCTTTTTGTTATTTTGGTAATATACCATGTATTATAATATATTTATTTGTCACTTCATCTAAGGCTGTTACAAATACTTCATTTTCAAAAACGCCCATAGCATATAAACTATAATCTGTCTTATAAATTGTTTTATAATCCTTTCCGTTGTAATGTCCTATTCCATAATTAGTGCCATTGTAATGCCATAAGCCGGGATCAAGACTACCGAGCCAAATATTATCTGATGAATTACTAACAATATCGCGATAAACAATATATTCTCCCAAATCCATTACTAATGTATCTTCTTCCCAAAACTAAGAATTGATTACTTGCAAGCTATTTGCATTTAGAAAATTTTTACTATATTTGAAGCATGGAAAAATTTCTAAATGTTTTAAGGAATGCCGGTGCAAAAATTACCAAACAACGAAAACTCGTTCTAGAAGAATTATCTTGTTCCGAATATCCTTTAACATTAAAGGAAATCCATCATGGATGCAGCAAGGTGGATTTTGCAAGTGTTTACAGAATCATCGAACTCTTTAAAGAGTTAAATATCGTAAAGGAAATTAATTTTGCCGATAAAAAAATTAGATTTGAATTAAATGAAGATAAACATCATCATCACATAATTTGTTCTGAGTGCGGTAAAATAAAAGAAATACCGGTTTGCTTTCTGAATGAAATAAAAAATACTACAAACTATAAAATAACTAATCATAACTTTGAACTAATAGGAATTTGTCCACAATGCCAAAATTAAAAATAGCAGCTATCTTAATTGTGTTGTTGTTCTTTTTCTCTTGCACAAAAAAAAATAAACTTATTCAAGACGACATAAATATTTCTGTAACTCTTGTACCTTACGCAGATTTTGTAAAGCAAATTACGGGCAACAGAGCAAAAGTGAAAACTTTAATTCCTCCCGGTGCCAATGCGCATTTTTTAGAATTAAGTCCTAAATCTGTTCAAGAAATTACTGAAAGCGATATTTACTTTAGCGTAGGGGAACTGTTCAGAATTGAAAAAGAAATTCAATCAAAAGTTAAGGTGGAAAATATTGTTGATTGCAGTAAAGGAATAGAAGTGATTGATAAAAATTCACATTATTGGCTTTCTGTTGCAAATGTTAAAATAATAACACAAAATATGTTGGATGAATTAATAAAAAAATATCCGCAGCATAAAAACTATTTTATAAATAACAGAACAAAATTTATTAATAAGCTCGATTCAATAAATTCTAAAATTAAAGAAAAACTTATTTCGAAAAAGAATAGAAATTTGTTTGTTTATCATCCGGCTTGGACATACTTGGCAAATGATTACGGTTTGAACGAAATATCAATTGAGCGAGACGGCAAATCACCCAAGGCACAAGAACTTAAAAACTTCATTAAATTTGCAAAAGAGCAAAATGCCAGTTGCATTTTCTTCGATCCGAATTTTGATGAAAGTTCAGTTAAAACTATAGCAAATTCACTTAATATCAATATAGATTCCTTAAACCCGCTGCCTGAGAACTTCTTGGAAAACTTAGAAGAAATTGGCAATAAATTAGAAAAACATTTAAGATGAATTTTGCAGTTGAATTAAATAATGTTACCGCCGGTTATAATCTGACGAATCCTGTTATTGAAAATATAAATATAAAAATAGAAGAAAAAGAATTTCTCGGTATTATTGGTCCAAATGGCGGCGGCAAAACAACGTTATTAAAGATTATTGCTGGTTTATTAACTCCATACAAAGGTGAAGTTTTAATAAATGGAAAAAAAAGTAATCCTAAGTACAACAACATAGGATACATTCCGCAATATTCAAATTTTGATAAAACTTATCCTATTTCCGTAAAAGATGTTGTCCAAATCGGATTGTTAAAAACTAACTTCTCTAAAAAAGAAAAAGAAGAAATAATTAAAACCTGCTTAACAAAAGTAAACCTTTCAGCTAAAATTGATGAACAAATCGGGCATCTTTCCGGTGGTGAAAAACAGAGAGTTTTAATTGCAAGGGCTTTGGCAAGAAATCCTAAAATACTTTTGCTCGATGAACCTACTGCAAGTATAGATAGTAAAAACGGCAGAAGTATTTATGAACTCTTAACAGAATTAAACAAGGAGAAAACCATAATACTTGTATCGCATGATATTGGAGCAATTTCACAATCCGTTAAAAAAATTGCATGTATGAATAAAAATCTTGTTTACCATAATTCTAAAGAAATTTCCAGAGAGATGTTAGAAGATACTTATAAATGTCCCGTTGATTTAATTGCTCACGGAGTTCCGCACAGAGTACTAAACCATCATAATCATTAAGAAAAAATATGTTTGAATTTTTAGAATACGATTTTATGATAAACGCCATTCTTGCCAGTATTTTGGCGAGTATTGCCTGCGGAATAATAGGCAGTTATGTTGTAATTAAAAGATTGGTTTTTTTAAGCGGTGGAATTGCACATTCTGCCTACGGAGGAATTGGTCTTGGTTATCTTTTATCATTCAATCCGCTTTACGGAGCAATTGGTTCTTCGGTGCTTGGTGCACTCTTTGTCTCCAAAATGCGAAATAAAAGATCGGAAAATGAAGATACTCTTATTGGAATTATTTGGTCTTTCGGGATGGCTCTCGGTGTTTTATTTATAAGTCTTGCTCCCGGTTATGTTCCTGACTTGATGAGCTATCTTTTCGGAAATATTTTAACAGTCTCAATTAGCGAAATTTACTTAATGTTATTGGCTGATTTAATTATTATCGGGTTAACAATTTTTTTCTTCAGAGAATTTCAAGCAATAACATTTGATGAAGAATTTTCAAGAACAACCGGATTAAATGTAGAATTGTTATATCATCTCCTTTTTATTATGATTGGAATTACAATAGTTTTGTTAATAAAATTAGTGGGAATTATACTTGTGGTTGCACTTTTAACAATACCTGCAGCAATTTCAAAGATGTTCACAAAATCATTAAAAGATATGATGCTTTCCGCAATTCTTCTTGGTTTAATATTTACGCTAAGTGGTTTATTGTTTTCCTATTACTTAAATTTACCTTCGGGTTCTGCAATAATTATTCTTTCTGTTTTAGGATATTTTGTTGCACTCAGTTTAAACAAAATACTTCAAAAATAAAAAAATATTATGATTACTTGGGATGTTAGTCCGGAAATTTTTAGTGTAGGTCCAATTCATATAAGATGGTACGGAATTCTATTTGCGGCTTCTTTTTTAATTGGGTTGCAAATAATGACAAAAATTTTCCAGAAAGAAAATAAAAGCGAAAATGACTTAAACGATCTATTTATCTATATGCTACTTGGCACAATCATAGGAGCAAGACTTGGGCATTGTTTGTTTTACAACCCCGTTTATTATTTAAGCAATCCACTCGAAATTATAATGGTCTGGAAAGGCGGACTTGCAAGTCATGGAGCTGCCATAGGTATTGTAACGGCAATTTATCTTTATTCAAAAAAGAAAACCGGACAATCATTTCTGTGGGTTATGGATAGAGTTGTAATAACAGTTGCACTTGCAGGATTTTTTATTCGTACCGGAAACTTAATGAATTCAGAAATCATCGGTTCGGTAACTGATGTACCTTGGGCATTTAAGTTTGTAAGAGCTTATGTAAGCGATCCGCAAACTCCAAGACATCCTGCTCAACTTTATGAGGCACTTACATATCTTTCGATATTTTTCTTACTTTTAACTACTTATTTCAAATCCTATAAAAAGTTAAAAGAGGGTTACTTATTCGGTCTGTTTTTAATTTTGGTTTTTACTGCAAGATTTATAATTGAATTTTTCAAAGAAAATCAGTCTTCTTTTGAGCAGGGAATGGTGTTTAATATGGGACAACTATTAAGTATTCCTTTAGTAATTTGGGGAATTTATCTTTTGTTCTTTAATAATAATGAGAAGCCCCATATAAAATAATATGAAGCATATTTTACTAAGAAAAAAAAATTTATTAACGAATAATATATTTGGGACATCGCTGATATCTAATCATTAAATTTTTCACTAATCAACAGTAATCCAAAAACTTGATAGAACTTAGCAGTAATATAAACGATTATATAAAATCTAATTTTGGTGATGAATTTTTAAGCAACTATAAAAAATTCATTGAAAGCAAATATCCGGGTTATATAAGAATTTCGGAAGATAATCATTTTGCAATAATAGAATCATTAAAAAAACAAGGCATTGAACTTGAAAAAATTGAAGCAATTCCTAATACTTACAAAATTTTAAAAGGTGAAAATTTAATTGGAAAAACTCTCGAGCATACTCTTGGCAAGTATTACATCCAAAGTCTTTCTTCCATGATTCCGCCTCTTGTTTTGCAGCCGACTGAAAATGATATTGTTTTAGATTTGTGCGCGGCTCCCGGTTCAAAATCAACTCAACTTGCTGAAATGATGAAATTCCAAGGTACACTTTATTCTAATGAACCAAATTTTAATAGAGTTAAAGCACTAATTCATAATTTGGATAAAATGAATGCGGTGAATATGTGGGTGCTAAAAGAAAAAGGTGAATTGCTTAGTAAAGTTTTTTATGAATATTTTGATAAAGTATTGGTAGATGCACCATGTAGTGCACTTGGAGTTTTGCAAAAAAAACAAGAAGTAAGCAATTGGTGGAATGCAAAATCAGTCGATAAAATATCATCACTTCAACTGAAATTATTAATAAGTGCAATAAAAGCTGCAAAAGTAGGAGCTGAAATTGTTTATTCCACCTGTACGCTTACGATAGAAGAAAATGAATTTATCATCGATAAAGTATTACAAAAATATCCGGTAATTTTAGAAGAATTTGAATTGGATTTACCTTATCAAAACGGATTAACAAAAAAAGCCGATTATAATTTTGACGAATCACTATGGCTTACAAAAAGAATAATTCCCTGGGAACTAAAATCAGAAGGTTTTTTTGTTGCTAAACTAAAAAAAATAGAGGGTACAGAAAAACCTAAAACAACAAGAGTAAATCATCAGAATAGTAGAAAAATAGTTTCGGTTAACAATAAATTGATTAAAAAATATATCCTTGAAATCTCCGAATATTTTGGGATTGATAAAGAACTCTTCAACAATTATAAATTTATTGTAAGTAATAAAGATATTAATTTTATTAATTCCGATTCAACTGAATTTTATCCGAATTTCTTTCTGAGAATTGGAACAAAATTCGGTATAATCGATAAAAATAATTCACTCAAACTACACAGTCATGCAGCCCAAATACTTGGTAAATTTGCTCAAAAAAATGTGATTGAATTAGAGAGTGAAGAAGAATTAAAAAATTATTTTGCGGGTGGAATTATACATCGAAATTTTTTAGAAAAAGGACAAAAGATAGTAAAATATAATAACTACTATCTCGGAACAGCAATTGCTTCAGAAAAACAATTAAAAAGCCGGTTCCCAAGATCAAAAAGAACAGGTAAAATCGAATTATCTAGTTTATAGCTTGTAATACGGCGTAACTAAAAAAAACGTTTTATAAACTTACTCTATAGTGTTAAAAAAGTTTGTGCTAAAACACTGAAATACTTAATCGGAGCTTGCTAAGAAATTTTGTGTAATTTTTAAGCTATTTAACAATAAGAAAACTTCTATTTAATATTACTTATTTGTAACTTGCAAAGCGCAATTTAAAAATTTTTATAATAAAAAAAGTTAAAAATAATAGACTAATAAAATTGTCCTATTTTCGGAGATTTAATGAATTTTTCTGATGATTTTTTCAATTCAGAATCGGACCCTTTTCTTGACGATAATAAACTTAAATCTGAAGTACAAAAATGTAAAGAGTATGTAACAAGCGGACAAACTATTACATACTTGGAAAATATAGAAGATACAATACAACTTTGTATTGAGTATGACTTTCTTGAAGATGGAATATTCTTAACGGAAGCTGCCTTAGAAATATTACCTTATAATTCTGAACTATGGCATTCAAAAGGAATTTTTTATAATAACATGTTTCGTTTTGATTCGGCTTATGAATGTTTTGTAAAAGCATTATCTCTAAATCCCGCAGATGTTGAAACAATGCTCAATAAATCCATAGCCGAAGAAAACCTCGGTTTATTAAATGAAGTTAAAGATACATTAGAAAATGCCTTAAGTTTTGAACCTCATAATGAAGAAGTATTGTTTAATCTCGGATTATTTCATGCAAGAAAAGAAGAAATAGATAACGCCGTAGAATATTTTTTGCAGATAATTTCTATAGATAAAAATTACTCGGATGCTTGGTACGAATTGGGTCTGTGTTACGAAATCCAAAATAAACATTCTCTTGCTATTGATTGCTACAAAACTTTTTTGGATTTAGAACCTTACAATCCCGGTGGTTGGTATAATTTGGGAATTGTTTACTTAAAATTAAATGACTTAGAAGAAGCAATAAATTGTTTCGAATTGGCAACTTCAATAAATAGTGATTTTGTTAATGCTTGGTATAATTTAGGTATAGCTTATACAAAATTAAATAAAACTAAAAAAGCATTGGAAGCCTTTCTGAAAGCAATAGAATTAGATCCGTTTGATGATCTAATCTCTTTAAATATTGCCAAATCTTATTTCCTTTTGAAACAATATAATCCGGCAATAGAATATTACTACAAAGCTATAAAAATTGATGTAGAAAATCTTGATGCTTATGTTGGATTGGGCAACTCTTATACAATGTTAAACAACAAAGCGATGATGTTAAAAACATTCTCTCAAATTATTCGGTTTTCTTTATCAACAAATTATAAAGAATCTAATACAGACGAATTAGTTGAAGAACTTAATTCAACGTATAAAGAAATAAAGAAAATACTAAAAGAAGACCTTACCGAGCAAAATATTTTATTACTTGCTGATAACTACTTCAGTCTTGGTAATTGGCAAAAAGCTTTTGATACTTATAAAAAAATACTGACCAACAATCCTGCTGGGAATTCATTAATTTACTATTATATGAGTTTATGTTTGTTTATGTTAAATAATAATGCCGAAGCAGTTTATTTAATGAAAAAATCATTTTACTCTGCTGAAGAAACGGAAAAATCTTTTTTGAAAAATTTCCCCTATTTTGTTTCTACGCAACTTTATAATACTTTAATTAAACAGGATTAAAAAATTAACAAAAATGATAGATCATTCTACAAAAATAGTTGGAGTAATCGGGCATCCGATTAAACATTCACTTTCGCCGCTTATGCACAATTTATCTTTTAGAAAACAAAGACTAAATTACGCATATCTACCTTTCGATGTAGTAAGCAACAATTTGAAAGATGCTTTAAAATCAATATCTGCATTAGGTATAAGAGGGCTTAATGTAACAATTCCGCATAAAGAAAAAATTATTCAGTACATGGATCATGTTTCGGAAGCTGCTGCATCTGTGGGAGCAGTAAACACTGTAGTAAACGAAAACAATCAGCTTTTCGGTTATAATACAGATATTGATGGAATTATTGAATCTTTAGATTCTTATAAACATCAACTAAATAAATGTACTGTAACTGTAATTGGTGCCGGCGGTGCTGCAAGGAGTGTGATGCATACTTTAATTAGACATTTCAAAGTTGAAAAAATTAATGTACTCAACAGAACTGTAGAAAGAGCTGAATCAATTAAAGATTATTTTAGGGCTAAAATGCATTTCGATGGAATTGAAGCTTTTGAGCTTATGCCGAAAGATAATCTTAAAATTTTGCAAAAGTCCGATTTGATTGTAAACGCAACTTCAATTGGTATGTCCCCCAATTTTGATGATACTCCGACACGTTGGGCAGAATCTTTTAATTCAAACCAGATTGTTCTTGACTTGATTTACAATCCTCTTAGAACCAAATTTTTGAAATTAGCTGAAAGCAGAGGAGCTACCGTCATAAACGGATTAAAGATGTTTATTGTACAAGGGGCTAAATCATTTGAATTATGGACAGGGCAGGCAATGGATATACAAGGAACTCAAACTGAGTTGCAAAAACTACTCAACAATTATTGAAAATTTTCTTATCCATTTTTTGTTAGTACTTATAACTACACAATTGAATTTTACTAAGTTGATAAACGGATATTTGAAGACTTAATTTATTCTTCTAAGGTTAAAGTAATTTGTGGTTGTGTTTTTGTGTTAAGTATGAAAAATCTTTTGTTGTTAAAACCGAAATTATAATTATGCTAAGGTTCATAATATTAAAGTTAAAATATTTTAATATACAAAACTTTGTATCTAAAAATTTTAAGCTAAATTCAAAAAGAAAAATTATCACGAGGATATTATGCAGAACTTAAATGAAAAAATAGTTTTTATTACCGGAGCAACTTCTGGAATTGGTGAAGCGTGTGCATATAAATTTGCAGAAAATGGAGCTGCAATTATTATTACTGCACGTAGAGTTAACCTTTTGGAAAAACTAAGCAAAAATCTAAAAGCAAAATTTAATGCAAAAGTCTATGCACTTAAAATGGATGTTAAAAACAGAAAAGAAGTTGAATGGGCAATTAACTCATTGCCGGATGATTTGAGAAATATTGACATATTAATAAATAATGCAGGACTTGCAAAAGGATTAAACAAGTTCTATGAAGATAATATTGATAACTGGGAAGAAATGATTGATACAAATTTAAAAGGATTAATGTATGTAACAAGAACAATTCTTCCGGGTATGATAAAGAGAGAAAGCGGACATATAATTAATATCGGTTCAATTGCAGGTCACGAAGTTTATCCCAAAGGACATATTTATTGTGCAACAAAGCATGCAGTTAATGCAATCACAAAAGGTTTAAGAATAGATTGTGTTGATAAAAATGTAAGAGTCAGTACCGTTGATCCCGGAGCTGTAGAAACCAATTTTAGTGTTATAAGATTAGGCAATAAAGAAAAAGCAAAGAATGTTTATAAAGGTTTAACTCCTCTTGTAGGTGAAGACGTAGCCGATGCAGTTTTATTTTGTGCAACAAGACCACCGCATG
>PDPT01000043.1 GCA_002746605.1 Ignavibacteriota bacterium
GGCATTCCAAGCACTTGGTCTAAAAATTCTTTCTTCTTCCACATTGTGCATATTTACGGGAATCCTTAACATTGATGCAAGCGTAATTAGTTTATCTCCAATATGTCCGTAACTTGCAACACAATGATTTGCTCCCCAATTAGCCATTACCGAATAAACATTTTTGAAAGCTCCCTTACCATTTAATATTGGAACAAACCAAGTTGTAGGCCAAGTAGGATCAGTTCTTTCATCTAAGATTTTGTGAACTTCTTGCGGTAGTTCTATTGAAAAACCTTCGGCAATTTGCAGAACCGGACCTAATCCATCGATAATATTTATTCTAAAAATTGTTAGAGGCATCCCACTCTCGGTTAAAAAGTTAGATGAAAATCCGCCGCCTCTAAAATATTCTTTGTTTGAAGGATACCAAGTTACAGCATCTAAACATTCTTTTGTTTCTTCCGAAGAAATTTCCCACCAAGGTTTCATTACGGGTTTCCCGTTTTCTTTCTGTTTTCCTGTTCCGTCTAATGTTGCAGAGCCTGAATTTATCAGGTGAATAATTCCCGCTTCCGCTTTATCTTCTAAATCATAACCTGTTACCCGTTTAACCGATTCATTGCTCCAGAATGTTCTTACATCAGCAAAGATTTGAGCTGTATTTGTCAGCAGATTTCCGAAAAGCATTGAAATTCCGTTGAGATGATCATTTTCCGTTGCAATTAAGTAGGGAGCTCTTATTCCGTTCCAATCAAAAGAAGAGTTAAGAATCGCTTCGGAAAAATCACCGTTGGGATAATGATCCGTCCAATGACGCTGACCTTGAAATCCTGAAACTACTGCATTATAACCCATCGCTTCTTCTGCAAAACCTTTATCTTTTAACTTGCTGTTTCCAATCATCATATCTCTTATAATCATCGTCATCTTAATAACAAATTCCCATTCATCATTTCTTCTTTTGTCATCGATTTTATTTTTTTCTTTGTTTCTATCATTACCTTCATTGCAGAATTGATTTTTCCAAACTAGAGCTTTTTCCAATTCTTCTTCGTCATAAATTTTTTCATTAATTCTTCTTATTATTTCAGTCATGTCAACAAATTGTGTTCTAATGCCAAGATATTTGCTAAGGAATTTTGTATCAATTATTGAACCTGCAATTCCCATGGAAACACTTCCAAGTGATAGATATGTTTTATCTTTCATGCTCACAGCAGCAAGAGCTGCATTAGCAAAAAGTAGCAGCTTATATTTTACATCTTCTGGGATTGTTGTGTCGTTACTATCTTGAACATCTTTTCCATAAATACCAAAAATCGGCAGCCCCATTTGACTATATCCGGCAAGAGCTGCTGCAAGATAAACTGCACCCGGTCTTTCCGTTCCGTTAAATCCCCACACCGCTTTGGGAATAGCAGGATTAGAATCCATTACTTCCAAACCGTAGCACCAGCAAGGTGTAACGGTTAATGAGATTTCAACTCCTTCATTCTTAAATTTCTCTGCCACTTCAGCAGCTTCTGCATTACCACCAATGCAATGATTTGGTATTACACATTCTATTTGTGTTCCATTTGAATGAAAAATATTTTCGCTCAAAAATCTTGCAGCATTTTTTGCCATGTTCATTGTTTGTTCTTCAAGAGATTCTCTTACGCCTCCTCTTCTCCCGTCAATTACGGGTCTGATACCAATCTTAGGCAAATTATTTTTGTATCGTTTTACTTTATTCTCTTTCTGAAAAGTTTCCATTTTTACTCCAAAAAAATTTTATCTGTTATTTTAATTTAATTTCAGGTTTATCAATATTTTCTCTAATGCCGTATTTTTTTCTCTGTGCTATTAGTTTTTTGATTTGTTCTTCATTTAATTCATTAACCGTTCCAATTTGTTCGGCTATAAAATTTATTTTTGCGAAGTGTTCCAAAGTTTCCATTTTATGATAAGCATTAAGTACAGAATTACCTACAGCTAACGCTCCGTGATTTTCTAATAGAAAAGCATCATAATACGGTAGTAAAGGAATAAGCGGTTCAGATAATTCCGGAGTTCCGGGGGTGCCATATTTTACAAGCGGGATTTTGCCAAGTGCAATAATCACTTCCGGCAAAACATATTTATCTAAAGATCTTCCCGCAACAGCATAGCCCGTTGCATAAGGCGGATGTGAATGATTAACACTCATCACATCAGGTCTATCTTTGTAAATCTGCAAGTGCATAAAAATTTCGGAAGATGCCTTTTTACCTTCTTCAAGCGAGTTGCCATTAAAATCTACAAGCACCAACATATCAGTAGTAAGAAACCCTTTGCTTACGCCAGTGGGAGTTACCAAAACTCTCTCATTATCTATTCGGGCACTAATATTTCCATCATTGGAAGCTACATAACCTCTATCGTATGTACGTTTGCCGACTTCTACAATTTGCTTTTTTAACTCTTCAATTTTTGCTTTCATTTTTTAATTTGTTCTCCTTATAATTTTCCTTAAATCTTTTACGGAATTTCCAATAAACATTTCCGGCTTAATAATAAATTTTTTAGTTCTTATTTTTTTATCACTATTTATTTTCTTTATTAAATGTTCAATAGCTTGTGTTGCTATTTTTTCTACAGGTTGAATGGTACAGGTAATTAGAGGGTTTATTATTTCATGGTTAGGCAAATCATCAAAAGCTATAAGCGATATATCTTCCGGAATTTTTAATTTAAGTTCTTTGATTGCTTTAATTGCACCAATTGTCATTAAGCTGTTAAAAGAATAAATTACAGTAGGTTTATTTTTGCTTGATAGCAGTTCTTTTGTTTTTTTGTAAGCAATTTCTTTTTTGAAATGACAATCGAGTACATAATCAGGATTAATTTTAATTTTTCTCTTTTTCATTACATCTATAAAAGCATCATACCTGTAAGAACCTGAAATAAACTCACCCGAACCCTTTAATACTGCAATTTTAATATGACCTTTGTTTATTAAATATTCAACTATTTCTTTTGAACCTTGATAATGATCCGCAAGAAAATAATCTGATTTTATCTCGTTGTAATATCTATCTACCAAAACATATTTTATTTTGTTTTTATCCAAAAACTTAACCGAATGAATCGAAGCCGGAGCTAAAATAACGCCATCAACTTTTTGCGAAGCTAAGAGTTTTACATACTTCAATTCCCTTTCACAATTTTCTTCTGTGTTGCACAAAAAAACATTGTAGTTTAATTTGCGGGCATAATTTTCTGCGGTTCTAAAAAGTTCATTGAAATAAGTATTCTTAGTATCAGCAAGAACAATTCCGAGTACATTAGTTTTTTTCTTGACTAATGATCTTGCTATTTCATTTGGAAAGTAACCGATTTCATTAATTGTATTCGATATTTTTTCTTGGGTTTTTTTACTTACTTTTTCACAGTCATTAAAGTATCTTGAAACTGTAATAACTGAAACACCCGATTTATCGGCAACATCTTTAATTGTAGGCATTTAATTTTATTTTCATCCTTCAAATGATAAACGTTTATCATAAACACCTAAAAGTAATACTTTCAGATAACAAAAAAAATATAATAAATTTTTTATTTTATGTACGCGATGAAATATGGAATTCTAAGAAAACTGGTCCAAATATTTTAGGTTATTTAAAACTTTAGTTTACGCATTCCAATATGGCAAATAGCAAAATCGTATTTTACAGGATCAACAAAATCATATTGCTTTAAGTTTTCAGTAATTTCTTCTGCCATTTGCCAGCTAACATTTTTCTTTTTCGTAAGTCCAAGTTTTTTGCTGATTCTCGCGATATGTGTATCGACCGGAATTATTAATTGATTTGTTCTTATTGATTCCCAGAAACCAAAATCCAAGTCATCTTTTCGAACCATCCAACGCAAGAACAAATTCATACGTTTACAAGCACTTCCGGAAAACGGATCGGGAAACATAAACTTTACACCTCGTGTTAAATTTCCAAAAGTATTAGAAATTTCCAAAAGATTTTTTGAAAAAAAAGAAAGCGAATTTTTTATGGTTACATCTTGTTCAAAATAATAAAGTAAAAAGAAATGTTTTAACGACTCATATTCATTTAAAACAAATTTAATTGTATTAAATAATGTTGCAACATCTTTTCCCGTAAAAAATCTGTGCTTGAATATATTAAAAAATTCAGCATAGTTTTTTTCATCAAACTCTTTGAAGAATTCTGCAGGGTTTTCACCAATCAAAGCATGAACTTTTTCCAATGAATTAATAATCTGTTTTACATTTCCATAAGCAAATATTGACGAAATAAGCGCAGAAATTTCAACATCCACTTCATTATTAAACTTACGAGGAAAGATTAAAGGATCAGGATAAATCTGTTCAGCATCAAATTTCTTATAATGATATTCTAACTTTCTTTTTAGTGATTTATCCATAGAAACTTAGATTTCCAAGAGAACTTTCATTTCCCTAATAGCTTGTTCTAATCCGACAAAAACCGAACGAGCAATTACAGCCTGACCAATACTTACTTCATCAACACTTTTTATTGCTCTGAATTCTTTCACATTGTTATAATTTAAACCGTGTCCGGCATTAACACCGAGACCGAATTTTTTTGCGTGGATTGCAGCTTGTCTTATTCGTTCAAGCTCATCAAACATATCTTCTTCTGTTTTTGCATTGGCATAAACTCCGGTATGAATTTCAATCAAATCTGCATCAATCTCTACAGAAGCATCAATTTGATTAAGATCGGGTTCAACAAAAAGTGAGACAGGAATTTCCGCTTCATGAAATTGAACTATTGTATCTTTTAACGATTCAATATTATCAATTACATTTAATCCGCCTTCTGTGGTAAGCTCTTCCCTCTTTTCGGGAACCAATGTTACTAAATCGGGCTGTACATCAACTGCAATATCAATTATTTCTTTAACTGCAGCCATCTCCAAATCTAATTTGGTTTTAAGTTGCTCTTTTAACAAACGAACATCTCTTTCGTTAATGTGTCGTCTATCTTCTCTAAGGTGCACAACAATTCCATCTATTCCGTAAATTTCTGCCATTAATGCAAACGTAACCGGATCAGGATTTTCTTCTGCGCGAGCATTTCTTAAAACGGCAACATGATCAACATTAAGTGTAAATTTCATTGTTTTATCCTTTCTATTTTTTAGATAAAGATAAAATAATAATTTTCTTGTTTATAAAGTATGATATTTTTTAGACTAATGATAAAATATCGAGAAGAATAAGAATGATTACGTGAATTAAAAAACCATAAAAAAAACTTCTTGTCCTTAGTGCAAGATAACCAAGAAAAATTCCACCTGCAATTGATGCGAATGTTTCGATGAAGGGTTTTCCATTGTGAAGTAAAACAAATGGAATGAGTTGAATAAAAATTGAATAAAAGCCGAACTTTTTTTCAAGACCAAATAATAAAAATCCTCTTAGAATAAATTCCCATGAGAAAATGAACATAAGCAAAAACAGCTCATAAAAAATAAATATTCTTAGATCACTTTTAGCACTTTGCATTAAAGGAAAGTATTCATTAAAATTTTCTGAATTGGAGATTATAATTATAATCGGGAGAAAAAATAAAATTGAAATAAAAACATAAGTAAATCCTATCTTTTTATTTTTCAGATTAATTCCGTATTCTTTAATATTCTCTCGGAAATAAAATTTAGTAATCAATAACGGAACAATTAGAAAAAGGAAAACATCTGCAACAAACCAGTAACCAAACGAAAAGCAATCTTGAGAAGTTTGAGCATAATTATCAACAAAAGAAAATTGGGTTAAGAAAAAATTAGGATTTGCAAAATACCAACTTAAAGTAAAGATAACAATTGAACTCAAAAAAATCGTTACGATTTTTCTATCGAGGTGCTTAAAATTTTTAATAAATAAGTTTAATTCTTTTTTCATTTTTTGTAAATATTCAGATAGAAAATAAAAAACCGCAGATTTGGTAATCCACGGTTTTTATACAATGCATCAAACTTTTAATTTTAATCTTTTAACTTTCAACTAAAATTAAATATCGAATTTTATACCTTGAGCAAGAGGTAAAGTTTTTCCGTAGTTAATTGTGTTAGTTTGTCTTCTCATATAAGCCTTCCAAGCATCAGAACCGGATTCACGACCACCACCGGTTTCTTTTTCGCCACCGAACGCTCCACCGATTTCCGCTCCTGAAGTTCCAATGTTTACATTTGCTATTCCACAATCGCTACCGGAAGCAGATAGAAATTCTTCGGCTTCTTGAATATTGTTTGTGAAAATTGCAGAAGATAAACCTTGCACAACTCCATTGTGAAGTTCAATTGCTTTGCTTACATCTCCCTTATATTTTATTAAGTAAAGAATTGGAGCAAATGTTTCTTCTTGTACAATTTTATATTTATTTTCAGCTTCAACAATTGCAGGCATAATGTAACAACCGGAGCCATAGCCTTTTCCGGAAAGGACTTCGCCTCCATAAATAATTTTTCCACCTTCTTCTTTAGCACGTTCTAAAGCATTTGTAAAATCGGCAACAGCAGCTTTGTCTATAAGCGGACCAACATGATTTTTTTCATCTAATGGTGAACCAATTCTTAATCCTTTGTAAGCTTTTAAAATAGCTGTCTTAACTTTATCGTAAATGCTTTCGTGAATAATTAATCTTCTTGTACTGGTACATCTTTGTCCGCAAGTACCAACAGCACCAAACACAATTGCAGGCAACGCCATTTTCAAATCTGAATCGGGAGTTAAAATTATAGCATTGTTTCCACCTAGCTCTAAAATTGCTTTACCGAAACGTTTGGCAATAACTTCTGCACCGTGTCTTCCAACATGAGTAGAACCTGTAATGGAAATCAATGGTAGTCTGGAATCGTTAAGCATTTCTTCACCAACTGATGAACCTCTACCAATTACAAGTGTAAATAAACCTTCTGGAAGTTTATTTTCTTTTATTACTTCACCAACAATGTTTTGAACCGCAATTGCAGTTAATGGAACTTTTGAAGATGGTTTCCAAAGATTTGTATCGCCACAAACTGTAGCTATCATTGCATTCCAAGACCAAACTGCTACCGGAAAGTTAAATGCAGAAATTGTTCCGACAACTCCAAGCGGATGATATTGATCATACATTCTGTGATTTGGTCTTTCGGATTTCATTGTGTAACCGTAAAGCTGCCGTGATTGCCCAACGGCAAAATCACAAATGTCAATCATTTCTTGAACTTCGCCCAAACCTTCTTGAAGAGATTTACCCATTTCGTAAGAGACTAAACGCCCGAGCGGTTCTTTATACTTTCTTAGCTTATCACCAATTTGTCTTACAATTTCACCTCTTTTTGGTGCAGGTACATTTCGCCATTCCAAAAATGCTTTATGAGCAACTTTAACTACTTTTTCATAATCAGCTTTTGATGCTTGATAAACCGAGGCAATTAGTTTACCATCAACCGGAGAATGAATATCAAGTTTCCCTTCCGATTTTGTTGTATTCCATTTTAATCCTGTTGATGAACCAAAATTTACTTTTTTGACTTTTAGTCTTCTTAAGAAATCCATAATAAATCCTTTTAATTATTTAATTAAAAACTTATAATGTAAAATTATAAACTTTTTTGCTGAATCTTAAATTCTTTTTGTAATTTTTTTGATTTTACTTTAAAAGTATTAAAAAAATAATTAAGTTAAAGTATCTATTAATTAAATACTTAACACTACTTGCAAGATGCGGCTTCCTCACTTTGGAGGCCGTAATCTTTTTGGTATCGTTCATTAAATATAGAAAGCTTATTATCTAACCTTTAGAAATAATAATTTAAATTAAATCTTTCAAGATAATGTCTTATCCTTAATTATATTCTGCTACTGTAAAGATTACTACTTTTGACTAAAAAAGTTGTTCTCCAACAATTACTTTGAGTAATTCTTAAATAATCCATATAGAAAAATTTAATATTCCTATTTTTTAATTTTCCTGTAGAGCCCTTATTCAATGATATTGGTAATTACTGAATTTGATTCATAGAAAAAAACAAAAATACAAAAGAGAACTGCCGATAAAATAATTCCGTACATAAATATTGTATAGGCTAATCTTAAAAGTTTATATTTTTTACCAAGAACTTGACCCAGATAATAAAAATCTTTTATCATACTTTCATAAAGGAATTCTTTATCATCTATTAACTCATTCATTCCTAAAGTAAAATCTTTTAGATTCATATTAAAAAAGTTTCCAAAAAATAATAGATTAACTTTTTTGTTTTCAACATCTTCTCTAGTAAAAGTTCCCGAAGATACCTTAGGTCTAGTAACTAATACAGATAAAATTAATGTTGTTAGACTGGTTAAGACTAATACAAAAGTCGGAATAATCAGATTTGGATAAACATTTAATTGTCTTGTTAATATTGTAAAAATTCCACCGAGTAAAAGAGTATTTACACTTATCATAATATTTGCTTTACTATCTGCCATAGAGCTAAAACTTACGTGAGTCCGCATTACATTTCTGAACATTGTTTCAATTCCTCGATCAGATTTTTTTGCTTGAACAGACTTTGCTGATAACTTCTTTTTTTCAATATCAATTTTTTCTTTTCTTGTTTTTTGATTTTTTCTACTTTCAACTTTCTTTTTGTATTTCTTTTGAAGTTTTAAAATATTTTTCATTTTAGTTGGTTCAAACTCTGATTTTGCATAATTAGTAAAGAATTTTGATGAGGTTAAAAAATCAATATTAAGCTTAAGCCATTCAAAATCGGTTATTTCTCTTTTTTCTTTTTTCTCAAATTCAAGTCGTAGTAATTCCGTTTGGTCAAAAAAATCTTTAGTCCCTAAATGAGCAAGATCTGCATCACAAATTATTTCTTCTAATAAATTTTTAGGTTTTTGCGGTATTTCCGTTACAGAAATAAGATTGCAAACTTTATTGATTTTTTCAGAAGGGTAATTGATATTTGTTAAGTATTTTTTAGCAATTTTTATACTTTTATTTTCATGACCCTCACGTGTACTTGTGTAACCTGTATCATGAAACCAAGCCGCAATAAGTAATAACTCCATATCTTCATCAGAAATATTACAATGTTTTCCTATTTGCATTACATATTCAACTGTTTGTTGAATATGATAAATATTATGATAAATATTTTCAGCAGGAATATATTTTTTGTAATAATCTAAAATATAATTTTTTACTTTTAGTAATATTTGATTGTCCATACTTTTTATTTTATTTTTTTTAATTTAATTTTTTCCTCTATCAGAAATTCATGCCAATACTAAAATACTTTGCTATAGTTTCAGACGAGCCGGCTATTGTAACCGAAAATGAAATGGAATCATCTATAAAAGAAAACCAAAGTCCTCCTCCGTAAGAAGAATGCCATTTTTGTGAATCCACATAAATATCATCAAACACTCGTCCTGTTTCAATTAAGGAATGAAAACCTAATTTGCCCGGAACAATTATTTTTAAAGGGAATAAAAGTGTTCTCAATTCAAATTGTCCAAAAATCCCGGCATCCCCGGCAAAACGTCTTCTTGTATATCCCCTCAAATTATCTATCCCACCAAGAAAAATTGATTGAAAAAAAGGATAATCACCAAATACAATTCCCCCGCCTGCTCTAAAGGAAAGTGTAAATTCAGTGAATGAATATAATGTAGTAAAAAATGCGGCATCACCTTCAATTTTATGGAATGTTTTTTTATTACTTAATACATTTAAAAATGTAGAATACTTAAAATTTCCATAAAAACCATTTCTGGGATAGTATTTGTTATCAGTTAAATCGAAATTAAAATTTGCAAAAAACTCCAATAATTTAAAATTGTTCAAGCCATACTTACTTTGGAAAGAATTCAAAAGTTCTTTATTAAAAGGTTTAAGATTAGAATATCTATAATTCATACCTATTCCACCTTTAACATTCCCAAAAAAATTTAAATATACAGCTGATTGAATTTTAAATAATTCTTGATCTAATCTGTAAAATTCTGATTTATCAAGTTGTTTTTTATAGGTAGTTTCATTCCCAAAACCGTAAAACTGTGTGAATAAAAGTGCTGATCTAGAAATATTGAGAGTAATATTCCCTCCTCTAATCAGAGAGTTAAAAACAGAACTGAACTCAAACGAAAAACTTTTTGGTTTTGTGGAAAAAACGATAGAAGGCTTCAAGTAGTACTCATAGGGAACCATTCTAAAATTATATTTATAAAAATCAATTCCGCTGCCTATTCTTAAACCATCACTGCTGTTGTATGAAATGGAAGGCAGAAAAAAAGATGTAGAACCTCTATTTCTCGATTTCGGTTCGTATTTTTCTGTGTACGTTTTTGCTTCGGGATATTTCTCATCGTTAAAATATGTAGATGCACCTTTTTTTACTTTGGTCTTTTTTCCTGAATCATAAAATTCGGTTTTTCTTTCGGGATAAGGAATTGGTAAAAAATTTAAAAGGCAGCCATTAACTTTAGAGTTATCTGTAAACTTGTCTTTTCCTTTTCCGCCAATAACTCTTACCAAAGGAGAATCATCAACATCTCCCGTAATTATTGTTTTATCATCTCCATCTAAAAGAAACACTCTAATTTCTTTTGTTATTGAATTATCAAAAACTTTATGATAAAGAAGCATCTTCTTTGAATTTCTTTTTTTCTTTGAATAAATTGTTACGCTAGTTTGAGAATCATTTATTCTATTAACACTCAGAATATCATCTTTGTTTGTTCCATAAATATCAACAACTTTGTTGATTAAGTTGTAATATTCTGTGGCAAAATCAGGTAATAAATCTCTACGGGATTTTAATTTTTCAATAATTTCATTACCTGCAATTTTAAAATGTTCTATGGGTAAAATTTTAACTGCATTTTCTATTACAGCATCAGTTAACTTATTTTTGATAAAGTTTGCTATTGAATCACATTCAGCTTTCGTGATTTCAGTTAAAAATCTTCTATCAATATATCTTCCGCTCCAAGTAATTTTTTCTACTTCGGGATATTCATAATCAAAATGAACAAATTGAGGAGTATAATATTCTGCAATTGATGGGCCTACTCCGTCCCACTTTGCAAAAACTTGGTCCCTATCTCTTGGAATTGGTTCCCAAAAAGATTTATCTTCCATTTTATATCTTGCCCATTTCCATTGGTCAGTATGTCTATCCCAATCACCAATTAGAGCATCAACCAATCTTGCTTTTAAATAATCGATATCATTAACTTTTTCATTTCTTTTTTCAGCTAATCTATCGAATAGTTTATAAGTACTTTTTATTTTATTTGCACCTTTAAATTCTAAGTCTTCATTAACATCAGGATGTATTTCAATCATTCCCAACACACCACCAAAATCTTTTCTAAATTCATTTAGCTTTGGATCATCGGGCATATAAACTAAATAAGGTTTAGCTTGAAGAATTCCTAACTCGGTCAAGATTGGTGCAGCTATTAGAGCCGCAAGAGGATTTGAAGAACTAATTTGATCTTGAAAAATATCAGCTACAAAGGTTTCTCTTAATACTTTAGGTAAAACTTTAGAAGGATCTTTGTCCATTGACCTAAATTTCCAAATGTGTTTATCTTTACCCATTAGTCTTAATGATTTTGTTTGAAATCCACCACCTCTTTTTAATGGTATTAAACCTCCGGCAAATTTATTAAGATTTAATATTTCAACTTTAATAGGAGTAGCCCAAATATTCCGCCAATGTTTACCGAAGAAGAAATTATGAATACTTCCTGCTTTGTACTGTGCTCCCGGTATTATTTCTATATATTCTTTTTTATAATTATTTTGACCAAATGAAATTATGGAAATGAAAAAAACAAAAAGTAAAATTGTTTTGAAAAATTTCATTGTGTATCCATTTTTGTTATTTCATATTTTGTTAAAGTAGGTTTTTTACCTGCAGCTTCGTCACTAATTAGTAAAGAGTAATCTTTAAGTATAGTTATTCCCTCGGGTTGACGATGAATTTTTTCTTTTAATTTAAATGCACTAATTATTTTTCCTGACTTACTTAGTTCAACAATAGAATTTTCTTTTTTTGCAGAAATAATTAAATAATGCCCATTAAGTGGATGTTTGGTAATTCCTGATGGATAAAAATCTTTTATTCCAAAGTTCTCTTTTAATTCCTTAAGAGATATAATAAAAACAGGCGTTTTCATTACTTTCAAATTTTCGAAAGAATATAAATAAACAGTTCTGCTATTTTTGTATTTTTTACCGGAATATTCTTTGGGTAAGATTAATAATCCATTTAACTCTTCATCATAAAATAAACCTTCTATTTCAAACTTATTAGAAAATGGTAACTTAATTACATTGAATTTAACAGCTGAATAATTTTCTCCTTCATTAAATTTATATAAATTCCCATTACTTGTAATAACATATATATTTTGTTTTGTAACGGTAATTCCTTCAAAATCTCCTTTTATTGCAAGATTGTTTAGAGAAAAGCTTTTTATAATTTTTCCGTTGTTAGGATTAAGCTCAAAGATAATTCCTATCTCATCGTTTACAGCAAAAATATTCCCTTTGCTTGATAATGTAAGCCCGGAAATTTCATTGAGTTTTGAAGTAATTTCTATTTGATTTGGTTTATCGAAATTATAATAATTTAAAATTGATTTTTTTGTATCGTTATTATTTTTAACTTTATTTTCTGTGCAGAAAGAAAATAGTACGGCAAACCAAATTAGAAAAAGGGTATTCATTATTTTTCTATGATTTAATTTCAATTCTATTACTTTAAGAATATTTTATTTGATGATGAAGTAATATTAACAATATATTTTTGTTCTTTATGATAAACTAACTTAACTACTTTACCGTATATTTCTTCGTTAGAATTTTTGTTAAACATAATCTTTAAGTTATCTAACTTGTCTAACTTAGTATCTGATTTAAGTTCAAAATATTTTTCAGATATTTTTGTAACTCTGCCAATACAAATTTCATCATAAATATCTTTTTCTCTAAAAACACTAAAAGTAATTTTAATCGGAGTATCCAAAACTTGCCATTCAATATCCTTTTTCTCTAACCTTACATTATATTTCCCTTGAATCCCTGTTACATCAAAAATATTTATAGGTTTATTTAATCCCTTTGGCATTACTTTTTCCGTATCGCTTATTTCTAAGATATTTTCACACTCTTTATAAGTATTTTCTGAAATTAATATTTGTCCGCCAATTGTGTAAGATTCAATCCTAGAAGTTAAGTTTACATCTTTACCAACCACACCATATTTTGCTCTTTTATCAGAGCCTATGTTTCCAACAACAACTTCGCCGGTATTAATTGCAATGCCTATTTCTAATTCAGGATAACCGTTAGTTTTGTTAAGAACATTTACTTGTTTCATTGCTTTTTGCATTTCCAGGGCACATGCAACTGCTCTTTGAGAGTCATCACTTTCTGAATAAGGTGCACCAAAAATTACTAGAATAGCATCACCGATAAACTCATCAATTGTTCCATTATATTTTAGAATTATTTCGGTCATAGTTTCTAAATAATCATTTAGAATTGCTATTACATTTTCGGCAGGCAGATTTTCACTTATTTTTGTAAAACCTCGTATATCACTCATCAGTATTGTTACTTTTCTTTTTTCGCCGCCAAGTTTTAATCCTTCGGGTGTTTCCAAAATATTATTGACAACGTTATCTGATAAATATTTCCCAAACGTTTTTTTAATAAATTGATTTTTTCTTTCAAGATTTTTTTCAGCTTTTATTGCTGCTTGTACATAATAATTTGTTAGAAAAGCAATAGCTATCATTAAACCTGCACTTGCACTCAAGTGAAACAATTGTCGGTGTATGTCGGATAATGTATAAACTTGTGCATTTTTCAAAAAGAAATATAAGCCTTCATAAGAAAGAATTATAATCATAAGCATTATAATTCTAATTTTGTTTGACCAATAAATATTGAAAAAAGTCAAACCAATTAAGTAGAAAAGAAGATATTGAAATCCAAACCCCCAACCCAAAAAAATAATTCCAATAATTTGATGAATAAATAGTGCGGTAAAGACTATTGAGAATGCTATATTATATTTTCCTTTTTTATTTAATGTCTGTGCAATAATAAATGCAGGGATACTGTATAAAATATTAAACCACATTAATTCTTTAATACTTATTAAATAAAAAATTACTGCTAAAATACTATGTACAATAAGACCTATTAAATATGCGCCTTGTGTTATTATAAAGAATCTGCCGTGGCTTGATGTATCTCGCGAAAAAATAGTTTTCATAGGCTAATAGAACTTATACTAATGGATCTAATTTAAACAAAATATTTTTCAGTCTCAAAATTAGGAATAAAATTAATTATTTTTTAGGCTTAAATATAGATAGTTTATTATCTAACTTCAGAAATAATAATTTAATTTTTTCTACCAAGAAGAAATCTCTTTATATATTTAAGAATACCATTTTTTTAATATAAGAAGATAAGAAAATTAGAGAACTGATCAATCCACATTTTGGACTACATTTTCTTTTATATATAAATTGCTTATCAATAAAAAAACCCCGACATCTCTGTCGGGGCTAATGGGTAATTTTTTAACTATTTATTTAATTTCTATAGTTCTCGGTTTTACCCTTTCTAATTTAGGTAGAGTAACGTACAATCTTCCGTTTTCCATTTTGGCATCTATTTTATCACTGTTTACACTATCAGCAAGTTTGAATTTAATGTAATAATTACTCGAATCAATTTCTTTCACTATATACTTCTTGCTGATTTCTGCCAAAAAATCGGTTCTTCCCATAATTATGAGGCTTTCTTCTTCTACCTTTATTTTAACGTTTTCTTTTGTTACGCCGGGCATATTTGCAACCAAGTTATAATCATCGCTAGTTTCGTAAATATCAACCATTGGTGCTATCCACGATTCTTTTTCAATTGCATCTTCCCAGCTACGGGTTTCGTTAACTTTTACGAGATCTTTTGTTTCTTCCATTTATTAATCTCCTTTCTATTTATTATTTATCTTTATTGTCGTCTTCATCAACAACTTCGTAGGAAGCATCTTCTACTTCGCCATCATCTTTTTTAGCTTCTTGCTGTTGTCCGCCGGCATTTTGTTCTTGTCCAGGTTGAGGACCTGCTCCCGGTTGACCTTGAGCACCAGGTTGTTGATATAAGTTTTGTGCAACTTCTCCCCATACTTTATTCAGTTGGTCAGTTGCTGATTTGATTGCATCAGTATTATCAGTTTTAAGTGCTTCTTCAACTTTAGTAATTTCAGCTTCAAGTTTTGCTTTTGCATCAGCAGGAACTTTATCTTTTAATTCTTCAAGTTGTTTTTTAGTTTGGAAAACCAAATTATCAGCATTATTTCTAATATCTACACTTTCTCTTTTCTTTTTATCTTCAGCAGCATTTTCTTTTGCTTTGTTTTTCATTTCTTCTATTTCTTCTTTTGATAATCCGCTTGAGGATGTTATTCTTATACTTTGCTCTTTACCACTTGCTTTATCTTTTGCAGATACATGCATAATTCCGTTTGCATCAATATCAAATGTAACTTCAATTTGAGGAACTCCTCTTGGTGCAGGTGGAATACCGTCTAAGTGGAATCTTCCAAGTGTTCTGTTATCTGCAGCCATTGATCTTTCACCTTGAAGAATATGAATTTCTACAGAAGGCTGGTTATCGGCAGCAGTTGAGAAAACTTCACTTTTCTTTGTTGGAATTGTTGTGTTTGCATCTATCAATTTTGTCATTACACTTCCAAGTGTTTCGATACCGAGTGAAAGCGGAGTAACATCGAGCAATAATACATCTTTAACATCGCCGGCAAGAACACCACCTTGAATTGCTGCACCAACTGCAACAACTTCATCGGGATTTACACCTCTGTGTGGTTCTTTTCCAAAAACTCTTTTCACTAATTCCTGAACTTTAGGAACTCTTGTAGAACCACCGACAAGAATTACTTCGTCAATATCGGAAGCTGAAACGCCTGCATCTTTTATAGCTTGTTCGCAAGGTCCGGCTGATCTTTCAATTAAATCATCTACGAGCTGCTCAAACTTTGCTCTGGTTATTGTAATGTTTAAGTGCTTTGGTCCGTCTTGTGTTGCAGTAATAAACGGCAGATTAACATCTGTTTGAGATGAAGATGATAATTCAATTTTAGCTTTTTCAGCGCCTTCTTTTAATCTTTGAAGAGCCATTGGATCTTTTCTTAAATCAATACTTTCTTGCTTGTTGAATTCATCTGCAAGATAATCAATTAATCTTTGATCGAAATCATCACCGCCAAGATGTGTATCACCATTAGTTGATTTTACTTCAAACACTCCATCACCAAGTTGTAAAATGGAAATATCGAAAGTACCGCCACCAAGATCATAAACTGCAACAAGTTGTTCTTTATTTTTCTTATCTAAACCGTAAGCTAATGCGGCAGCTGTCGGTTCGTTAATAATTCTTTTAACTTTCAAGCCTGCAATTTCTCCGGCATCTTTTGTTGCTTGTCTTTGAGCATCGTTAAAGTAAGCCGGTACAGTAATTACCGCTTCATTTATTTCTGTTCCAAGATGATCTTCAGCAGTTTTTTTCATTTTTTGCAATACCATTGCACTAATTTCCGGTGGTGAATAAACTCTATCGTTTATTTGGATTCTTGCAGAACCGTTATCGCCGGAAATAACTTTATACGGCACTTCATTAATTTCGTTACTTACTTCATCATATCTTCTTCCCATAAATCTTTTTACAGAAAATATTGTGTTATTGGGATTTGTTACCGCTTGACGTTTAGCCGGCTGACCTACTAACCTATCACCATTCTTAGCAAAACCAATAACGGATGGAGTAGTTCTTCCACCTTCAGAGTTTGGAATTACAACCGGATCGTTACCTTCCATTACTGCTACACAAGAGTTTGTTGTTCCTAAATCTATTCCTATTATTTTACCCATTTTTATTTTTCTCCTTAATAATTTTAGCGGTTCACTACGAACCGCTTATTTTTGATTTTATATTTTACTTAACTTCTATTACTTTTTCTGTTTCTTTTTTTGGTTCTTGTTTATTTAATTTAATCTCTAACATTCCGTCTTTGAAGTTAGCATCCACATTCTCGGAATCTACTTCCACAGGAAGTGAAAAACTTCTTTTAAATGAACCAAAACTTCTTTCTTCTCTATAATAATTTTTTTCTTTTTCTTCTGTTACTTTTTTCTTTTCACCTTCTAAAGTTAAAATGTTATCTTGTAATGTTATTTTTAGATTTTCTTTTTGAATTCCCGGTAGTTCGGCTTCAATGTTAATAGTTTTTTCATCTTCGGAAATATCAATTCGCGGTGAAAATGAATCTTTGCTTAAACTGTTAAATCCGGAAAATTCATCAAAAAATCTTTGAAATCTGTTTGAAAAATTATCTAAATCTCTTACAGGTTCAAATCTTAATAGTGTCATGGTTAAATCTCCTTTATCTGTTTTGTTAATTTTTTCATTAACTTCTAAGCAAAGGTTGTGCCAACTACTATTTTTTCTGTAAGTTATTATAATTAAATAAATTACTGTTATTTTAAAATTTTAATCTCTTTTGTCATTATGACGCACATATGTCAGTAAGTCGCAAGAACTATTGTTATGTCATTATTTAAGTCAAGATGACATACTTTTTGGGGAGGAATAATTATGTTTAATATTGAAGATTTTGATATTAAGTTAGAAACTAATACTATTGGTAGAAATTTTATTTATACCGAAGAAATTTCATCAACAAATGAATTTTTACTTAAAAACTCAGAAAATTTCGATAATGGAACTATTGTTTTAAGTGAATTTCAAGAAGAAGGACGCGGTAGATTTAAGAGACCTTGGTTAAGCAATAAAGGTGAAAATTTAACTTTCTCAATTTTGCTTAAAGAAAATTTATCAGCTTTTAATCCTAACCACGTTAATTTAATGTCATCACTTACAATTTCACTTGCCATCGAAAATTTGTATCAATTAAAGCCATCACTAAAATGGCCTAACGATGTCTTAATTAATAATAAAAAAGTCTGTGGAATTTTAATGGAAGCCAATTCCAAAGGCAGTGAATTAAAAAGTATTGTTATAGGCATTGGACTTAATGCAAATCAAACCAAATTTTCCGGTGAGTATAGAGTTACTCCAACATCAATTCAGCACGAAGTAAAAAGAGTTATTTCCCGTGAACGATTTTTAAGTGAATTTCTAAATATCTTTGAAGAACAACTTTGGGAATTATCAAAAAATCCTAAAAAAATGTTAGATGACTGGCGGGAAAGATGCAGGCTTATCGGAGAAAAAATTGCTATCGAAGATGACGGCGAGAAGAAATACGGAATTTTTTACGATATAGATGCAAATGGAATGATGATTCTAAAAATCGGAGATAAATTAGAAAAAATTATTAATGGTGATATTTCAATCAGATAGCTTGCAATACAGAGATACTAATCTGAAAACCTAAGAACGTTCATCAAGAAAATAGATATGAAAGAAAAAATATATTTAGATAATGCAGCAACTACCAAGCTTCATCCTAAAGTTTTGGAAAAGATGCTTCCATATTTAAAGGAGCATTATGGAAATCCTTCTTCAATTCATTCTTACGGAAGAAAAGTTCGAGTTGCTGTTGAAGAATCGCGAGAAGTAATTGCCGATTTTATTAACGCAGACCCAAGTGAAATATATTTTACAAGTGGCGGTACGGAAGCAAATAATTTTTTAATAACGGGAATTGCCAAAACCGAACTTTCGGAATCAGGTAAAAACCATATTATTACAACCAAAGCCGAACATAAATCAGTTTTGGAAACTTACAAGAATCTGGCACAAAAGAATTTTACCGCAAAACTAATTACTAATAAAGAATTAGATAAGTTAAAGAAATTCGTAAATGCAAATACATCTCTAGTTTCTACCATTCACATAAATAACGAAACAGGAAAAATCAATAACTTAGAAAAAATAAAAGAACAAATCAGCAAACCTTTTTTTCATGTAGATGCTACCCAAAGTTTTGGAAAAATTAAAATAGATGTTAAGCAGCTTGGTATTCATGCTCTATCTGCTTCCGCTCATAAAATTTACGGACCAAAAGGAATTGGAATTGCCTATGTTAAAAGTAGAACTCCAATGAACTCACTTTTATTTGGTGGCGGACAAGAGCGAAATCGCAGAGCAGGCACCGAAAATGTACCTGGAATAATTGGATTTGCAGAAGCTGTGAAGATTGCAAAAAAAAACATGACAGCCAATTTTAAGCAAGTTATTAAGTTAAAAAATTATTTTTGGGATTGTCTGAAAGAATCCGGTATAAATAACATTTACACTAATTCCAAAATTAATTCTTCGCCATATATTCTAAGCATAACGTTTGACCCGCATTATTATAGCAACGATCCCGAATCAACTTTAATGTTTCTTGATATTAACGGAATTTCGGCTTCAGTAGGTTCCGCTTGTACTTCGGGAACGTTAAAACCTTCGCATGTAATTCTTGCTGAAGGAAAAAGTGAAGAATATGCAAAAGGTACGATACGTTTTTCATTCTCTCCCGAAAATACTTTTGAAGAAATCGAATACACAACTGGGATTATGAAAAAATTATCGGGTTAAAGATTACAGGTTTTCAAATTCTTTATTTTTATGATTATTTTTTCAAACTAAAACTTTTCTTTAATAATAAATTGGTCACACAAAAAACACTAAGCAAATTCTTAAAATTAAATTCGTTAACATAGTACCTTAGATAAAAATTACTTCAGTATTTAATCTTTTGCTTATTATTGAAATTTTTACTAATCCTTTAAAAACTCTTCAGCTAAGGCATAACCACCAAATAACGGAGCATCATCACCAAGTTTAGTTGCTTTAATCTTTACAATTCTACCGGCAGAACTAATAACAGATTTACTGAAAGCTTTCTTAATTCGTGGAATCATAAAATCCTCATTTGCCTCAACAACTCCACCGCCAAGAACAATTGTATCTAAGTTAAGCAAAGTTGTAAGACTTCCAAGTACAGTACCGATTGCCTTGCAGCCCTTTTCCATTTCTTCGGTTATAACTTTATCCTTAGCATCAAGTGCTTTACTTAGGGATTTACTTTTTATTTTTTTACCGCTTTTTATAAAATCTTTTAGAACGGTTTCTTCTTTTTTTGCTCTTTGTATAATAGAATTTACCATTGCAGTTCTGCTTGCGTAATTTTCAAAAGTTAAATCATTATTATCAACAGCAAAACTTCCCGAAGGTCTAATTTTCATATGTCCTATTTCTCCGGCAAAAAATGATGAACCTCTGTACATTTCTCCATTAAATAATAAAGCTCCGCCAATTCCAGTACCGACAAAAACAACCAACATATTATTTACTTTATCATTGTATTCAAAAGATTTAATTCCTAGAGCCGCCATGTTAACATCATTTTCTAACAGAACCGGAATGTCAAAATATTTTTGTAAAGATTTTTTAATATTAAAATCTACAATATTTAAGTTTGGAGCAATAGAAATAATTCCACTATTAGGATTTACAGTTCCGGGTACACCAAGACATAAAGCAGCAATTTCTTTTTCATTTCTTTTACTTTTTTTGAGTAATTTTTTTACTGAATCTGCAATGCACTCAACAAGAAACTCCGTACCTTTTTCGGCATCTGTAGGTATTTTTACTTTTTCTTCAATTTTTTTTTTGCTGTTAATTAATGCCGATAATATTTTTGTTCCTCCGAGATCTACTGTGATGACAAATTTTTTTTTCAATGTTGCACTCCTAATTTTTATTTTAATTTGTATTTTATAAATTACAATTTTAATCTAAAAATTAAAAAAAATTTATTTACTACTTACGAATATGGCAATAAAATCTTTAAAAAAATTTGGACAAAATTACCTGATTGATAGAAATATAGTTCAAAAGATGGTTAGAACTTTAGCATTAAAAAAATCAGATTCCGTTTTAGAAATTGGACCGGGAAAAGGTTTTATCACCAAAGAACTCGTAAAAGCTGCCGATTCTGTTACTGCGGTTGAAATAGATACAAGGGTTATTGAACAATTAAACAAAAATTTTGATAATCTAATTATTCATAATAAGAATATTACAAAAATTAATCTTGAGGATTTAAAGTTAAGACCACCTATAAAAGTTATTGGTAATATTCCGTTTAATATAACCGGAGATATTTTATTTAAATTAATAGAGAACAAAAAAATTATCAGTGATGCAGTCTTAATAGTTTCGCTAGATATTGCTAAAAGAATAACAGCTAATTACAGAACTAAAGAATACGGAAGTTTAACGGTAATAATGAATTATTTTGCTACTTCCAAAATAATTCAAAAAGTTTCAAGAAATGTATTTTACCCTAAGCCCAATATAGATTCAGCAATTTTACATTTAAAGTTCAACAAAGAGGAAATAAAAGAAATTGATAATCAATTTTTTATAAAAGTTATAAAAGCATCTTTCGGAAATAGAAGAAAAACCTTAAATAATTCATTAAGGAATAGTATATTTGGGCATCATGATTTTAATAACTCTGAAATTTCTTTATCAAAAAGAGCTGAGGAACTTGAACTAAACGATTTTTTAAAATTAACACGCTTTATCCAAGAGTTAGAATGCAAGAAACAAATGAAATAAAAAATACAAGAAATGTTGTACAAATAGATAATGAACTTATTGAAAACATTTCAAAATTAATTAAAACCGGAGCAGACAAAAGTGTACTGAACGTACTAACAGGCTTACACCCCGCAGATATTGCAGAAATACTTAATCATCTGGAATTAGAATATGCAAAGAGAATCTTTGCTTTATTCCCTTCAGAACAGGCAAGTGAAATAATAACTGAACTTGATGAAAATGTTCGTGAAAAAGTTCTAAAAGAAATTGATGTAAAAACTCTTACCGAAATTGTTGATGAACTTTATACAGATGATGCTACGGATATAGTAAGTGATCTTCCGCCCGGAATAGCTAAACAAGTCCTTAAAAATATTGATAAAGAAGATTCCGCCGAAGTAATGAAACTACTTGAGTATCCTGAAGATACTGCAGGTGGTATTATGACAAGCAACTTCGTTTGGGTAGATTATAATGCAACCATAAAAGATGCAATTACAGAAGTTAGAAGAAATGCCGAAGAATTTGATCACATCTATCATATTTATGTCTTAAAAGAAAATGAAGAACTGCTCGGAATAGTTACACTAAAATCATTACTTACAAATAAATTACAAAAAAAAGTTAAGTCTGTTATTCAAGAAGACTTAATGTACGTTACCCCCGAAATGGATCAGGAAGAAGTTGCACATATTATGAATAAATATGATTTAGTAGCAATTCCTGTAGTTGATGAGCACAGAAGAATGCTCGGTAGAATAACTTTTGATGATATTCAAGATGTAATCCAAAATGAAGCATCTGAAGATTTACAAAAAATTGCTGGTCTTACTGAAGAGGAAGAAAAAAGTGATTCGATAATTACTATTTCTAAAATCCGCTTGCCGTGGCTAATTGTTGCTCTCTTGATGGAACTACTCGCAGCATTAGTTTTAAGAGGTTACGAAGATTATATTCAGCAAATATTTATAGCTACATTTTTTGTTCCGGTTGTTATGGCTATGGGTGGAAGCACCGGCACCCAAGCCGCAATAGTAATGGTAAAATCTATCAGTAGTGGAGAAGTATGGGTTAGTGAAAGTTTTAATAATCTCTTTAAAGAATTTTTAGTAGCATTTGTAAACGGACTTGTTCTAGGAGCAGTTTTATTCGGATCAGTTACTTTGCTTTTTCCGAGAGATGAACTATCAATCAATTTTGCTATCGTGCTTTCAGTATCATTATTACTAATAATAATTACCGCAACAGTTGTAGGAGCTTCTATACCTCTGATCCTCAAAAAGTTAAATACCGATCCCGCTATTGCAACGGGACCTTTTGTTACAACTTCCAATGATATACTTGGATTACTCATATATTTAACAATAATTATAGTTTATTTCTTTTAATGAATTTTGTTGAACGATTGAAGAATATACTTTTACCTAAAGATGTAGTTGTAATAGGCTACTATTTTTTTCTGACAATTATAATTTTTATTTTCTATAACTCAATTGCCAATGCCTTATTATTAATAACATTAAATTTCTGTCTAATTTTCTCTGTAATTTGGATTGCAAACAAAGCCGAGATAACTAAAAATAAAATTTTGGAAATAATTCATTTTTATTATGTAATTCCCCTTATATTCATAACTTTCAAAGAAATCTATTTTATAATCAGTTCGGTTCATACACAAGATTATGATAACCTGCTTATTAAAATAGACCGATTTATTTTCGGTGGAGATCCTACTGTTTTTCTCAACCAATTTGCAAATCCTCTTCTTACGGAAATTTTACAAATTGCATATGCAACGTTTTTCTTTTTACCGATTATTCTCGGTGTTGAATACCATTTAAAGGGTGAACATAATAAATTTCAGTTTATAATTTTTAGTACTGTTCTTGGGTTTTTCTTATCATATATCGGATATTTATTATTGCCCGCAATAGGACCAAGATTTACACTTCACAGTTTTGAAATGACAAATACCGAACTGCCCGGCTTATTCTTAACGGATATTTTGCGTGAAATCGTTAATTGGGGCGAATCGATTCCTGCCGGTACACCAAATCCCATAGAAGCGGTTCAGCGTGATGTCTTCCCGAGCGGGCATACACAAATGACACTTATTATTATGTATCTTAGTGTAAAATTAAATTCTAGAAATAAAATATTTTTCTTAATTGACGGCTCCCTTTTAATATTTGCTACTGTTTATTTAAGATATCATTACGTTACTGATTTAATTGGCGGTATGGTATTCATGATTTTAACAATGGTACTCGGTAAATTTATTTTTAATTGGTGGCGTAAAAAACAGAAAAAACCAATTTTGGAGTATTAATTTTTGTAATGGATAAACAAAAACAAGTAAAAAGAATATTTGATTCTATTTCGCATAAATATGATTTTCTTAATCATTTTTTAAGTGCCGGAATTGATTTTTATTGGAGAAAGAAATCACTAAAATTAACAAAAGTAAACATCGAAACTATTTTACTTGATGTTGCCTGCGGTACTGGCGATTTTTCAATTGCTGCAAAAAAAATGGGAGTAAAAAAAATTATCGGACTCGATTTAAGCAGTAATATGCTTGCCCATTTTAATGATAAGGCCGATTGGAGCAAGGGCAGGCTTGTGCAATCTGTTGCTGAGTTTATGCCCTTTAAAGACGAAAAATTTACAAACATAACTGTCGCTTTTGGTGTAAGAAACTTTTATGATATCAAACAAGGATTTCAATCCTTCTACCGAGTTTTAAAACCGAAAGGAAAAGTAACAATTCTTGAATTTAGACTACCAAAAAATAAAATTGTTAAAAATTTATACAATTTTTATTTTAATAAAATTCTTCCTGCAATTGGTAAGATAATATCCAAGGATAATGAAGCTTATACTTATTTACCTGAATCCGTTAGCGCCTTTGATCAGAAAATTAATCTAAAAAAATTATTAACAGAAACAAATTTTAAGAATATTAAAACTTATTCTCTTACTTTTGGAATTGTGCAGGTTGTTATCGCCGAGAAGTATGATTAGTCTCCAGGTACAGATTGTACAAATGCTTACTAATTTTCTTCTGTAGTTAAAACATACAAGAATGATTGTTAATTTGAAAACTTTACAAAAAAATCCAAAGTTCTTTCTGCTAAGTGCTAATGCAACAAACGTATAAAATCTTGATTTAAGGTTTATTTAGTATTATTAAGAAAACCGACTCTTATCAAATTAAAAGTTAGTCAACTTTTTTTAAATTTTTGAAGCTAATTTATTACTGCCGCGAGGATATATTGTAAGTCTGTCACCTACACGAATTAAACTTCCTTTCATACTGTTCCATTTTCTAATGTCTCTTGCTCTAACATGATATTTTTCGGCGATATGCCCAAGAGTTTCCCCACTTTTAACAACATGAATTTTTGCCCCTTTCTTATTTATTTTATGCGAGACCTTAGTTTCTTTTTTGGCGATTCTTACTTTTTTAGTTTTAACAAGTTGTAATTTTTGTCCAGGATAAATTACATTAGAGTTTAAGTTATTTAATTTTTTAATAGTTTTTACAGAAACTTTATTCTTAATGGCTATCTTCCCAATTGTATCACCCGATTTAACAATATAGTAACCTTTATTGCCATTACTACTTTTAATATTCGAATATATTTTTAATGTTCTACCGACATAAATTCTATTAGATTTCATTTTATTCCAACGGCGTATATTATATGTTGAAACTTTATATCGTTCGGCAATTTCACCGATTGTATCACCTTTTTTCACTTTATATTTCACCAAATTACCTAAAGATCTTGATGATGTTTTTCTTTTTGAACTAGAATTATAAGCAACTGCTCTTCGGCTGCTGCCGGTATAAATCATTAACTTTTTACCTTTATAAATTCGACTTGATCTTAGTCCATTCCATTTTTTTATTTTCGATACAGAAGTACCATATTTATAAGCAATAGAACCAAGAGTTTCGCCTCTTCTTATTCTGTGCTCTATCCATTCAGCACCCGAAACCGAGTATAAATGTCTAATTTTTTGCGACTTGGAGTAGTTATTAATTTTTGCATATTCCTCTGTTTTATCTTTAGGTACATAAATATTTAATTGCTGACCAACATAGATTGATTTAGTGTAAGGCAAATTATTCCAGTTTCTAATATCAGATACACGGACTTGAAAAAGATCGGATAAATCAATTAAGTTATCACCGCTTTTTACTGTATATTTTACTGATTCTTTACCTTCAGGAATTATTATTTCATTTTTTCCAATTGATTTTTTGTACGTTTCAAGAAGTTTAGCATCTTTACTATTTTTGTTAACAACCATTTTGTATGGTGCACTTCCATCATATTCGGCTTCATCTTCAAGAGCTATAGCTACATCGGTATTAAGTTCAAAATCATTACTGATATAACCCGAAACCGGAATCTTCAAAGGAACTTTCGGATATATTCTTGATCTTGTGGAAATTTTATTGAACTTAGCAAGCTGCCTAAGCCCCACGCCATATTTTGCCGCAATACCCGATAAAGTTTCACCTTTCTTAACTCTATGAACAACATATTGCAGTTTGGCTTCATCAGGAATTGCTTTTACATTAGCAACAAATGCATCATAAGTTTTAGCTGGAACTCTAAGTTCGTAACCACCCGGATAATTAGGCGGTGTATGATGTTGAATTAAGTCAGGATTTAAATCTTTCATTTCTTTTAATGTAACACCGGCACATTTTGCCAAAACCGAAAGATCAATTGCTTCGTTAATTTTATATTTTTCGTACTCAATTGGAGCATTATATTTTATGTTGGCAAAACCATATTTTTCAGGCTGACTTGCAATTAAGGTAACGGCAATATATTGCGGTACATAATTCCTTGTTTCTCGCGGTAGGAATCTTTTTAGTTTCCAAAATGTTTTAGAGCCGCTTCTTCTTATGGCTCTCCTTACTCTTCCCTCTCCACTGTTGTACGATGCTATTGCCAAGTACCAATTATCCAAAGAAACATATAAATCTCTTAAGTGCCTTGCAGCTGCTCTTGTGGCTTTTTCAGGGTCTCGTCTCTCATCAACATAAAAATCTACTTTTAGATCGTACAAACGCCCTGTTCCTTTCATAAATTGCCATAGACCTACTGCTCTTGCCCACGAACGGGCATTGGGCTTTAATCCGCTTTCCATTAAACTTAAAAAGATTAATTGTGTTGGAACTTTTTCTTCTTTAAAAATCCTTGCCATCATAGGAAAATAATAACCGGTTCTTTGCAGCCAATACTCCATATGCTGTCTTCCTTTTCCGGTAAAATATTCAATATATTGCTCAACATATTTATTTACTTCTAAAGGAAAATCACCGATCACAATTATGTTTTCTTCAGGAATTTCCACATCTTCAATTTCAGGAAGATTGTTTTGCTGCATATTCATCCATTCTTCCATTGCATAAGCAGGTGAATCTTTAGGAAGTTGTTTTAATGTATCGAGAAATGAATGGTAATCATCAACAATTGATTTTTCAAGTTCGGTAAACGCCTCATTTTCATCAATATTCGGATAATAACTTAATTCCGTAATTACTGCTAAAGCAGAATCGAAATTAAATAATGCCGAATGCGTTTTTTTTAATTTTTGATCATTTAAAGCAGTAACATATTTTTTACGCGATGCTTCTAAAAGCTCATTAATTATTGATTTAGTTTTTATTACAATTTTTACACTATCTGCCTGATAATCTGATACTTTTGTTGAATTATCAAAAACAGAGCAGGATATTAGCAAAATTAATGTTAAACTAAAAACATATTTATAAAAATTTTTCTTCACAACAATTCCATATTTAATTATTTGTAAAATAAATGATTAAGAGATTTTTATCAAGTCTAATCTTAAGCATATATATCTTTGAAAATAAAAAATAACAGCTTACCAATTTGAGACAATATTTTCTCATTTTAATAAATTATTTTCGAAAAAATTCGAAAGTATTTTACTAATAAATATTTTTTAATGAGGAATTGCATGAAAATTTTTAAGATTTTTCTACTTATAATTTTGTTTACCGGAACTATAAAATCGCAAGAGATTTTAGAACAAAACGTTCAACTTTTTTCGCATGGATTACACTTTTTACCATTTAAAGCAAATTATCAAGAAGCCCGATTAGGTATTTTATATTACACTTCCAACACAAATTTAAAAGTGGATGTTGGTAACAATATTGATTTGGTAAGATTTAATTTTCCCGAATCCAAAAGCATTTTAACATTTGCAATTGAATTTATGGGTTACGCACTTTCTACCAGCTACAGAGGCAACCGATTACAAATTGATGCACTCGATGGTTTCTTTGGCGGGAATGCGGCTTTTTCGAAAAAGTATGAGAAAGGAAAATTTATTTCGCGATTTAGAATAATTCACAATAGTGCTCATTTTGTTGACGGACATTACGACAGATATTTAAAAAAGTGGATAAACGATGATGAACCGATTCCCTTTACTCGCGATTTTGGAGAATTAACTTTAGGCTATCAATTTTATCCTAAATTCGGAAGTGTTAGAACTTATGCTACAGCAGCATATTCCAGCTTGGTACGCCCGAGCAAACTTAAAAGATGGTCAGGTTATTGCGGAGTTGAAGCAGCATTTGATAAAATACTTGGAGAAACCTTAGGAAGAAAAACCAACTTATTTTTTGCAACCCAATTTAATTTGGTGGGAACACCTAATTATAATTTAAATAGTAATTTTATGAGTGGATTAAAATTCGGTGATTGGGATGGAAAAGGCTTGGTACTTTATTTATCGTACTATTCCGGCAGAAATCCTTTTAGCGAATATTATTCACAAAGGATTAAAAAATTTGGAGTTGGATTTTTTGTAGATTTCTTTTAGAAAAAATTTTGATGTTAATATTCCAAAATAAATTTTTTGGTTCGCCCTTTTGAATTTTTATTGAAAAAAGGAAACACAGGCATTCATATTTAATCAAAAAAAAGATTTTGACAAAACTTTAAATCATTATTAAATTTTATTTTTATTTAACATTTTTATATAATTATTAATAAATTTTTTCCTCATAAGTAGAGGACACAATATAATGATTAAAGAACTTGACATTTCAGTTTCACCCGATTTTATAAAAGACTATGACTATCTAAAAAAAATTGCATCAAAAAAATTAAAACGAGATATTTCAGAAATTTTTGCCGTAAAAATTTTAAGAAAATCAATTGATGCTCGTAAGTTCCCTATTTTCAGATTAAAAACTGCTGTTTATATAAATGAAAATCCAATTGATGAACAACTTATATTTACCTTCAAGAATATCACATCTAATAAAAAAATAATAATTATCGGTAGTGGTCCCGCAGGTTTATTTGCTGCACTTAAAGCAATTGAACTCGGCATAAAACCAATGATAATTGAACGAGGCAAAAATGTTAGAGACAGAAGATTCGATTTAAAAGAAATTATGCAGAACGGTAATGTAAATCCAAACTCAAATTATTGTTTTGGAGAAGGTGGAGCCGGAACATATAGTGATGGAAAACTCTACACACGTTCTAACAAAAGAGGAGATGTTAAAAGAATTTTAGATTTATTAATTCATCACGGAGCTAACGAAGAAATAAGAATTAATGCTCATCCACACATCGGTTCAAATAAACTTCCTAAGATTATCCAAAATATAAGAGAAACAATTCTTAATTGCAGAGGCGAAATTCACTTTAACAGCTTAGTTACTGATTTAATAATTGAAGATAAAAAAATTAAAGGTGTTATTGTAAATAATAAAAATGAGTTAATTGGTAATGCAGTTATTCTAGCTACAGGACACTCGGCGAGAGACATTTACCAAATTTTTAGGGAAAAGAATCTAAAAGTTGAAGCTAAACCTTTTGCAATGGGAGTTAGAATTGAACATCCGCAAGTGTTAATAGATTCAATACAATATAATTCAAAAATACGCCACGAAAATCTCCCTGCCTCCAATTATAATTTAACTTGCCAAGTTAAAGGGAAAGGTGTCTATTCGTTTTGTATGTGTCCGGGCGGAATTATTATTCCCGCTTCAACTGCGAATGGCGAATTAGTGCTAAACGGAATGTCGGTTTCAAGACGTAATTCTCCATTTGCTAATTCCGGACTTGTTGTAGAGATTACCGAGAAAGATTGGGCAAAGTATAAGAATCATAAAGAATATGCGGGACTAAAATATCAGCAAGAACTTGAGGAGAAAATTTTTGAAGCCGGAGGAGGCAATCAAGTTGCACCCGCACAGAAAGCAACGGATTTTGTAAAAAAGAGAGTTTCACAAAATTTAGGAAAGTCGTCCTACATACCCGGAATTACATCTTTGCCTTTACACGAAATCTTACCGAAAAATATTGCAGAAAGATTAAAAACATCACTGCAAATTTTTAACAAAAAGATGAAAGGTTACCTAACAGAAGAAGCACAAATTTTGGCAGTTGAATCAAGAACAAGTTCACCTTTAAGAATTCCGAGAGACAAAGAAACTTTGATGCACTCTGAAATAGAAGGCTTATTCCCTTGCGGAGAAGGAACCGGTTATGCAGGAGGAATTGTTTCCGCTGCAATTGATGGAGAAAGATGTGCAGAGATGAGCAGTAAATTTTTAGCTTAGTGATTAATAAATATTCAAAACTATTATTGAAATAATAAGATGGCTTTTATATTTTCATTGTCGATTCCATATCTTTTTTGAATATTCTTTTATTAAAATCAGAATCTGCTAAAGGGAAAGTTCTAATGTTATTAGTAAATTAAATAAATATCTTTTTTATTTTACCACTTATTTTTAACTTGTATCACCTTATTTACTGTTAAAAAGTACACCGTTAAATCTTTTTGTCAATCCAACATTATTTTTGTAAATTTACACTTTGAAAATTTAGGAAATATGCTATGCCCCCATCAAAAAAGTACAAAATACTTTTCGTAACCTCAGAAGTTGTTCCATTTATCAAAACTGGATCGTTAGGTGATGTCTCAAGTTCATTACCCCAAAAACTACAGGAATTAGGACATCAAGTTAGAATCGTTGTTCCTAAATACGGAGCAATTGATGAACGCAAATATAAAATACATGAAGTTGTCAGGTTAAAAGATTTAAAAACACAAATTGGAAAAAATGAAGTAATCTATTCTTTAAGGTCTTCATTTTTAGTTGGCTCAAAAGCAAGAGTTCAACTCTATTTTCTTGATAATGAAGAATATTTCGGCAGCAGAAGAAGTATTTACGCTGACCCGATGACGGGCAAGTACTATAAAGATAATGATGAAAGATATATTCTCTTATCTAAATCAGTTTTTGAGTTAATTTCCAAGTTGGGTTGGATTCCTGACATAATTCATTGCAATGATTGGCAAGGAGGACTTATTCCAGTATATCTTAAAACTCTATTCAAAGACGTTGAAAAATTTAAATCCATAAAAACTGTTTTTACAATACACAATTTTGCCAATCAAGGAATTTATCCTAAGTCCACTTTTGCTAAAACCGGTTTACCTGATAATCTAAATAAAGAAAGTAGTATCTTATCAAAAGGTAAGGTAAATTTCTTAAAGGCAGGTATTAAATTTGCAGATACAATTACAACTGTAAGTAAAACTTATGCAAGTGAAATTACAAAGCATAAGGACTTAAGTAACGAGTTGTTTCCTGTTATAAAATCAAGAGCTAAAGATTTACATGGCATAGTTAATGGGATTGATGCAAATGTATGGAACCCTGAAAAAGACAAACAAATAACAAAAAAATATTCCATAAAAAATTTAGAACTGAAAAAGGCTAATAAGAAAACACTCGTTGAAAAATTCGGATTAACCTATGATGAAAACAAGCCTGTAATCGGTTTGATTTCTAATTTAACTGAAAATAAAGGACTGGACTTAATACAAAAATCTTTTAACGATTTGATGAAATTAGATGCTCAATTTATTTTATTGGGCAGCGGAGATAAAAAATATCAGACTTTCTTGGAAAAATCATTTAACAAACATTCAAATAAATTTGCCTTATACCTTGGTTTTGATAACCAATTAGCCCACCTTATTGAAGCCGGAGCGGATATGTTCTTAATGCCTTCTAAAGTTGAACCTTGCGGCTTAAACCAAATGTATAGCCTGGTTTACGGAACAATTCCTATAGTAAGAGCCACAGGTGGCTTAGCCGATACTGTTATTGATTATAGTAAAGATCCCCAAAAAGGTAACGGATTTGTATTCCAGAAATATGACCCAAAAGCATTGCTTGCTGCAGTAAAAAAAGCAATAGAACTTTTTAATAATGATAAAAAAAGTTGGCTCAAGCTCCAAAAAAATGGAATGAAAAGTAATTTTACTTGGTTAAATTCTTCCAAACTTTATGTTAACCTATACAAAAAGATTGTAGGGTAAATGAAAAAAAAAGCTGTCTTCTTAGATAGAGATGGAACAATTAACGAAGATAGCGGGTATATAGGTAATCCAAATTTAATTAAGTTGCTGCCCGGAGTTGCCGAAGGTATAAAAATATTAAAAGATGAACTTAATTTTTTAATTGTCGTTATCTCAAATCAATCAGGTGTGGCAAGAGGTTATTTTACAGTTAAAGATGTTTTAGAGGTCAATAAAAGATTAAATGAAATTTTGATTTCGGAAGATACAAAAATTGATCACTTTTACTTCTGTCCACATCATCCGGATTTTAATTCCGAAGAAGAATGCAATTGTAGAAAACCTTCCCCTAAAATGGTTTTAGATGCAGCTAAAAAATTAAATATAAATTTAGATAATTCTTACTTTGTTGGTGATAAATTTTCTGATATATTATGTGGTAAAAATGCAGGAGTTAAAACAATTCTGCTTAAAAACTCAATTAACGAAAAAAAAATAAATCAGTTGAAAAATTCACAAAATTCACCCAATTTTATATCTTCAAATTTTTTGGATGCAGTTATATTTATAAAAAAAAATAGTGGCGGAGATAATTTTGAAATTTAGCTCTAAAATTTTACATACTTTGTTTCTTTTAATTCTTATTATCAGATGTACGGATGACCCCAATTCCATTGGCGGCGGTCTTATCCCCGATGAAGATAAACTGAAATACAAAGTTATCGATACAAACGAAGAAGATTTTGAACAAATGTTTAACTCTTTCAATATTGATTCTATTACTTATGGAACATCTACACGAATTTTTTTAGGTCAGTTCGACAATATAAAAACAGATCTTCTTATTTCTTTTCTTATTTCTTTACCTGATTCAATAAAAACTGGTTATAAAGATGAAACAATAATCTTGAAAGATTCTTGGATAGATATGCTTCCTGATTATTGGCTTGGTGATAGTACCAATTTTAACTTTACCGCTCATAAAATCAAGGAACATTGGAATTCCGTTACTTTTAATAAAGATTCGTTAGACGCTGTTAGCAATACTGCCGGACCGAATATTCTTACTGATTTTGAATATAATGCTGCAACAGATACAACCATAAAATTTAAAATAGATAGTAATTTGGTAAAAAACTGGATTGTTAATTCTTACGATGATAAACAATTCAATAATTACGGCATTATATTAAAACCCTTATCGAATAAAGGAATTGCCGGTTTTCAGGGATTAACAACAAACCCTTCTTCGCGTTATCCTCTGCTTTACTTAGTTTTTAAGAAAGGAAGTGCAACGCCAGATACGATAATTGCCAAACCAAAATTAGATATACATTATCCAATAGGCGAAGCGGTTGCTAATCCTCCACAAGAAATTTTACTTCAAGGACAATTTGAAGTTAGAGGTAAACTCAAAATAGATGTAAGCAACTTACCAAAAGATATTTTAATAAATAGTGCAATATTAGAATTAACACTCGATGAAAATGAAACAATTGAAGGAACTAAGCAAACAAACTTTCTAGATGTAAAACCTTTATCGAGTTATGAGAATGTAGAATTTGATTATGATTCTACTAAATTTTCTTTCTTAAACTATTCATATCAATTAAAAAGAAGCAAGAATACATTCTCCGGTGATATTAAAAGAATAGTCCAAGGCTGGATGGATGACTTTCCCAATGAAGGATTAGAATTAAGATTAACTGATGCAAATTCAAATATTTCCAAACTATCCTTCTATGGAAGTGATAATTCCAACAAAGCACTAAGACCTAAATTAAAAATTTTTTACACATATAGATAATTTTGAAAATGTTAAATAAAAAAATATTATATTCTATTATTGTTGTTTGTTTACTTTTTGCAAATAACTCAATGATAAAAGCAAATGGTGGTTCAATCTACAGTCGTTACGGATTGGGAGATATTTACCTTGAAAATTCGGCAATGAAATTATCGATGGGCGGATTAGGAACTTCAATTTTTTCACCAAAATATATAAATGCCGTAAATCCTGCATCACTTTCGGCTCTAAACTCAACTTTGTTTAATATAAACTTAGATTCAAGATTATTACACGTAAGCGATAGAGAGAATTCTGCAAATTACTTAGATTTTAAGTTTCAAGGCTTTAATATAGCATTTTCAATATATGATAGTCTCGGAATAGGTTTTATACTCGGAATGTCTCCCTATTCACTTGTTGATTATGAAGTTGATAACGGCAATGTAAGTAAAGGTAATTATACCTTTAACGAAAGGTATGAAGGTACCGGCGGACTATCAAAAATCTATTTTGGTCTTTCATTCACATTACCATTTGATTTTTCAATTGGTGCAACATTTAATTACTATACTGGTGATATTCAATACCAAACTGCAAATGAATATGCCGATTCACTTGGTTTATATAACACATTATTTATTGCCGAAAATAAATATAAAGGACTTGGAACAACACTCGGATTTGAATCACCTGATTTTGCTAAATTATTTAATTTAAATAAGTTTAGTAATTTTAGAATTGGTGCTTTTTACGAAATTGCAGGCAGCATGAATACCGATTCTTCAATTGTAGCTGTTACATCAATTGGCAGTAAATCCTTTAACAAAGAAGACTTTTTAACTAAAATTCCTAATAAACTTGGTTTAGGATTAAGTTTTATTTATGATAATAACTTGGTGGTTGCAGCCGATTATTTCTATCAACCTTGGTCTAAATTTGAAAGAAACGGAATCATAAAATCAAAATATTTGAGTGATTTAAAGCGATACAGCTTAGGCGTAGAAGTAGGTAATCAGCTCAAAAAGTACGGCTCTTTTTGGGAACTTGTTAAATACCGTTGTGGTTTAAGTTACGAAGAAAGTCAATACAAAATTAATGGAGAAAAAATAAATGTAATGGGTCTTCATGCAGGTATTTCTTTTCCTCTGGGAATTAATAATTCCATAGATTTAGGATTTATGTATGGAATAAGAGGAAAAACAGAAAATAATTTATTAAAAGAAAATATATTTCGCATTTCATTTTCATTAAATTTAAATGAAATGTGGTTTATTAGAAGAGAATGGTAATTAATAAAAATAAGGGAGAAAAAAATTGAAACTTTTAAAAACATTATCAGTACTATTATTGGCTTTTACAATTTTAAAGGCTAATCCGTCAAAGATAAACATCAATTTTGCCGATACTTTAGATGCAAATGCAGTTCTGGTCGAAGCAAGTTTATTTTTTGAAGCTTACAAAATTAAACAATACGAAATGTGGACAATCAATAAAGGTTTAAATGTTGTGAACAACGATCCAAACTTTCAAAATAATAAATACAAAATCTATAGAAAAATAGATAAAGTTATTTTTGAAGTTTATAAAGATTCAGCCACAACTGATGAAATGAAAAACCAATTAGCCGATACTGCACTATATTTATACGAAAAAGGAATTAAATACGATCCTGAATATAAAGGAACATTTATGGCTAAAAAAGCCTATGTATTAAATGAATGGAAAAAAGCTCCTTTGGAAGAAGCTATTGCCGCCTATGAAGAAGCCTTTGCAAGTGGTCAAGAAATATCGAATGAAGTATATTATCTTGCTCAATTAGCAGGCTTATACGAAGATAATATTGCAGATGATAATGATTATCAAATGCAGGCATTAGACATTTACTTGAAAATTGCAGATATGGAACCCGATAATGCTTTATGGCAATCAAAAATAAAAAATTTAGCTGAAGATGATAACCAATTACAAGATTTTATGAAAAAATCTTGGTATTCAGACAAAGAGAATAGTGAAAAAGCTTGGACTTACGCTAAATATTGTAAAAGAAATCAAGACTACAAAAGTGCAATTGAACCTTTAAAATTCTTAATAGAAAAAAATCCGGATGTTATTAACTATTGGAAAGAAATTGCCAGTGCTTACCAAAAAATAGGTAAATCGGATCTTGCTGTTAAATCTTATAAAGAGTTAATTGATCTTCAACCAAAAAATAGAGACAGTTATTTTAATCTTGCATTGCTTTATAAAGATATGGGACAATTTTCCGTAGCAAGAAGTTATCTTCAAAAAGCTGCCAGAGTAAGTCCCGGGTGGGATTACCCTCTTTACATTGAAGCACAACTTTACGAACAATCTGCAAGAAACTGCGGGTTTGAATTTGAAGATAAATTAGTATATTTACTTGCCGTTGAAACTTATAAAAAAGTAGCAAGAATGGAAGGAGTTCATGCTTCACAAGCTGCCGATAGAGTTAATGCTCTTTCAGGTTCTATTCCTACAAGTGAAGAATATTTCTTCAGAAAAATTAAAAATGGTCAAGAAATAAAAATAAATGGGAAATGTTACGATTGGATAAATAAAACCGTTAGTGCTAAATTTTAGGAGACAATAATGTTTGAAAATTTAAAGAAAGATAATCAAGCATCAGAAATACTTGATTTAGAAATAAACAGACAATCTCATTACTTGGAACTTATTGCTTCCGAGAACTTTGTAACAAAAAGTGTGATGGAAGCTGCAGGCTCTGTTCTGACAAATAAATACGCAGAGGGTTATCCTGGTAAACGATACTATGGCGGTTGTGAATATGTTGATATGGCGGAAAATCTAGCTATCGAAAGAATAAAGGAAATTTTTGGTGCTGAGTATGCAAACGTTCAGCCACATAGCGGTTCGCAAGCAAATATGGCTGTTTTTATGACCTTGCTAAAACCCGGAGACAAATTCCTTGGATTAGATTTAGCTCATGGCGGACATTTAACACACGGCTCCTTTGTAAACTTTTCAGGAAAAATTTATAATCCTATTGGTTATCAATTAAATAAAGAGACTGAAGAATTGGATTACAATTTAATTGAAGACTTGGCTAAAAAAGAAAAACCAAAAATGATTATCGCAGGTGCAAGTGCTTATTCTAGAGATTGGGATTATAAAAAATTTAGAGAAATTGCAGATAAAGTTGGTGCTTTTTTAATGTGCGATATGGCTCATCCTGCAGGATTGATTGCCAAAGGTCTGTTAAACAATCCTCTTCCCTACTGCGATGTTGTAACTTCTACAACTCATAAAACATTGAGAGGTCCTCGTGGAGGAATAATTTTGGTAGGAAAGGATTCTGAAAATAAACTTGGCATTAAAACACCAAAAGGCGATAGAACTAAAATGATGTCTGAATTATTTGATAGTACGGTTATGCCCGGAATTCAAGGTGGACCTTTAATGCACGTTATTTTGGCTAAAGCCGTTGCATTCGGAGAAATTTTAGAAGATTCTTTTAAAACTTATGCTGAACAAGTAATTAAAAATGCAAAAGTTTTATCGGAATCATTAGCAAAAAAAGATTTTAATATTGTTTCTAAGGGAACTTCAAATCATCTAATGTTAGTTAATTTGACTAATAAAAATATTTCAGGTAAAAAAGCAGAAATTGCTCTTGAAAAAGCCGGAATAACAGTTAATAAAAATATGGTTCCATTCGATACTAAAAGTCCTTTTGTTACAAGCGGAATCAGAATCGGAACACCGGCTGCAACAACGAGAGGAATGCAAGAAACTGAAATGGAGAAGATTGCTGATTTTATTGATCTTGCAATTAAAAATTATCAAGATGATTCAAAGTTGGCTGAAATAAAAAATGATGTGAAAAACTTGTGTACTAACTTTCCACTTTATACTGATTTAAGATAAAATATTTCAACTTGGAAGCAGTAGAAAAGTTAAAGCAGAAAGAAACAAAAGAGGAAAAGAAAAAACCTGACGAAATGTCTTTTCTCGAACATCTTGAAGAATTCAGGTGGAGGATTTTATATATAATTGTTGGTATTTTCCTTGGAACAATTATATCTTGGATTTTTATAGATTTCTTGGTTGAACAAATATTATTGCTGCCTGCACATAAAGCTAATATAAATTTACAAAATTTAAAACCTTTCGGGCAGCTTTTCCTCTTTTTTCAAGTAGCGGTTATAGGCGGATTTATTTTAAGTATTCCCAACGTATTTTATCAAATCTGGCAATTTATTGTTCCCGCATTAAATGAAAATGAAAAAAAATATATTGGTCGAATAGTTTTTTTCTCTTCATTATGCTTTTTAAGTGGAATTGTTTTTGCTTATTTTATTATGCTTCCGCTGACTTTAGCATTCGCAGGACAATTTGGAACAACGGCAATTGAAAATAATTTTGCGATTGATGAATACTTTTCCATAATTATTAGTGTAATGCTTGCTGCAGGTTTTATTTTTGAACTACCAATGCTTTCTTTTTTTCTTTCTAGGATTGGAATTCTAACACCAGATTTCATGAAAAAATATAGAAGACACTCGATTGTGGCTATTTTAATTATAGCTGCAGTTTTAACGCCAGGTACCGACCCGCTTGCACAAGTAATATTGGCAATTCCTTTGGTTTTATTATATGAAATAAGTATATTCGTATCTAAATTTTCTCAGAAAAAATATATTGAAACCTAATCTTAACGACATACAAAAACCTGTAAAAAAAGAATTAAATCAATTTAATAAGCTATTTAAAGAAGCGTTAAAATCTGAGATAGGAATAGTTGATTTAGTTACAAAATATATTCTTAAACAAAAAGGAAAAAAAATTCGTCCGATTTTAGTTTTAACCTCTGCCAAAACAGCCGGCTCAATAAACGAAAGGACTTACAGAGGAGCTAATCTCGTAGAATTACTACACACCGCAACTCTTGTGCATGATGATGTTGTAGATAGTGCAGAACGCAGAAGAGGTCTTCCTTCAATAAATGCAGTTTGGAAAAATAAAGTTGCCGTACTTATGGGTGATTATCTCCTTTCTCGCGGCTTACTCCTTTCTGTAGAAGGAAACGATTACGATTTTTTACAAGTTATAACACAAACAGTAAAAAGAATGTCCGAAGGTGAATTATTACAGATAAGAAAAAGTCAAAAATTAGATATTGATGAAAAAACTTACTACAGAATTATTTCTGATAAAACTGCTTCTCTATTTTCCACTTGCTGCGAAATCGGAGCTTCCAGCACTACCGATAACAAAAAACAAATTGAAGCAATGGGTAATTACGGAGAGTATTTAGGATTAGCATTTCAAATTAGAGATGATATTTTAGATTATATCGGTTCTGCTAAAATTGTGGGGAAGCCTCTCGGAGCTGATATAAAGGATAAAAAAATTACTCTGCCTCTTATTCATTCATTAAACTCCGCATCAAAAAGTGAGAGAGCCGAAATAATAAAATGGATTAAAAACGGAAAGAAAAATAAAAACATTGATAAAATACTTGACTTTGTAAATAAGTACAAAGGAATTGAATATGCCGAATCCGTTGCTCTCAGTTATGTGAATAAAGCAAAGAAAGAACTCGAAATCTTCAATCAATCAGAAAGTAAAGAAGCTCTTATAAACCTACTTGATTTCATAATACACAGGAAAAAGTAAGAAACAAACTTTTATTTTTAATTTCTCTGCGCTCTCTGAAGTTAAGAATTATTCACCCAAAAGAGCACAGAGCTATATAAAAGATTTATTTCATAAGTACCATCTTCTTGGTTGATACAAAACTACCTGCTTGCAATCTATAAAAATAAATCCCGCTTGCAAGTTTATTGCCGCTAGACGAGCTTCTGTAAGCATCAAACTTTACTTGATAGTTACCCGGACTTTGTTGCTTATTAACTAACGTAGCAACTTCATTTCCCAATACATCGTAAACTATCAATTTTACGTTTAACATTTGCCCTGTCGTAGAACGGGTAGACTGTTTTATATTTGACGGAATTGCGTAATTTATTGTTGTAACAGGATTAAACGGATTAGGATAATTTTGTTCAAGTACAAATTCATCTGGAATAGTGTTATGTAGTTTGCCGATATCTGTTATATAATCTGTAATTGCTTTATCAAAATAAATGTTGCTTATTTTTTTTCCTTCCTCGTTCTGACTAATTACAACACTATGAAATTTTAAATTAGAGTATGATGATAAATCAACCTGTATAAATTTCCAGCCTGTCCAATCAATTTTTTTGATAACTATTGGAATATTAGTATCGTTTTTATCTCTAAACCAAAATTCCAAGTTATTGTAACTTAAATCACCAAAAATCCACATTCCAAAATTTCCGGTATTTGCTGGAAGTGTAGGCTGTTTGGTATTATAAACACGGCAAACTCCATTTGAATCATTTACGAACTCATACATTAAAAGTAAAGAATTACTTCCACTAATTTTTCTCGTACCAACGGCATAAATATTTGTGTTAACAGGATTTACACCAACAGTAGAACCGCTCTGTTCAGGCTCCCACAAATCACTAACTGATTCAAAATCGTCAACCGTTGTTCCTTCGTGCTTACTATTTACTTCGGTTGTAAAGTTAATTATTACATCGGATTCTAAATTTGCACCAAATGTATTTTTAATTTTACTTAAAACTTTAACTGTATATAATGAATTATTTTTAAGAGGAGCACTTGGTTCAAAAATGATTTTACCGTTTTCATAATCAGTTTCTTTAATTACAAGATCTACACTATTATTCTGTGAATCTTTAAATAAAACATTTCCTCCAAGCGAGGTAGTATTTATAGGTGCATCAAACTCCATAATTATTTTTACAGTAGTACTTATATCTGTATCCCTATCAGCAGGATAAGATTTCACAAGTTTTAAAGCATTTTGCGTTGTAAACTTACGTACAAACGAATTAGCAATATTTACATCATAAATGCTCTTTGCAGCAGTATCTAATTTTATTTGATATTCTACTCCTTGCTCGAAGAATTCGTTTGGAGTAAAAATTACTGTTCTATCATAATTTTTCCAAGTAAAGGTTCCTTCAATAGAGGGAGTTAAACTAAATGCTTCCTCAACTGAAGCTGTATTCATTTTAACATTAAAACTTAAAGATATTTTTGCATCTGCCCTTACATCTATTGAATCTTCAGGGAGCTCAAGTGTAACATCAGGGGAATTGTAATTTGGTTTTGGAGTTAAATATTTATCAACAAAAGTAGTTTGTCCGGCTGTAACTGTTACGTTTGCCACAGTATCAGGAAGATAATCCGTAGCTTCAAGAATAAGGCTGTAAGTTCCAGGGAGCAAAGTGTCTAATAAATAAAATCCGTTATTATAAGTATCTCCGTTATAAACTTTGTTATCATTGAGCAAAGTAACCTTTATATTATTTAAGGGTTTTTTACCATCATCAGTTGAAGGTATGTAATAATAATCAACTACTTCAAAAGGATCACGTAAGATACCGGCAATTTCTCCGACAGGTAAAGTTGCTTTATTGTAATAACTAATAAATGATTTTAGTATTGCCCATGCTTCATGCTTACAATAAGCGTTATTCTTTAATCTCCATGACTCGGGAATGTAATCATGAAAAGAACCTTCCGATAAAGTGCCGGGCATTGTTAAAGTTCTTAAAACTCCAAGATTAAATCCAAGAAATGAATAATCACCGCGTACATATTTTCCTGTAGTTCTATGAACTTTATATATTTCATTAACCATTATATTACACATTTGTTTAGCTTCGGCAAAAGCCGGACTACCATTAGTTTCTTTGTAAAGCATCAAAGTATAATTTGATTTTCCTTTGAATGCATTACTATGTATTGAATGAAAAAAATCGGCATCAAAATTATTAGCTCTTGCACCTATTACCGAAAGTCCTAAATCATCTGCGGATGTATTAGTTGTACGCGAAATTTCTGTTGTTGCATTTAGTGAATCTAACATTGCTTTAAGATAAAGTCCTTTAGTTAAGTTTCCTTCACTTTCCCAGAAACCTGTTGCGGGAATGTAACGATCGTTTGAGTCATGTCCGCCATGTCCGGGGTTTATATAAATTCTTATTCCCGTAAAATCTTGTGCAAAAATTGAAGTGCTTATTACAAATAATGTTATTAAAATTTTCTTTATCATCTCTTCACCTATTTTTTAATTTCTAATTCTGAAATTATCAATTCACCTTGCGTAGTATTATACACAAGTTTATCGCCTGAATTAGACCATTCAGGATACATCTCAATTTTATTATCTGTATCGGTAATCCTGAAAGATTCTTTATCATCGATCGAATAGATAAAAATATCTGATGAAGTAAAAACATGTCCGTCATCTTTATCAATCATATAAGAAATGAATTTATCATCAGGTGAAAATTTAGGATAATGTGCTTCTTTAACGTTAAGTATTACATTTCCGTTTAAGTCACAAACAAAAGCACCTTGAGTTCCGAACGTAAAAAGTATTTTAGTTCCATCATTTGATAATGAAGCCCAAACATAAGCACCTTCTCCAAGTGGATTTAATTTGGTCTTTCTCTCATTTTCAATCAGCAGTAAATCATCTCCTTCAATTAACAAAGCTATGTTAGGTAAACTTGCTTTCTGCAACGATTTTTCAGAAACTTTAATCATTTGAGGTACAGAATCTTCTACTAAAAGAATCTTAGATGTAACAATTTGATTCGGTAGCTTTAATGTTCTCTTATTTTTAATTAAAACTTTAGCAGTTTTATTTTCAATATTATAATTTTTAACTGTAAAATATTTAAGCTTATTTACAAAATCAAACTTTCTGTAAACAATATTGTCAGCCATAATTTGAGGCCTGAAGCCCGCACCTTGTTCCGTTGTAATTACTTCTTCCCTTTTGGTTGCAAAATTATATAAAGAAAGTCCTTTATAATTTGATGAAGTAAAAATAATTCCGCTATCGTCTTTAGTAAATTTAGGGTAAAACGCTTCGCCGGAGTTTTTCAATTGAATTGTTTCTGTGCTTTTAACACTAACTTTTTGAGCTAAAACAAAGTTTAGTGCAACTATAAGTATTATTGATATTTTTTTTACCATTTTATTTATTCTCTATTTTAAATGAAATAATTTTAATTACGCCTTCATTATTGTTATAAACAATTTTATTTTCTGTTGGAGACCAATCAGGATTAAACCTTTGTTCAGAATTGGAATTTGTAATAGGTATAACTCTATTTGAACCTAAAAACCCTACAAAAAGTTCCGAATTTGTCAGCTTCATTCCATCGTTTTTCTCCGATGCAAAAACTACTAAGTTACTATTAAAAAGTTTACTTAGTGTAATTGCATTTCGATAAAGATTTATCGGTTCAGTTTTGAGATTCATCAACATTACACCATTATTTTTGGTTAATGCTTTTATAAATTGTCCATCTTTCGTGTAATTTACATTTACAAATTTTAATTTTTTATTATTTAATCTTACACTTTCTGAAGAACCATTATATTTGATTAAATTATTGTTTTGTACAAAGTAAAACGGAGGGTCAAAATTTTCATCAGTTTTATTCGCTTTAATATTAAATGATTTTGGATTATTATTTTCTTGAAAATATAATTTTTTGTCAAGTAACTTGGGATAAGATATTCTATCATTAGAGCTGTAAATGGTTTTAAGTTCTTTCTTTACAAGAGAATATTTCATAATTGAAAAAGTTTTACCTGCAGTATTTCTAAAATCTTTTGTTCTGAAATATATTTCGTTTCCATCCTCAGAAACTTGAAAGTTAGCTCCCGCTTGCTGGGATTCAATAATCTTTTCGTAACTTTTTTTCTTACAATCATATACCCAAATTTGGCTAAAACTTGAATTGGTAAAGAAAACAAAATTACCATTATTAGAAAAAACGGGATTATTAAAGCTTCCGTCTTCTTTTTTAGTAATTGGACTTATCTTCTCAACCACAATTTTGTAATCACCATTAAGTTCAACTTTTTTATTTTTTTCGTAATCTTTCTTGTGAGCTGATTGTTGCACTTCAATTTGCTGTTTTTCAGAAACACTTTTCTTCTCAGATGTATCTTTGTTGTTAGAACAACTAACAATCAGCAAAATAATTAACGATATGAATATTTTTTTCATTTCTTTCCTTTTATTTAATAACTGTCATCTTTTTAGTAAAGTAATTTCCATTAAGATTAAGTTTATAAAAATAAATTCCACTCGATAAATTTGAAGCATCAAATTTTACGGAGTATTCACCCGGTTTCTGTAATTTATTAACTAATGTTGTAACTTCTTTACCCAAAACATCATAAATTTTAAGTGTAACAACGTTTTCGTTATTTAGAGAAAAAGAATTTTTCGAAGTAATCTGATCAGGTTGCTTTATTTCATTAGCAACAAAATTGATATTTGGGACTCTATAATTTATTGAAGTTATAGGATTAAACGGATTAGGATAATTTTGAGATAAATAAAAATCATTCTTTAGTTTTACTTCTTTTTCAATATCAACCGTTCCGTTTCCAAATTTTTTATCTAACAGATTCCAATATTCGTTTCTTGCACCATCATAGCATAAAGCCCACATTCCAACTCCTTTTAGTTTTTGGGAAATTGCCAAATCATATTTTAACCCTAAACTTGAATCATTATCAATCCAAACTTCGTGGTTAACAAAAACTTTATTGTATTTATACCAGGTACTATTAAATGTCGCAGACCAATTCCAACCATAATTTTCTCCTTCAATTGCTGCATTTCTGTATCTTTCAGAAGCAACAAACTTTACAGAATCTCCCAAAACTTTCCAATGCCCTCCATAGTAAGGTAAACCAAGTATCAATTTATCAGAGTTAATTCCGGCATATTCAGAATTTAATGTTTTTGTTATATTGGTATAACCTCCTATGAGCGGTGCGGTTGGTCCCGTTGAACTGCTCCATTTTCCAAAATAAGGATAACCCATTATAAAAAGGTAATCACAACTATTAGCAAGTCCAATTAAGTTCCATCCGCCCCAATTTACTGCAGGTGAAGCATACGAAACTTCATAATCTTCAGATAACGAATGAACTGAATCGGTAAGTTCCCTCATAAAATTATTGATAACGATACCTCTATCGCTTACATCAATATTACTCGCTTCAAAATCAATATTGATTCCGTCTAAGTTAAAAAGAAAAAATTTTATTTTAACGGAACTAATAAAGTTATCAATGTATTCTCTTTTAGTTAAAACTTCGTGCATTTCTGCTTTTGTAAGATCAAAGTTAATTACCGACATTTGCACATTAACACCATTTTGATGGGCTGCATTTATTACATCAGTCCAAGGCCAATCAGTGCCAGGCGGATTGTTAATAAATCCATACTTATCAACACTAAAACTAAAAAGTGCTATGTGAGTTAAAAGTTCGTAGCGAAGATATTTTCGGTTTTTATATTCCCAATAGGGTAAATAACCGAAAACCGCTTTGCTTAATTTTCTTTCTTTAGCTTTATTTAATGGAATAATTTTTTCATTACTTCCTTTTTTTTCAAGATATTTCGGATACAATTTTCGGTAATGGTCGGACTCTAATTTATGAATTCCATCTTCATATTGGCAAAACAGATTGGTGTATAATCCTAAGATTATTAAAGGAACAATATATTTATATTTTTTAACCAAACTTCCCATTTTTTGATTACTTGATATAAAAAACATCTGAAAAAATAAAAAATTTTGTCATCTCAAACTTAATTATAAATCTACTAAGTGAGATTTTGAACCGTAGTTAAAATGACGACTATTTATTTTTAACACAAACTAATTTTTAAGAGCTTATTAGAAATGATAATATTTAATTGATTTATTTTTACTATCTTTTCGGGTAAAATCAAAAATTAGTTTAACCAAATAAAAGGAAAGAAAATGGCTTCAAAAAAAATTATTAACGCTTTAAACGATCAACTAACAAAAGAAATGTATTCTTCTTATTTATACTTATCGATGTCTGCATATTTTGACGACAAAAATTTATCCGGAATGTCTCAATGGATGAAAATGCAATCTGAAGAAGAATATGAACACGCAATGAAATTCTATGATTTTATTTTAAGACTTGGCGGTAAAGTAAAATTAGCTGCAATTGATGCTCCGCAAACCGAATGGAAATCAGCTGAAGAAGTTTTCAAAGATTCATTAGAACATGAAAAATTTGTCTCTGCAAGTATTCATAAATTATTGGATTTAGCAATTGAAGAAAATCATCACCCTACAAAAAGTTTCTTGCAATGGTTTGTTGATGAACAAGTAGAAGAAGAAGATACAGTTCAGCAAATAGTTGATAATTTTAAACTTATCGGTGATAGTAAAGGCGGTTTGTTTATGTTAGATAGAGAACTCGGTGCAAGAACAACAGTTGACGAATAAATAAATTTTAGATTTAGAAATTGAAAGCTTGGGCATTATTTTTGTTAATTTGTTTGGGTTTTTTTAAAATAAATTTCTTATATTGTAATTCTGTAATTTTTAAGATTTGGAGATAAAATGTCAAGAAGATGTCAAATTACTGGTGTAGAACCAATTTCAGGTAATAGTATATCTCACTCGCATAATAAAACTAAGCGTAGATTTTTACCTAACTTACATAAGAAAAGAATTTGGGTTAAGGAACTGAATAGATTTGTAAAAGTAAAATTAAGCTCAAAAGCACTTAAAAACATTTCTAAAAACGGTACTTCCGAATTAGCAAAACTAGTTCAAGAAAAGAAAATAAAAGTTTCTTAAACTTGCTTTAAATTTATTTTATTAAACCAATACTTTTTTAATATTGTATTGGTTTTTTTTATTTTTAAAGATATTTTTCTTCATTTTGGCACAGTATATTACACATTTCTCGTTTATTATTTTACTCCTCTGATTTTTTACTCTTTATATATTTTCTACTTTTTATTCTTCTTAGCTTCTTATTTTTCACATAAATTTATTAACTTTCATTTTATAAATTATAAAAAATAAATTTATCCAAGGAAATTATAATGAGTATTCTACTTGAGAAAAAAACCAAAGTTATTGTCCAAGGAATTACAGGAAGTGAAGGTTCTTTCCATGCCGGACAAATGATTGAGTACGGAACAAATGTTGTTGGCGGTGTTACTCCCGGCAAAGGCGGTACTAAGCATCTTGGCGTTCCGGTATTTAACACAGTTGCTGATGCGGTAAAAGAAACAAAAGCCCAAGCCTCTGCAATTTTTGTTCCTCCCCCTTTCGCAGCGGATGCAATTCTTGAAGCTGCTAATGCAGGGATAAAATTGGTTGTTTGTATTACCGAAGGAATTCCTGCACAAGATATGGTAAAAGTTTATAATGCTATTAAAAAATTAGATGTCAAATTAGTCGGACCAAACTGTCCTGGCGTTATTTCACCGGGCAAAGCTAAAATCGGAATTATGCCGGGTTTTATTCATAGAAAAGGAAGAGTAGGAGTAGTTTCTCGAAGCGGAACTCTAACTTACGAAGCAGTAAAACAACTCAGCGATTTAAAAATAGGACAATCTACTTGTGTTGGTATTGGCGGTGATCCCGTTATTGGTTCTCAATTTATAGATATTATAAAATTGTTTAATGAAGATCCGCAAACAGATGGAATAGTTATGATTGGTGAAATCGGAGGAACCGCAGAAGAAGAAGCTGCAAAATTTGTTAAGAAAAATGTCAAGAAACCTGTTGTTGGTTTTATTGCAGGCAAAACAGCACCTCCCGGAAGAAGAATGGGACATGCAGGAGCAATAATCTCAGGTGGAAAAGGAACTGCGGCAGAAAAAATGAAAGTAATGAAAAAAGCAGGGATTCATGTTGTTGAAAGTCCTGCTGATATTGGTGTTACAATGCAGAAAGCATTAGCAGGAAAGAAAAAGTAAATAAAATAGTCATTAAGACTTTTTTCAAAATACGCAAAGTAGTTTATCTTTTTTCATAGAGATTGCTTTTCTTGTAGAATGCCAAATCCATATAACCATAAAGATAAATTTAAAAAATTTTATTGCCGGACTTCTTAAAGTTCGGCATATTTACATAATTACAATTTAAACATAGGAGAAAAATTTTGAGTAATAAAACATTAGCAATCTTAAAACCGGATTGTGTTGAGAAACAACTTATCGGACAAGTAATACAAAAAATAAATGAAGCGGGATTTAAAATTCTTGCGATGAAAATGGTAAGACTTACAAACGATTCTGCAAGTGGTTTTTATGAAATTCATAAAGAAAGACCTTTCTTTAATGATTTGCTTGCTTATATGACTTCCGGTCCTTGTGTTCCGATAGCTCTGGAAAAAGATAACGCAGTTGCTGATTTTAGAAAACTGATTGGTGCTACAAATCCTGAAAATGCAGAAGAAGGAACAATAAGAAAATTATATGCAGAAAGCATCGAAAAAAATATTATACATGGTTCCGATTCCGATGAAAATGCAACAAAAGAAATTTCGCATTTCTTCTCTCGTAAAGAACTTCTTGAAAATAACGGATTTTAATGAAACTAAGAAAATGGAATAAACTTAATGAAAGAACCGTGTTTTCAAATAAATATTGGAAATACAAATTAGATAATTTTGAAATTGAGAGTGGACCTAAAGGTGAATATCACTATGTTCACTCTCCGGGTTCTACAATGGTTGTTCCATTTGTTAATGAAAGCACTCTACTTATTACTAATCAATATAGATATTTAAATCAAAAAGAAAGTTTGGAATTTCCTTGCGGTGCTATTGAAGAAGGTTTTAGTGCCCAAGAAAATGCTCACAAAGAGTTTAGAGAAGAAACCGGAAAAGACGGCAAACTTAAATTTATAGGAGAGTTTTCACCTTATTCCGGCGTTTCAAATGAGATTTGTAGCGTTTATTTGGCAACTGAACTTTTTGATAATCCTTTAGAATCAGATGAAACCGAAGAATTTGAAATTTTAGAAATTTCCGTAAACAACTTTGAAAAACTAATTAGAGATAATACAATATGGGACGGATTAACACTCGCATCATGGGTTTTAGCAAAAAATTATTTGGACTTATAGTTGCTATTTCATTTCTTCTAGTAAGTTGTGAAAAAGTAACCCAAGTAAAAAATGAATCGGTTAAAACCGGAGCTGATGTTTTAATTTCAGAAAAAATTGATCTATTGAAAAATAAAAATATCGGATTGATTACTAATCACACTGGTATATTAAGTTCAGGCAAACACCTTGTTGATACTTTGCACAATCTTGAAGATGTTAATTTAATCGCATTATTTGGACCGGAGCACGGAATTAGAGGTAATGCTCCCGATGGCAAATCCATTAAGGAGGGAATTGATTCCAAAACCGGAATTCCCGTTTATTCTCTTTATGGGAAGATAAAAAAACCTAATAGCGAAATGTTAAAAGATGTTGATTTATTAATTTTTGACATTCAAGATATTGGAGCAAGATTTTATACTTACATATCAACTATGTATTATACAATACAGGCAGCTTCTGAATTTAAAATTCCTATTTTAATCTTGGATAGACCAAACCCAATAAACGGTCTTGATGTTCAAGGACCAATGTTAGATACAGCTTTTAAATCTTTTGTGGGAATTGCAGAATTACCAATTAGACACGGAATGACAATTGGTGAATTGGCAACATATTTTAACCGACCCAAAGTTTTGCAAACAGATAAACCTGCTGATTTAACTATAATTAAACTTAAAAATTGGGAACGAAATTTCTATTACGATGACTGCAAATTAAATTGGATTGCCCCAAGTCCTAATATGCCTAATTTGGAAACAGCTTTAGTTTATCCGGGAATGTGTTTGATTGAAGGAACTAATTTATCGGAAGGAAGAGGAACTTACTCTCCTTTTCTGCAAATTGGGAGTCCGTACATAAATTCCGAAAAGCTACTCAAAGAACTTTATCAATATAATTTTGAAGGAGTTGAACTAAGTTCTACATCTTACACGCCGGAAATAATTCCTAATATGGCAGAATATGTAAAACACAAAAGCAATTTATGCAATGGAATTAAATTAAAAATTACTGATAGAAATAAATTTAAACCGATTGAATTTGGAATACATCTAATTTATTTGATTCATAAACTTTATCCCAATAATTTTGAATTTAGAGGTTCAATAGAGAGATTATGGGGAAATAAAAACTTCCGTGAAGATATTTTGGGAAATGCAGCTCCCGAAAAAATAATAAGAAACTATCACAACAAACTTGAACAATTTAAATTAAAAAGAAAAAATTATTTACTTTATTAAATTATAGAATTATATATGAAAAAAATTATATTGTTAGCAGCTATTCTATTAATAACAAGCTGCTCTAAAGACGAAAAAACGAAAAATTATTCTTCGAAAGTTAAGATTACAAAATCAATTGAAAACATAGCAAAAAAAACCGGACCTTTAGTAAAATTGAAATATAAATTTGCTAAAGGCAAAAAGTTTTCTTACAAAATGAAAACATTTTCCAAAAAAACAGAAATCATTACTGCCGATTCAACAATTAAAAATAATATTAAACAAGAAGCTGATTATAAGTTAAATTTAAAGGTTTTAAATATTACTGAACACGGCTTTGCGGAAATCGAAGTTAGGATAAATTCTATAACTGCATCTACAAATTTGAATGGACAAACTATTCGATACGATTCAAAAATGCTTTACTCTACAAGAGAAAAGATACAATTTGCAGATTACGAAGCAGTAAAAAAAACTCCTTTTAAGATTAAAGTTGATACAAAAGGACAAGTAGTTGAAGTAACAAATGTTAACAGAATTATCAAAAACATTATGAATATTCAAAAGATACCCGATACTTTGTCCGCAAAAACAAAAGAACAGATGAGAGCAACTATTGCAAATGGAACTCTAATGCCTCTTATTCAGCAAATGTTTAAAGTTATAGAAGATAAAAAAGTTGGAGTTGATTCATCTTGGCAATTAAAATACAACTCACCACTTGCCGTCTATACTGCCGAAAATGTTGCCCTTTACAAAGTAGATAGTGTAAGTATAAAGAAAGACACCTTGGTTTATGTAGATTCTAAATTAGTTGTTAATTTGTTTGGTAACGATGTAGTAAATCAAAACGGTGCTACTTACACTTTTACGAAACCAATTGTAAATGCTAACGGAAATTTTATTTTTGACAACAGTAAAGGTTTAGTGAAAAAAACTGAATCTGTTACAGAAATGGAAATGACTATGCAGGTTGAAGGATTTGACAAAAACAATCAAAAAATTACAAATAGAAAAACTGATATTACGAAAAGCAAAAATATTGTTGAACTATTGTAATCTTTTATAAATTGAGATTTATAAGAATAGTTTCCGTTATCTGCTAACGGATAACGGAAACAAGCTGGATTGAGATAACACAAAATTTTATATTGTTAGAAAAACTCCCTTAAATTATTTAGCTATTCCTACGGCAAGTTCCCAATCAAAATATGATTCTAAATATTCATACATTGCAGAAAGATAATTTAATCTCGCTTGATCGTAACCGAGACGAGCATCCTTTAATTCCAACTGAGTTGACAAACCATTTTCGGTTGTAGCTTCAGCAATATTAAATGCTTTTTTTGCAATTCCCAAAGTTGCTTTGGCGGAGTTAATTCTTTTTTCTGCTTCATTTAATTTAAGTTCAAGATTTTTAATCTCAGTGTAGATACTGTTCTTAAATTTTTGAATTTTAAGTTCAACCTGATCGGCTTGTATTTGAGCTTCTTGAACTTGAGCGGTTGTTCGCCATCCGTTAAATATTGGTACTTGTAGGTTTAATTGTCCAAAAAGGAAATAGTTTTCTCGTTCAAGTTTAAAGTAATCGGATTGTGCAGCATAGGAATATATAAAGCTTACGGAAAGACTTGGATAATGAGCAGCAGATTCAACTCCAACATTAGTTTCTCTTAATTCTTTCTCAGAAACCATTGCTTTGTAATCCGGTCTGTTATTAAACACATCAGCCATTTCAATTTTCATTAATGGTTTTTGTTTAATATCAAGATTTCCTTCGATTTCAAATTTATCCGAATATTTTAATCCTGCTAAAGTTTTTAAGCTATTCAGTGCAAGTTGATAATTTCTTTCGGCTTGTGTTAATTGAGGAATGGAATTTTGCCAACGAACTTCAGCTTGAAGCATTTCTAACTCAGAAGCTATTCCGACTTCATATTTTTTCTTTAACTCTATGTAATTTTCATTAGCATTCTTCTCTGATTCTTTGTTAACATTTAATAATTCTTTCAATAATAAAGTTTGATAAAATGCTTTTTTACTACCATTTTTTATTCCAATCATAGTAGCATCAAAAATATTTCCGGAAAGTTTTTGATATTGTTTGGCAGCACTAATCGCTTTAAAAACAGAAAAATTAAAGATTTGCTGCGTTACACTTGCATTTGCACTAAATTCGTTTTTATAATTTATCTTGAATTTAGATGCACCTCCCGTTTGAGTTCCCGGCGGTGGAGGTGTCGGATTAGGGTTTGGTGGAAGCATTTGTTGAATCATCTTCAATAATCCACTAAAATCCGCATACATATAAGCATTCTTAAAGTTTCTTTTATAATTTGCACCAGCCTGTATATAAGGATATGCTCCCGAACGTGCCATTGCATCTTGAGTTTCTGCAATTTCCAATTCTTTTTTTGCAATAAGGATATCTTTATTATTCTTTACAACCAACTCCATAAATTCATCTATGTTATAAGTTTGAGCATTAAGCAAATTGAATGCTAAAAGATATATTAAGCTCAAAATAATTTTATTTTTCATTGATTACCTCTTCGGTTTTCTTTTCTCTGTGTACTAATTGATAAACTGCAGGAATTACATAAAGAGTTAAAATACCTGAAGCTATTAAACCTCCTATACTAACAACACCTATTGGCTGCCTGAATTCTTTACCAGCAGAACCTATCCCGAGTGCCATGGGAGCCATACCAAGAATAATTGCTATTGTTGACATGAGAATCGGTTTAAGTTTAATGGGAGCTGCTTCTAATAACGCATCTTTAACAGATACTCCTTTTCTCACCAAAACATTAGCGTAATCAAGAATTAATATTGCATTATTTACAACTATGCCAATAAGCATTACAATTGCAAGCATAGCCATTACACTTACATTTAATCCGCTAATGTATAGGGCAATAAAAACTCCAATCATTGCAAGTGGAATTGTTGCAAGTATCATTAATGGTTGTGTAAAACTTTCCAAAATTGCAGTCAATAGCATATAGGTTAACATAAAAGCCAAGCCAAAAGCAAAAGCCATATCGAACATAGCTTCAGTCATCATCTCCGCTGAACCTGACCAAGAAACTCTGTAGCCGCTGGGTAAATCTAATTTTTTAACTTCAGCATTAATTTCATTTTTTATATCTCCAAGTGCATATCCTTCTAAAACATCTCCAGTAAATTGAATAGTTTTAGATTTATCTCTATGAAGTATTCTACTGTAACCTTCTGTAAACTTAGCATCAGCAAGCTGTTGCATTTTGAATTTCCCTTTCGGAGAAATAACCGTAATGTTTGAAATTTTCTCCGGAGAATTTACCGAATAATCATCTAATGTAATTCTTATATCGTACTCTTCCCCTTTATCAGAGTAACGTGTTGTTGTTAAGCCTTCTACACTTGCTCTTAACGTAAATGCAAGATCGTTCATAGTCAAACCCACTTCAGCAAGTTTTTCTCTATTTGGATAAAGTGTAATTTCTGGTTTCCCTGTTCTATAACTTGTATTCAAATTCGTTATACCAGGTATTTCTTTTACCTTAGAATATAATTGATTTTGTATTTTTTCCAATCTATCCATATCAGTTCCCTGTACAAATAGTGTAATTGGAGCCTGATTATCTCCGGCACTGGATGAAGCCGAAACTCTAATCATGGCATTAGGAATATTTGATAAGTCTTTGATTAGTTTTGAACTCATTTCGGTAGTTTTTATTTCACGTAAATCAGCATCTACAAGTTCTACTTTCATAAGAGCAACATTTGAGCCTTGTTCTAATTCAGTAATCTTACCAATTTGTGTTAAGATATATTTTACTTCTTTATTTTTTGAAATAACAGCTTCAATTTCATCTAATAAATCGGCTGTTTCTTCTAAATTTGCTCCTTGGGGTAATTCCACGGAAACTTTTACGTTTCCCTCATCTAAAGCAGGCATAAATTCAAAACTTAATTGAGCTGCAACAAAAAAGCTAAGGAAAAAAAGCACAATAGAAACTAATACTGTAATTGCACTGGTTACCTTGTTCTTTATAGCTCTAGATAATAACTTTCTATATGAATTTTCCCAAGCTTTAAACATTCGTTCCAGTTTTTCACCAATTCTATGCTTCTTGTCGTCTCTCTCGGGTAATATAATAGAAGCAAGCATTGGAGTTAATGTAAATGAAACTATGATCGAGAAAATAGTTGCATAAGTAACTGATAATGCAAATTCTTTAAAGAATTGCCCGACTAAGCTGGACATATTAGCAATCGGGACAAAAACAACTATATTGGTCATTGCCGATGCAATTACCGCAACTACAACTTCGCTGGTACCTTTGCTTGCAGCATCTTGTTTATTTTCTCCAATATCTTTATGGCGAAAGATATTTTCTAATACCACAATTGAGTTAGCAACAAGAATACCCACAGAAGTTGAAAGTCCCATCAATGTCATTACATTCAATGAAAAGCCTGAAAAATCTAAAAGCATAAATGTAGAAATTATAGAAAAAGGCATTGATAAAGCCGCAATAATGGTTGAACGCAAATCATGTAAGAAAAAGAGTAGCACAAAAGCTGTTAAAACAATACCGAGAGCAATGTTAGATAATGTATCTTCTACAGAAGATTTAATAAATACCGAATCGTCATTAACTAATTCCAAACTAATATTCTCGGGTAATTGCTTATTTATTTCAGGTAAAATTTCTACAATTTTCTCAGCCATCTCTACTGTATTACCATCAGATGCTTTTAGTATTGATAAAATAACAACATCATCATTTTTTTCTTTTGTTTTGCCATGAAAGTAAGTACTGCGAACTTTTACATCTTTGCCTTCTTCGCTTATTTTAGCAATATCACCTAATTTTTTATTACCCAGTGGTGTGCTTATTTCTAAATTTCTAATTTCATTGATAGTTTGAAATTTCCCTTTGATTCTTGAAGTATATTCCCGCGAGCCTTTTTGGAAACTTCCACCTGGAATATCAACATTTTGAGCAGCCAATATTTGTGCTAATTGTGGCAGCGAAATATAATTTTGATATACAGTTCTATTATCTAATTTTATTTTTATTTCTTTTTCTTGTCCACCTACAATTTTTACATCAGCAACACCTTTAATTTGCGAAAATTTATCTTTTATAGTTTTGTCGGCTAATTCATATAATTGAATCGGATCTAAATTACCGGACAAGACCAAATCAATTATCGGTTTGGCTCCTATCTCAAATTTTTGTATAATCGGTGGTTCTGAACCTGTTGGCAATTCACCAAGTATAGCATCTATTTTGTCTTTTACTTCCTGGTTTGCAATATCTACATCTTTATTAAGATCAAATTCAATCATCACAATTGCAACACCTTCTAAGGAGTAAGAGATAATTGATTTAATTTGGCTTACTGTTGATACAGCATCTTCTACAACCTTAGTTATTTGTGTCTCAATTTCTTGTGGACCGGCACCCGGATAAACAGTTTGTACTGTAACAAAAGGAATATCTACTTTAGGCATTAAACCCAGATTTAACGAGAAATAAGATATAATACCAAACAGTACAAAGACCAATAAAAACATTGTCATCATTATTGGTCTTTTTATTGATAAATCAGATAAAAACATTGGTCAACTCCCTATTTAATAATCTTTACTTTAGTGTTATCATCCAAAAACATTTGCCCTTCAATAATTATCTTATCACCAATATTAAGACCTTCAAGCACTTCTACAAATACTCCGCTCTTTTTTCCTACTTTCAGTTTTACTTTTTTGGCTATACCATTATTTAAAGTAAAAGCAAAAAATTCTTTACCATCGGCAATCAAATTTTTTCTATCGACAGATATTATTTTTTTATTGCTTCCACTTTGAATCGTAATATCTGCAGTAACACCGGCTTTCATTTTTCTTGCAGAGTTATCAAAAACAATATCGGCATTAAAAGATTGTGTGTAAGGATTCATAGCCATATCAACTTGTGTAACTTTTCCTTTAACTTTAATTCCCTGCCATTCAGCCGTAGCAATATTTCCTTTTTTAATATCATTAATCTCATCTTCTGAAACAGAAATACTTGTTTTTAATTTTCTTAGATCGGCAATAATTGCAAGCAGTGCTTCTTTTCTTACATTATCTGTTTCTTTAACCGCAACCTGCGTAACGTAGCCTGAAATTGGTGCAAGAACTTTTACCAATCTTTGAATATTATCCCAATTTGCTTTGTTTACTTCGTATTGGGTTTTAACATTATCTAAATTTTGTGCTGAAATACCACCTACTTCAAAAAGTTTTTGATAACGCTCATACATTGTCTTTGAGTTTTCGTAAGCAACTTTAGCTTGGTAAAATTGTGCAGATGGACTATCTTCCGGAAATTCAAATATAACTTGGTCTTTCTTAACAAAATCACCGACTTTTACATTTACTTTTTCAATTCTTCCTCCAATAAATGCACTTACGGTAGACTCTTTAATTCCACTTAAAACTGCATTGTAACTAAGATCGCGTGAGAAACTGTTTTCATCAATTTCTTTTACTTTTACCGGAATCCCTTCTTCTTTGTAAATTTGTTCCATATTTTTTGATTCAACTTTCTCTTCATCACAGCTTGTTATGAATGTAAAAAGAATCAGTAAGAATAAAATTTTACCAATTAACTTTTTCATTAGTTCTCCTTTAATATATTTTTAATTTGCTTCTAATCCTTTAAATAGTACTTCGATATAATCTTTTGCTTGCTTCTTAATTGAAAACTCAATTATATTTGTAAACCAAAGCATTGTAAGTCCAAAATAGAATGAGATTATCGTAAGCGAAATATTTTTTGCTGAAATATCACTTCTAAAATACCCTTCCTTTTGAGCGGTTTTAACAATTCTTATTATTCTTTTTTGATAATCCTGTATATCTTTGTTGAATCTTGATCTAAGCTCATTATCTTCTTTAATTATTGTAGCAAACTCTATCTTAAAAAAAAGTTCTTCAATTTGCCTGAACTCTTCATCTTCTTCAAATCTATTAAAGATATCCATATAAATGTTTTTCATTTTTTCAATCGGGCTTTCTAATTTAGATTCAAAAGCTAATAGCATTGAATTAACACGCTCTTTATTTTTGGTATGTATATCGTAAAGAATGGCACTTTTATTTTCATAATAATGGTAAATGGCTCCTCTGGTAACATTTGCCCTTTTGGCAATATCAGATAATCTCGTTGAAGAATATCCCTTTTCGCTCATTTCCTTTATTGCAGCTTTTACAATTAATTCTTTGGTCTTTTTAGCATCAACTTTCGTTCTTCTCATAAGTTCTATTTTTTTAAGCATAAACATACATACATGTATGTATAAAAATCAAGTTAATTTTGTATTAAATTTATTATTTTATTTTTACCTATTAGATTATTAGATTTGTGTTTTAACTTTCAGGGAAACAAACAAGTAGTTTAATAACAAAATTTGGAATGAAATAATGAATCTCGAATCCCATTTTAGTAAATTCAGAAATAAGATAGTTGGAATAGATACATCATTTAACTCACCCTTCGGAAATCAAAAATTAATTTATGCCGATTGGATTGCAAGCGGTAGATTGTACAAACCTATTGAAGAAAAAATGATTAACACATTTTATCCTATGGTTGGGAACACACATTCTGAATCAAGCATTACGGGATGCTTAATGACAAACGCTTACCACAAAGCACAAAAAATAATAAAAGAACATGTTAATGCCTCTGCCGATGATATCATTATTTCGGCAGGTTTTGGAATGACGGCAGTTGTTAATAAATTGCAAAGAATACTTAATCTTAAAGTACCCGAAAAATACAGAGGTTGTATTGATATTAGTGGAGATGATAGACCAGTAGTTTTTGTTACACACATGGAGCATCACAGTAACCAAACTTCTTGGTTAGAAACAATAGCAGAAGTTATTGTTATTGAACCCAATGCCCAAGGTTTGGTTTGTTATAACAAATTAGGAGAACTTCTGGAAAAATATAAAAACAGAAAATTAAAAATTGGGTCTTTTTCAGGGGCTTCTAACGTAACAGGTATAAGAACTGATTATCACAGATTAGCAAAAATTATGCACCAAAACGGCGGATTGTGTTTTGTTGATTTTGCAGCTTCTGCACCCTATGTAAAAATTGATATGCACCCTACTGATCCTCTCGAAAAGTTGGATGCTATTTTCTTTTCACCACATAAATTTTTGGGCGGACCGGGAACTGCGGGAGTAATGATTATTAATAAAAGTTTAAACACTTCTTCAGTACCCGATCATCCAGGAGGCGGAACTGTAGATTGGACAAATCCTTGGGGCGAACACAAATATATAAATGATGTTGAAGCTCGCGAAGATGGTGGAACACCAGGGTTTCTTCAAACAATTAGAACGGCTCTCTGCATTAAGTTAAAAGAAAAAATGGGTGAAGAGAATATTCTTAAAAGAGAAAAAGAACTTGTTGAACGTGCTTTTGAGAGATTTGACAAAATGCAAAAAGTTCATGTCCTTGCTAATAATGTTATTGATAGACTCGGAGTAATTTCATTTTATGTAGAAGATATCCATTACAATTTAATTGTAAAATTATTAAATGACAGATACGGAGTTCAAGTTCGAGGCGGTTGCTCTTGTGCCGGGACTTACGGACACTATTTACTGCATGTCGATCCTACAAGATCGAAAAGAATTACAGAAAAAATATCTTCAGGTGATCTTTCGGAAAAACCAGGTTGGGTAAGATTATCATTACATCCTACAATGACGAATAAAGAATTAGACTTTGTACTTGATGCTCTCGAAGAAATAATTAAGAATATAGATGCTTGGTCAGAAGATTATAATTATGATGTTAAGACAAATGAGTTCTATCACAAAGAAGAAATATCATTAAAGAGTATTATTGAAGGTTGGTTCAAAGAATTGGAATAATAGATGATACTCAACCGCTCTTTCCCTTTGGAGAAGCAAAATGCAAAAGAGAATTAAAGATTAACAAATTGTTTTAAAATATTTTCAGCAATTCGAAGATTTTTTTTAATATCTAATTCAAGACCAAAATAATTTTTATTATTTAATACTAAACTATATTCTTTATTGTCTAGTGTGAAAGAATCTTTTGCGTATTCCGTTTTACAAAGATGTTTTGAAGAATCGAAATTAACATTTTTTTTGTTTATAGCAATGTCGGTAGAATTTAAATTGAGCTCACCGATATCTTCACTCTTAAAATCATCGCTTATTGATTTAACATCAAGATTGAAAAATCCTAAACCGTTTCTATCTATATCTAAAATATTATTGCACATAATTCTCAAACCGTTATTTATTCCAAGTATAGGTTTCTGAACAAGTTGCAGATAATTATTCAAATTATGTAAAGACATTTTTTTTATTGCCGTAACAATGTTATTTGTATCGGGAAGAATAATTTTTTCGGAGCAGCATATAGCATTTTCTATAAGAGAAAATTTATGTGGGATTGAATTTTTTTCCAAAAACTTCACTAAAAAATTACTTCTATTCTTATTATATCCAATAATTGTAATCATAAAATAAATTTCTAAAAAATATTTGCTTTAAAGTAAATTTTCTAATAATTTAATATTAATTATTTTTTTACAATAAATAAAGTATTTTTTGGGAGAATAAAAATATGTCTGAAGAAAAAATTCCGGTAACAATAGGTGAATATAAAGATAAACCTATTATTTCTTTACCCGTTGCAGGAAGCACAAAATATCCATTCACGTTTGGTCTTAACAAAGCCAAAGCCATTATGGAATATATTGAAGACATTAAAAAATTTATAGAAGAAAACGATAAGAATTCTCAAACTACGGCTGAATAACTTATTGTATTTCAATAAGTTTTATTGTAAATATTAAATTTTTTCCGGCTAAAGGATGATTGCCATCTAATGTAATAGTCTCATCTGTTGTTTTAGTAACTCTTACCTTTATTGGTGCACCTTCATCATTAGGGATTAATAATTCTTGATTAATTTTCATGCTTAAATTCGAAGGTAATTCCGATTTATTAATTTCAATTATAAGCTCCTTTTCAACAATACCGTAAGCTTTATCGGAGGTAAGATAAACAGTTTTCTCGAACCCTTCTTTCATTCCAATTACCGCTTCATCAAAACCTCTAATTACTTCGTTATTACCTACTTTAAACCTAAGTGGTTCTTTTCCAAAAGAAGAATCAAAAACTGTATCATTTTCAAATTTCCCTGTGAAATGAACTCTTACAATATCTCCTTTTTTAACATGTCTGTCTTTTAGCATACTCTCAAATTAGAAATTGTTTTATAAGTTTTTAAATTAACAATAATTTATTTTAATGTGTATCAATTTTATAAAAAGTATTAAGAAAAATTAATAAATATTTTATTTATCCCTTTATTGCTTCGGATTTATTTGTGATAAACATAATTTTTTATTTAAAATAAAAAGTGTAACTTTAATGATATACTTTTTTACAATACTAAAAATAAGGATTAAATATGAAACAAGCGTTAATTGTATTTTTGATAATCGGTTTATTATTTGTGGGTTGCAATACACACAAAAATACTACAAATATTGAACTTAAAACTAATAAAGACTCTGTAAGCTACAGTCTTGGAAATGAATATGGAAAAAACTTTAAACTTCAAAAAATTGAAGTTAATTCAATGGCTTTTGCTATGGGAATGAAAGATGCTTATGCCGATACATCAATGTTTTCTGAAGAATTAAAAACTCAGATTCTTAATGCTTACCAAATGGAAATGAGAAAGAAAATGGAAGAAGCCAATAAAGAAACTGCTGAAAAAAATAAAGCCGAAGCTGAAAAATTCTTTAAAGAAAATAAAGAAAAAGAAGGAGTTATTACTTTAGATAACGGCATCCAATACAAGGTTCTTAAAAAAGGCAGCGGTAAATCACCAACTTTAAGCAGTACCGTAAAAGCTCATTATACCGGTAAACTTTTAGATGGAACTGTTTTTGACAGCTCTGTAAAGAGAGGAACTCCTTTTGAGACTAAACTAACCGGAGTAATAAAAGGCTGGACAGAAATTTTACAACTAATGAAAGAAGGCGATAAGTGGGAAGTTTATATTCCATCTGAACTTGCTTATGGTTCAAGAGGAGCAGGTGGACAAATTGGACCTAATGCAGCACTCATTTTTGAATTAGAATTACTCTCAGTAAATTAATTTATAAACAAGTAAGAGAAAGTTTGTAACTAATAATCTCAATTTCCCTCTCATTTTTTTAAAATAAAAAAGGCAGATATTAAATTTACATCTGCCTTTTTATTACTTTATTAATATTCTTTAAAGTTTTCTATTTACTTTTATTTTGTTTCTTTTTTTTGATCCTCACTTTTTCTCTTTTTCCTTCTACTCCGCCTCTTGCATAAGTATAAGCATATCGGTAGTATGAACCGTAAGAATTTTGAACTTCAAATCTGTTTAATATTGCTCCGACAAAGGAATTTTTATCGCCGGATTTTAGAAGTGAAACTGCTTTTGTCATCATATCAACATCAGTAGTATTTGCAGAAACAACTAAAATAGTTTCGTCCACTATTCTGGATAAAATCTCTGCATCAGTAACCGTAAGCACAGGAGGTGAATCAATTATTACAATATCGAAATCGCTTGCTAATTTTTCCAACAGAGCAGCCATTCCTTTTGAGTCTAATATTTCTGAGGGATTCGGTGGAATTGTACCCGCTGTAATTATCGTTAAGTTTTCAGTTGATGTTTTACGTTTAATTTCTTCCAGTGTAGCCCGACCAATAAAATAATCTGTAAAACCAGGAAATCTTTTTTCATTAAAGATACCATGTATTCTTGGTTTTCTTAAATCACAATCGATTATAACCGTTTTTTTATTGGCAATTGCAAAACTTCCCGCAAGATTTACAGCCATAGTTGATTTACCTTCACCAGGCGTGGATGATGTAATTAATATTCTTTTAGCTTCACCTTCTACCATTGAATATCTTATTCTTGTACGGATTGCTTTAAATGCTTCACTGGCAACGGAATCAGCTTTATTGCTAATTATAAATCCTTCTCCCCTCTGCCTATTTTCGGAATCAATAGATACAACTTTTGGCACCCATCCGATAAGATTTATATTTCTTTCCTCAATATCTTCAGGAGATTTTATTGCCTTATCAAAATAATTCATAATTAGAGCATAGCCAAAAGCTAAACCAAGACCGAGTACCAAACCAATTAAAATTATTAGTTTTCTATTCGGTTTAGCTGGTACTTTAGGTACGCGGGCATAATTCATAATTAATACAGAACCTGTAGTGGACTGCTCATTAATCAAAGCTTCTTGATATTTTTCTTCGAGCAATGAATATAATTTTTCGTAGGCAAGTTTTTCTCTTTCATATCTTGCTAGATCAATTGTTCTTTGTGGAAGAGAATTAAATCTTTTTTCGTAACCGGCAAGAAATCCCTTAAGTTTATCATGCGATGCCTGCAATGCTTGAGCTTTAACTTGTTCTTCAAAAATTTGCTGTGTAAGTGTTTTAATCTCTTCGGGACTTGCAGCTAAAACCGAGCTTTGATAACTTTTTACATTCTTACTTAATTTATTTTTTAATTCAGCTAACTTTTCATCGAACTTTTTAATTATCTGTACATCTTTACTACTTTTTGAATCACCCAAACTTGATAGTGCAATATCTTTTTGAGTTTGAACTTCAGCAATTTGCTCTTGCAATCTTAAAAGATAAGGTTCCGCAGATTTGTTTTCTAAATATTGGATAATGGTTGGATCTTTTTTATTCAATTCCTCTTTGAATTGATTTAAGTTTTCTCTCGCTATTGAAAGTTCCACAGCATTAGCGTTAATTTTAGCTTCAAGATCAGTTATTGTTTCAATTAAAGATTGAGCCTGCGAGCTAAGTTCTACCACTCCACCTTTCAGTTGATAATTCTTTAATTTATCCTCAGCAGCAATTAGTTCATTCAACTTATCATTTCTTTGATTAAACAAAAAATCTTTTACTTTCGAAACTTGTTTTCTATTATCCAATAAGTTAAACTCTCGGTAAACTCTAGCGTAAGTATCGGCAATTAAAGCTGCTTCTTGAGCTGATGGCGATTCGACTTTTATTTCAATAAAGTCTAATCCTCTTTTTTGTTCAACAGATACTTTATTTTCCAAAACCTTAATTATAGCATCAAATTCTTTTAATCCGCTGGAACCGTCTTCAAAATAATTTTTATTAACAATAAGAGAAAACATTTCATTATTATTAATAGCAATAAAAGAATCCGTTATTTCTCTTGCTACTTTTTCGGTGATGGTAATATTTTTAATTGTTTCAATTTCATTAGCAATAAACCTATCGGCTTTATTACCTCCACCAAACTCGGGCAAAAAAGACGAAGCGTCTAATATACTTCCTTGCGGTTCAGAAATTTTAAGCATAGTGCTTGCTTCGTATATATCTTTTGCAACTACTGCATAAACAACAGCAAGTGTAAGAATTATTAAACTTATAATCATAACAGCAAATTGATGCTGCCTGATAATATTTATGTAATCCTTTATTGAATGGGTTTCTTCTTCAGCCATAAAATCTTTTATGTACTGAAGATCATTTCCATTTAAATTTTGTTTTGCCAAATCTATTCTCCGTAATAAACTTATTTAAGGTCGTTTATTGTTAAAATTAATGTAGCTAATTGAACAAGTGCTAAAAATAAAGAAACTCCAATACTAAGCCAATCTATAGAGTATAATCTTGGTTCACCAGGTATAACTAAAATATCACCAGCCTGTAGTTTTGGAACTTTTCTATATTTGCTTTGCAGATTATCTTCCCACATTAAATCATTATAGTTTATTGGGATCATAATCTCTCTTTTGTTCTCATCAACCCTGTAAATTCTCAGTTCATCTAAATTAGAATCATCAGTAGGACCCCCTACAAATGAAATAAGGTCAAGAACCGAAGTGTAATCAGGTATAAAATATCTACCGGGATATTTTGCATATCCCCAAACGGAAACTTCAATATTAATGGCTTCTTGATCTGAATAGTCAAAATAACCTCCATACACATTTCTTCTGCCATTTTGGTAGTCTGCTCCTAATTCATAATCTTGAACTTGAGCAAATTGTGAACTTGTAATAAATAAGATAAAACTGATAAAAAATAATTTTTTCATGATATATAATTTTTAGTGAAATCTAAAATATTAATTAAGAGTTAAAATTTAATAATTTATTGTGAATTATGTGAAGATTTTAATGTTAAGAACATATTTTTTTTACAAACCATAACCAAGTGTTAATTCAAAATTTCTAGTAAAAGTTGAGTTAAATTTCCCTTTTTTGTATTGCTGTTGATATTCAATATAGTGAAAATATCCTTTAACCCAAAGTTTGGGAAGTATCTCATAGTCTATATCTATGCCGTAATATCTGTAATTTTTTCTATCTCTAATGTTATCGGTAAATAGAAAGGGCGGCTGCGGTTTTTGAATTTTATACATTCTATTACCCAAACCTTCTGTACCCTTTCTGATGTATTGTGTCCAAAATTTTAATTTTAATCCTCTGATTATTGTGTAATCAATTGCAGCGTAGAACAAATCACCATTATCACCCATCCAATGCCCCATAATTGTTGATGAAGTTTCGTAAGTTAGAGTCGGAACAAAATGCCTATAATTACCCGGATATATTTTGGTAAACTCTAATCTTACTCCAAGATTATTAATTGGTAAATCAATTACATAACCACCAAGTGTAAAACCAAATTTATAATACTGTGTTTCAGGGTCGAACAATCCTTCTGGGGTAAGTTCATCGGCATGGAAACTTCCGTATAAGTGTGTGTTCTTTATGTGATTTTTTGAATTAATAGCAAGAAATAATTGAGTGCTTGCACCGGCATAATTATCGTTATTGCTGGTAAACTGATCTGCTAGATCAAAGAACATAATAGGAATTAAGAAAGATGCCTGAAGATTACCTGAATAAACCGCCGATTCACCCATCGATAAAGAAATACCATCCCAAAATCTAAATGTAACCGAATGAAGTGCAATATATTTCGAAATAAAAGATTTTTTATCAGTATTTTCTATTCTTACACGCCAAGATGCATGAAATGAACTTGAATCATAAACCTCTGAATTTAACCACCCGTGAATATAATTAAAAGAAAACCAATCTGTCGGTTCAATATCCAAACGAATATAAGGAAATGAAGGCGGTCTTTCTGAAAGAACTAACTTTCCGTTTTCTGCATATCCCCAATTAAGATGATTTTTTCCAATAGTAAAAGAACCCCAATCCCATTTTGCACCTATATCCACATTCACCGAAGTTGCCTCTATTCTTTCTCTATCGGAAAGTTGAAGCTCTATTGCTGTATTAGGAGAAAATTTATCAAACAAAGGATAGCTCCGCATCGTACCGGGTTTAATTCTGCGCATTTTTAATTCAAAATTGAACCCAACTATATCATCAATCTCACCGTTGAAAGAAAGTCCGATATAAAAATTACTATAATCTTCATCTTCCCATTTACCTTTATTATAGCCCAAAATCGGATTTACATTCAGGTTCATTAAGTCATTTTGGAAAGCAAAAAATCTCCAACGCTTATAAGGATCGTTTTTAACAAAAGTATAAATTTCTTTTTTGTTAATGTTTAATTTTTGTTCTTCGCTTGAGCTTAGTACATCAAACTTCCAACTTTTATCAAATAAATCATCCTTTTTATTTTTTTTGGTAATTTTTAAATTCTTTTCTTTTACTTTTTCATCACTTTTCCATCTCGAGTCTTTAGTTAAAATTCTTGCAATTTCGTAACCAAATTCTTTTTTATAAAATTTCAACTCTTCTTTTTGAAGTGGTGTTAACGAAAGGTTTTTCTTATCAGCTTCAACAAGTTTTTCCGCAATATATCTTCTAGATAATGGCTTTAATAATTCATTAAATGTAATAACACCTTTCTGACTTAGCTTTGAAAGATATTTATAAACATCATTATCATATCTTACATTAGATACTTGACCGTTTAGTGTAATGAATAAAAATATATTTACAAAGAAAAAATATTTTATTTTTAGCATAAAAATATCCTAAACATAATTAAAGTAATTAATATTATCGAAAATAATATAAAAAAATCAAAACAATTTTTATGAACTTCGAACTCTTTTAACACCAATATTATAAAAAGCTTGAAAAAAGTATTTTAAATCTGTGATAAATTTAGCTTTATCATATTGCTTAATATAATTTCTTTCAGATTCTTGTATCTCTTTTATTGTTATAGGCATATCAGCATAATATGAAGGCACCAAACCGGGCTTATAATTGTTTCGAATAGTAACATATTCTTTATCTTATAGACTTATATAATGATAACTAAGCGGCCTTATCCCTACAATTTTTAGTTCCAGTTTTAACCAATTGTATTTTATCGTTTTCACATATTTCTTTTTTTATAATCCATCTTTTAAAAAATGGATCATCAATTTCATATGTAGAATTACTTTGTATTACAACTCCTTTAATCATTAATCGCTTTAAACTGCTAAAAATTGTACTGGAAGAATTTATTTGAACTTTGGAACTAAACTCACCAGCCATTGGAGAAATTTTATATTTTGACATTCCTATTAAGATTTTTTTATCAGTTTTATTTAACGTATTCCATAATCTTTCAAAATCCATATCATGTATTTGAAGTAATTCGTTTATACTCTCATCTACCACACTTTTTTCTTTAAATTCCTTTTGTAGTAAATCAAAAATGGTGAACGCAAGTTGCTGCGTATAATACGGATGTGCATTTGTTACTGCCAAAACTGCTTCAGATAATTTATATGAATCAGATGATATTTTAGCAAACCTTTTATTCAAATATTCAGCAAATTCTTTAAATGGAATTTTACTTATTGGCAGCATATAGCCAAAATGATAAAATGGAGATTTTTTCTTTTCGAAAATATCTCTCATCAGTGATTCTTGACTACCAAGAAATACATAGTTTACTTTTTGATGATGCTGAATTACTGCTCTAAGTTTTTTATCTAAATCCTTCCCTATATCTTTAATTGATTGGAACTCATCAAAGATTACAATAATTGGATTTTTACGGGCACTTAATTTATTAATTAAATTAAATACATCTTCAATAAGAACAACATCAGACTGAACTGCTTGAAACGAGATATCAATTTCATTGTTAAGCGGATTTATACTAACAGTTGGCAGGATTTTTAAGCTTTTTAGTATTGTCTTGAATTTCTCTGATGGGTAAATTCTATAGATTCTTTTTAACAACTGCGCAGATAAATCCTCAATAGAAGTGATTACTTGGAGATCTAAATAAATATTTGGACGATTTAGTTCTGATACGACTTTCTTAATTAAACTTGTTTTTCCAAAACGTCTTGGTGAAATAATAATTAGATGATTTTTACTATTTAAAATTGAATTTATCTTTTCAATCTCAGCAGTTCTGTTAGTGAAATAACTACCTTCTACTATACTTCCAAATTTAAATAGGTTTTTAATCATCTTGCGAATATTTTCGTTGCGAATATTTTCGGAAAACTAATTATAAAATGAATCTTAGAAAATCTATGTTTAAATCAGTATTCAACATTTAATATCAATTTATTTTAGATATAGTTTTGAGCTTTTTTATCGGATGCAAATCCGTCTTTTTTTAAACTTCATATCTAAATGTCTCTACATTTTTCGTTTCAATGTTTCCTTTTTTCCTTAATTCTTTTTTTGATATTTTATTGCTTAGTTCATATTTCTGCAGTTCTAACTTCTGAATCACCTCTATTAACATAAGAAGTAGGTTAAATTAACTGAAAAATTATTAAAAGTGAAGATAAGAATTTGAAATTTCTTTTATTACGATTGGTTTTAACTTTAGATTAATCTAGATTTTTATACAATTTTAATTTTCTCAAATAAATAGCAAAAGAATTCTTTAGACCAAATATCTCATTCTAAATTATTCTTGATAAATGTAATAACACCTTTCTGACTTAGCTTTAAAAGATATTTATAAACATCATTATCATACCTTACTATTAGATACTTTAATATTTAGTATAATGGTAATTTATATTTACAAGAACAGTTATTATTAAGATATTAGATTTATTGCTTGCTCTAAAATCCAGAACAAAGAGAGATAGCAAAATATTTTTACAAATACTATATCTATAAGGTATTATAGATAGATTTGCTGTTCAACTTAAGACCTAAAAATAATCCCTTACTTTTTATACAATTCAAAGTAGAGCTAAATAACCATTGGAAAAATTGTTTTGGGAGTTTCAGCAAACTGTAAACTTATTAAATAATTTTTTTTTATTCCTATTCTATTTCCGATAGTTTCTAATCTTTTCAAATTGTTTTGGGTAGCCTTTAATTTTACTTCAAAACCAATTTCTTTATTTAGAATAAAGTCAATTTCCGCTGTATTTCTTTTATTAAAATACGAAATTTCACCATAAGGATATAGTTGATTTAATACTGCATTTTCAAAAAGTTGCCCATCGTTGATATTTGCAATTACATTTAATAAGCCATTATCAGAAAAGTAAACTTTTTTTCCTCCCGCTACAGATCTATCAATACTCTTACTAAACTTTGGCACTAATTTTATCAAAAAAACACCTTCTAAAAATTCCAGGTACTTATATACTTTCACTCTATTTGTTTCTAATTCCGAAGAAATTTTAGTAATATCTAAAATATTGCCTGTTCTCTGCACCAACAAGAGTATCAAGTTACGTAATTCTCTTATATTTTTGATATCCGATAATAATTTAAGGTCTTTTTCAAAGAAAGAGGCAAAAATATTGCGTAAAATTTCTTTGCGTGTTTCATTATCTTGTGTAATAACAACTTCCGGATAACCACCATATTTAAGATAATCATAGTATTCGCTTTCAAATTTTTTATATTCCAAAATAGAATATGTTTTTAACTTTTTTTCTATTGAATACAAATTATTAAAATCGGGAATCTCTATTCTATCATTAAAAAATAAATATTCTTGAAAACCCATTGGGGCAAGAATAAAGAGAAATTTTCTACCGCTTAATGATTCAGGAAATAGATTCTTTAAATAATAATTTGAAGAACCGGTTACAATAAATTTTACTTTATACTTATCAATTAGATATTTAATTATTTTAGTAATTTCCGGTAGATTTTGGATTTCATCAATAAAAATATACAATCTTTCATATTTTTGTCCACTTTCCTTTAATAAATTATTGTATATCCCATCATAATCGATATTTTCAAAATATATTGTGTCAAGAGGATTATCAAAATCAAACCACAATTTCGGATTTGAGACTTCATTATAAAGTTGTCTCATTAAGGTTGTTTTACCAACCTGTCTCATT
>PDPT01000083.1 GCA_002746605.1 Ignavibacteriota bacterium
AATTTCTCCAACTGCCCAAATGTTGTTTTCGTCTATTATTGCTACATCACTAAAATAACTACTACCTCCTCCTCCAAAACTGTAACTTTGCCAAGTAAAGTTATGGCTTGTAGTATCCATTGTTGCTATGCTTACGCTTTGGCTTTTTTTTATTAGCCTTTTTACTTAATGCCCTAAATGTGTAGTTCTTATTTGGTAGTAGATTTTCTACAAAAAGAGTAGTGTCATTTTTTGTTATGGTGTAATTATTTATCACAGTATCGCTCTCGGTTATAGCTACTTCCGTAGGTAGGTTAATGCTTTCTGTGTTTAACTTTAACCAAACCTCAGTACATGATGCATCTAATGCTGTTAGATGCAGTTGTTAAGGTTAGCAATACAATTAAGAATAAAACTTTTTTCATTTTAATACTTGCTATTTTTATAGGAACTTCTGAAAAATAAGTTAAATTAAAATAATTTGGGAATAAAAAAAAACAGTTTTTTTTCATTTATTTTTTGATTTTTAAGAATAAGTAACAGCGGTTATAAGTTTCCTAATATTGTAAACAAAAGAATTCATAATAAATTCAAATCTGTTACGCCTCAAATCATAATAACTACATCTATTATATTAAAGTACACTTTTTATATAAGTAAAAGGATTAAACAAGTTCTATGAAGATAATATTGATAATTGGGAAGAAATGATTGATACAAATTTAAAAGGATTAATGTATGTAACAAGAACAATTCTTCCGGGTATGCTAAAGAGAGAAAGCGGACATATAATTAATATCGGTTCAACTGCAGGTCACGAAGTTTATCCCAAAGGACATATTTATTGTGCAACAAAGCATGCGGTTAATGCAATCACAAAAGGTTTAAGAATAGATTGTGTTGATAAAAATGTAAGAGTCAGTACCGTTGATCCCAGAGCTGTAGAAACCAATTTTAGTGTTATAAGATTAGGCGATAAAGAAAAAGCAAAGAATGTTTATAAAGGTTTAACTCCTCTTGTAGGTGAAGACGTAGCCGATGCAGTTTTATTTTGTGCAACAAGACCACCGCATG
>PDPT01000044.1 GCA_002746605.1 Ignavibacteriota bacterium
CGAGACACCATTTACAGCATAAATACCCCAATGAATAAAAATACCGAGCTTGGCATCTTTGAACCATTCCATTTTTTTTGCTTTTGTGGAATCGATTGTCTGTCCATAGAGAGATGTAATAGAAAATAATATTGCTAATAAAATTTGTTTCATTTTATAACTTCTGTTTAATTCTGACTAATTTTAATTTCATTTATTTTGAAAGTCCAAGCGAATTTGGAAGGTGGAGTATTTCGTAATTCTTTAGGTATACTTATAAACGTACCGTTGCTATTAGTTTCCCAAGTCAAATTAATATCTGAACCGAGCAAATTTATTTGCGTTCCTTTTTTCGGAGTAAAAGATGGTATGAAAACTTTTTCCGGAATAGTTTTTTCATTTTTATCTGCTATGTAAATTGCATAGACTATATTTGTGTTTTTTTTGTTAGTATAGCAAATCTTCGATTCTTTAAATGGTGCAATAGCTCTTGTTCCGTAAATAGCTTCACCATTAACATTCATCCAATTGCCAATATCCTGAAGTCTTTCATAAGCGGTATCGTGCCAAGTTCCTTTTGGACTGGGTGCTATGTTTAAAAGAAGATTCCCACCTTTACAAACAATGTCAATTAAGATATGGATTAGTTCACGGGAAGATTTGTATTTTGCGTCTTTAACCCAACTCCAGCCTCCTCCTGCTATTATACACGATTCCCAAGGGTAGGGAAGAGATTTATCGGGAATTTTATTTTCGGGTGTCAGATAATTTTGATTTTTTCCTTTTACTGCACGATCTACAACGATTAAGCCTGGCTGCAATTTTCTGGCTTCCTCTACAAGCTCATCCATTTTAATATCTTGATTAACAATTTTACTTTTCAAAAATCCGCTTTGTGTTTTCTCTGCAAATTTTTTGTATCGTTTTTCAATGTTATTTTTTTTAGCCGTAACCCAACCACCGTCAAGCCACAAGATATTTATTTTGCCGTAATCAGTCAATAATTCCAAAATTTGATTATGAGTAAATTCAATAAACTTATTCCATTTTTCAGGGTAAAGTTCGGGATCGTAATTTACATTTCTATCGAGCGGAGGAAAATAAGGATCCCAATAATATTCTGAATTCCAATCGGGTTTGGAAAAATATGCTCCCGCCCAAAGTCCTTGCTTACGGAAAGAATTAAAAATTTCTTTGGCAATGTTTGATTTTGGGTTTGTATGAAAAGGACATTTTTTATCTGTTACTTTGTAATCTGTATATTTAGAATCAAACATACTGAAACCATCATGATGTTTTGTAGTAAAAACCACGTATTTCATACCTGCATCTTTTGCAGCTTTAGCCCATTTATCGGGATCAAACTCAATAGGATTAAAGGTTGTTTTAAGATTTTCATATTCTTCTTTATACTTAAAATAGTTTTTGGGATTTTTTCCTTTCTTTCTTTCGCACCATCCATAATCTTCAGGGCAAATTGACCATGATTCAACAATTCCCCATTGACTGTAAGTTCCCCAATGCATAAGTAAACCGAATTTTAAGTCTTGCCATTCTTCTAATTTTTCCAAAACAAGCGAATCAGTTTCAGGAACATATTTAGTAACTTCGTGTTCCAATTGTGCAGATAAAAAATTTGAGATAAAAAGTATTGTTAAAAAAAATATTTTTTTCATTTTAATGTTTATAATTTTAATTCAAAGTTAGTTGATTTCAATTTCATCGGTAAATATCCAAGCTTTTCCGCCTGCTCTGTAATGCCAAGCAGGGCATTGTCCTATATTCTTAGCAAAAATTTTTACATATTGATATTCTTCATTTATGTTTGATGTTTTAAATCTTTTAATTATCACACCCGAAGTTTGCATATCAAGATCATTAGTTACTTTTATTGGAGTTGAGAAATTTTTACCATCTTTTGAAAATGAAAATTCCACATACTCAGGTGAAAAAATCCATGAATTGACTTTGTGCATAAAACCGATTTTAACATTGTTTATTTTAGTTAATTTTTCGAGAGCCACGGTTGCTTCAAAATCTACTTCTTCAAAACCCTGCCAGTAAGAATCTGTATAAGATTTTGAACCATATTGTCCATCAACAAGAGTATAGTTTCCTTGTCCAGCATATTTTTCCGAAAAAGGATTTTTGATTGTAATATTCTTTCCGAAAGCTTTATTTATTGTAACTTTTCTATTAGTGATATTACTTAATCTCTTATTGTTTTGATAACTGACTGCCTGAATGTTAGCACTTTCTTTTAGTGCGAATGGTTTTGTGTATTTATTTGATTCCTTTGATGGTTCGGTTCCGTCTAAAGTATAATAAATATCCAAGTTTGGCAGTTCTGTTTCCATAGTTATTTGCAGCGATTTAGTTTCTTCAATAAACTTGCTGGAAATATTAACATTGTAAGCACTCTTTGCATAGTTAATATTCAGTTCATCGTATCTGTCTAATTGAGTATTCAATCTATCAGTAAAAGAATTAAAATCTTTTTTATCTAATGGTGTCCAGCAAACTTCCGATAGTGCCGATAATCTTGGCATAAGCATATATTCAACATTTTTGAAAGTGGGAAGATACTCACCCCAAACATTTGCTTGAGTTCCCAAAATATATTTTCCTTCATCTTCGGTAAGTTCTTTTGGAATAGGATTGTAAGAATAAACTTTTGAAAGTGTAAGATAACCGCCAATTGCCAGCGGTTCATTTTCCGGATTCCCTTGATAATAATCAAAGTAGCAATAAGAGGTAGGTGTCATAATTACATCATGTTTTTGTTTGGCTGCTTCAATTCCACCTTTTTCACCTCTCCAAGACATAACAGTTGCTTGCGGAGCTAATCCGCCTTCAAGGATTTCATCCCAGCCTATTATTTTTTTGCCTTTCGATAAAAGATATTTTTCCATTCTTTGAATAAAATAACTTTGAAGTTCATGTTCGTTTTTAAGTTTTTCTCTTTTAATTTTTGCTTGGCATTTTTTACACTTTTCCCATCTTACTTTTGGGCATTCATCACCGCCAATGTGAATGTATTCACTTGGGAATAATTCAATTACTTCGTCTAAAACATTCTCAAGAAACTTATAAGTTTTTTCGTTGCCTGCACAGTAAACATCATCGTAGACTCCCCATTCCGTTCCGACTTCAAAAGTTTCGCCCGTGCAGGATAATTCAGGATAGGCAGCAAGAACTGCAAGCGAATGACCCGGCATTTCTATTTCAGGTATAACTGTTATAAATCTATCGGCAGCATATTTAACAATATCTTTTATTTCTTCTTGAGTGTAGAAACCGCCGTGAGGTTTGCCGTCTTGCATCGATTCTTTTCTTTGTGAGCTTATTGTAGTCAATTTGGGATATTTTTTAATTTCAACTCTCCAGCCTTGATCTTCGGTTAAATGCCAATGAAACTTATTCATTTTGTGCATCGCCAAATAGTCAATATATTTTTTAATATTTTCAACATTTACAAAATATCTCCCTACATCTAAGTGTCCACCGCGATAGTTAAATCTCGGTTCGTCTTTAATTTCCACCCAGGCAACTGCCGGCGTAAAATTAGTTTGCTCTTGAGAATAAATTTTGTAAGGTAAAAGTTGTAACAAAGTTTGGACACCATAAAATATACCTTGCGAGTTTGACGCTGAAATTGTTATTCCATCTTTCGTAGATATAAAATTATATCCTTCTTTATGCGGAATAGTTTTATCGTATTTAAGATGAATAAAGTTTTTTGCTACATCTTCATTTGATGTCTCTAACTGAAAACCACAACTCTTATTGAAAAAATTATTTAAGTAATTTATAACTTTATCAATATCATTAAATTCTTTATCAAAAGAAATTTTGGTAGAACCGGAAATTTTAAACTTTCCTTGATTCAGTTTTATTTCTTTAGGTTGCGGAATAATATTAATCGTTGGTTTTGTTTCGTTTTGGCAAGAAACAAATAGTGCTGTTGCAATTATTAAAAAAAGTAATTTTTTCATTTGACCTTCTTATTTTTATAATTTATTTTTTATTGAATTAAAATTTTCAAATGGAATTAATTGGAATGAATAAGAATATTCTCTTGGTATTAATGTATATTCATTATGTGGACGAGCACCCCATGAATTATCACCACCAACACCTGTCTGTTTGTAATCTATATTTATAGAAATAAAATTATTTTTTTGTAACTCATAAGTATGTTTTAAACCTCTTGCAGGCAACGTTAAATCAATATTAGAAAAGTAACGTGCTGAAAAATCAATTGTCGGAATACCTTTGAAAAGAATTCCCTTATTATTTTTACTTTTAAAAATTACCCATCTGCAATCCGTTCTGTTACTGTTTTCTTGAGGAGTTTCATAATACTCTACAAATTTATCAACTGTAGTGGAATATTTACCAATAAATGAAGAGGTTTTTCTATCCCAATAATTTTCTAAAGGACCTCTGCCAAAATATGTAATTTGATCGAATGATTTATCTAAATTCATTTTCATTCCAAAACGGGGAAGCTCAGGTAATTTATCATCAATAGGAATAAATTTATTTTGAACTTCAACTATTCCATTTCCGAAAATTTTATAGATGGAAATTACTTTAAAGCTTTCATCATTGTTCGATAAATCAAAAATAATTTCTACTTTATTATCAGAAGATTTTTTTACGTTGTACGAATTAACTTTTATATTATCTCCTGCATCTTTCCATATTGCACATCTTTTTGGCATTCCGTTACCAAAATCATTATCTGTTGGTGCACGCCAAAAATCTAAACTTGGTGCATCTTCAAAATACTCTAATCCGTTATAAGAGTATTTGGATATTTTTCCTTTTTTCTTATTGAAAGTTAAATTAAATTTTTGGTTTGTAAGTTTTACTTCATTTTCTGTTTCAAATAAATTTATTGTCTCTAAGTTTTTTTCGGTAATTGTTACTGTTGCTTTTTTTGTAACCGGAATCTTAAATTGTTCTATTGCTACTAAGTAATTTTTATCCAGATAGATATTCTTCTTTTTTGTTTTTGCGTAAATATTTATAAAATATTCTTTGTCGGGTTTAGGAATAATTTTTTGATAAGGGATTTTAAGTATCTTAAATGATTGTGGTTCAATAAACAATTCAGGTAATTCGCCTTTTTGAATTAGTTCTCCATTTTCAAAAATTTCCCAAGAGAAATTAAATTCATCCAAGTTTGTGAAGAAAAATTTATTTTTTATTCGGAATAAATTTCTGTTGAAATCCAAAACTGAAAAACCGATATTTTGATAAACTTTTTTAACTTCGGCAAGTTTAGCTGTAATTGAACGATCAGGTCTTACAAGTCCATTCATACAAAAATTACCGTCATGCTTTTCTTCTCCAAAATTTCCACCGAAAGCGTAGAACCCTTTACCGTTTTTATCTTTCTTTATTAAGCCTTGATCTACCCAATCCCAAATAAAAGCACCTTGCAGAACATCATATTTTTCAATTACATCCCAATAATCTTGCAAGTTACCAACAGAGTTTCCCATAGCGTGAGCATATTCGCAAAGAATATAAGGTCTATCGCTATTGCTAAGAGCATAATATTCTAAAGATTTAGGATGCCAATACATATTTGATATAATATCAACATGTGATTGATTTCCGGCTCGTTCGTAATGTACAAATCTCTGGGTATCATTTTTCTTTAACCATTCACTTGCTGCTTCAAAATTGGTTCCGTCTCCGGATTCGTTTCCCATAGACCACATAATAATTGATGGGTGATTTTTATCTCGCTCATACATATTTTGTATTCTATAAAGATGTGAGTCTTTCCATAATTTTCTATTTGCCGTTGTTACTTTTGGATTATAACCCAAACCGTGTGCTTCAATGTTAGCTTCATCAATAACATAAAGTCCGTAATAATCGCATAACTCATACCATCTTGGAACATTTGGATAGTGTGAAGTTCTAACGGCATTTATATTATTTTGTTTCATCAATTTAATATCTTTAATCATTGATTCTTCAGTAACATAATGTCCGGTTAACGGGTCATGTTCGTGTCGGTTTGTTCCTTTGAGCAAAATAGGTTTTCCGTTTACTAACAATTGACCGTTTTTCTTTTCAATTTCTCTAAAGCCGATTTTCGTTGAAAGATTTTCAAGTACTTCATCATTTTTGTTTTTTAATTGAATGAGTAATGTGTACAAGTTAGGTTTTTCGGCTGACCATTTTAACGGATTATTAATTTTTATGTTAAAATTTTGAATAGTTTCATCTTCAGGAAATAAATATCGTATTGTTTCAGATACAAGAACACCTGATTGTACAATGTTATTTTTACTGTCAAATAATGAAATTTCAATCTTACTATTTTCATATCCTGTGGTATCGTAGTTAAAGACTTTTGTTGTGATTTTCAAATCCGCATCGTTATAATTTTCATCTAAATCCGTAACAACTTTAAAATCTCTTATGTGTAATTTGGGAAACGAAAGCAAATATACATCCCGGAAGATTCCGCTTAATCTCCAAAAATCTTGATCTTCAAGATAAGAACCATCGCACCATTTATAAACTTCAGCTGCAAGAGTATTTTTCCCTGGTTTTAAATATTTTGTTATGTTAAATTCAGCAGGAGTTCTGCTATCTTGACTGTACCCGATTTTTTTCCCATTTATCCATAAATAAAATGCAGAACTAACTCCTTCAAAATGAATAAAGATTTCTCTATTTTTCCAACCTTCAGGAATAGTAAATTCATATTTGTAAGAACCAACTGAATTATTTTCTCTTGGAATAATTGGGGGATTAGCTGGAAAAGGATAGGTAACATTTAAATAAACGGGAATTTCATAACCGTGCAACTGCCAGTTGGAAGGAACCGGAATTAAATCCCAGTTATTGTCGTTAAAATTTTCTTTATGAGAATCGGTATTCTTGCTCCATTTAAATTTCCAATTTCCATTTAGTAGTTTAATAAATTCAGAATTGTATCTAACACATTCTAAAGCTTTTTCTTTTGTTGAATAAGAAACTAATGTACTATGTCGGGGTGATTTATTAATTGAATTAACTTTAGGATTTTCCCAATCATAAGTTTGAGCTGTTGCGAAAGAGAGTTGAAAAATATAGAAGAGAATAAAATATCTTTTGATGTCCATTTATTTATCCATGAATTAGTTGGAAAATAATTTACTAACCTTACTTACACGTGTAAGCAAAGTTATATATTTTTAGTGAGAATAAAAACAAAATAATTTTTTTATGTAAATAAATGGTATTAAAATTCCCTTAAAGATAATTTCTTAAAGTCATTTTAAAAATGATTTGGTTAGTTGAGATAATTTTTTACATGTAATTTTGTTTATGAAAAAAACATACTGAAAGTTTTTTTAGTAAACACAAAAAATTACAAACGAATATCAACGGAATATTGTTAGATAAGTTTTTTTTCAGTTGTATCTTTTAGGAAATTTTCTGCTTTTGTATAAATCTCTGAGGTTACATATTTTATTTCGGGTTCATAATGCAAATAATTTTTTTGGGAAATTGAATCGTCATCTTTATGATAAAACCTATAGTTATCGCAAACATCAAAAAGATCATTGAACAAACCGAATATCAAAAAACCAAGTAGAATCCCAATGATACCGCCGATTAAAGGTTTGACAAAAGTTCCTTTAACCATTATTGAGATACCCATAAGAATTAATAGAACAGGCCATAAGTCCCATACTATATGCCATGGGATGTAAAATTCAGTATATCTTGTTAAAAGGAATAAGGAGCCGATTGTTACAAGAAAAAATCCCCAAAATAAATTAGATGTTTTCATTTGTTACTTCCGATTTATTGAACGAATTATAAATTAAATACACTCCGATTATTATTGTTCCAAGAGCAAAAAGAATTTCAAAGTCAAAGAAAGGAATAAAGCGTTCCATTAAGAAAAATATACCGAGTAGTATTAAGATAACACCAAGTATAATTTTGCCGGAAGTATTATTTGGGGAGGAAACATTTTCAATTTTAGCTATGTTTTTTGTTTCATGTTTGTTATCAAACTCTCCGAATTTGTTTTCTGAAGGGTTATCTTCTCCAAAATTATTTTTATTTTCGCCTCTGTATATTGGGCTTTGCGGTTCTTCTTTTATGGCAATCCACAAAATGATGTAAACTAAAATGCCAAAACCTTCAAAAATTGTAATTAAGATAAAAATAATTCTAAGTATTACCGGGTCTATATCCAAATAATTTGCTAACCCGCCAGCAACTCCACCGATTACTTTTTGTTCCCGCGATCTGTATAATTTTTTTTCCATTTTATTCTCTTTTTTATTCAACATTTATGACGCATCAGGAATAAAAAAGTTTTACAAATCAATTTTTTAATTGTTGTTTGTAGAAAAACTTAAGATGTTTAGGAAGCATCATTTCCCAATAATCACGATTGTGATTGCCCGGTTGCGAGTAGAAAAGAACCTCACTGCCGATGTCGTAACACTTTTTAACAAAGTTTAAATTTACTTGGTAAGCAAAATCCTCAGTACCGCAATCCACAATTATTTTTTTCCCTTCCAAATTATTTTTATCTAACAAATAATAAGCTGAATTGTTTTTCCAAATTTTCGGATAATCTTTAATGGAACCTATGCCGTTTTTAATACTCCATCTATCGGGAAAGTAAGTTAAATCAAGTATTCCGCTGGTGCTTCCAGCACTTCTGAAAAAATCGCTATTTTTTAGAAAAAGTGTAATGGCACCATGTCCGCCCATGCTTAAACCCGAAATAAAAATATTTGAGCTGTCTATTTTATAATTTTGATTTAAATAAGGTATAAAATCTTTCCAGAAAAAATCTTCAAATTGTAATTCGGGTTTTAATGTGCTATTCAAATACCAAGAATCATAAAATCCATCGGGACAAGCAATAATAAAATTATAAGCATTTGCATAATCTTGAAGATTAGCGATATTATTCCACTGCAAAAAATTTCCACTGTATCCGTGAAGCAGAATAACAAGTGAGTAGGTTGAGTCGTTATTAAAATTTTCTGGTGTAACTATAAGTATTGAATCGGCTGAAGGTAAATTTTTGCTTTCCAAAACAACAAGTTTCTCTTTAGCTGATAAATTTACTATGAAGCTGAAAGATAATATCAAAACCAGGTAAAATATTTTTTTCTTATTCATGTTTTTCCTATTTGCTTTTTATGTTAAAATAAAAAAAATTGTAATAAGTTACAAAGTTCCATATTTTTATAATAACAAAAAAAATCACAAAAGGTTGTTAATGAAAATTGGATTGTGCCAAATAAATCCGATAATTGGAAATATTAATTATAATAAATCAAAAATTTTGGAAGGTTATTACAAAGCTGTAAAAGAGAATCTGGATTTAGTAATCTTCCCCGAACTTGCTTTGTGCGGTTACTCACCACAAGACTTAATTGAAAAAGATGAATTCAGAGCCGAAGTAATTGACACTGCTGAAGAAATTGCAAAATCTACAAAAGAAGTAGGACTAATTTTCGGGTCAATTACAGAAGACAATGATAATATAGGTACAAACGTTTATAACTCAGCTATTTTATGTTTCGATGGTAAAATACAATTTGTGCAGAATAAGACACTAATTCCTAACTATGATGTTTTTGATGAGGTCAGATATTTTGAATCAGCTAAGAATGTTGATGTCTTTGAATTTAAAGATGAAAAACTCGGAATCTCAATCTGCGAAGATATTTGGAATGATGCCGATTATTGGAAACACAGACTTTATGAAACAGACCCTGTGCAATGTCTTCTTGATAAAGGAGCTACCTTACTCATTAATATTTCTGCAAGTCCGTATCATTTTGGAAGAAGAAAAATTAGAGAGGAAATGTTATCGATTTTAACTAAAACTAACAGCATTCCTCTTGCTTATGTTTCTTGTATTGGTGCTCAAACTGATCTTGTCTTCGATGGTGCAAGTATGTGTTTGGATACAAATGGCAACTTAGTTTTGTTTGGTGAAAAATTTAAAGAAGATTTTTTAATTTTTGATACACAAAAAGAATATGAGCCCCTCAATGATATTGAAAGAAGTTTCCCCGAGGAAGTTCTTGATGCTCTAATTTTAGGTTTAAAAGATTATGCCCAGAAAACAGGATTTAAAAAAGCACTTATCGGATTGAGTGGCGGAATTGATTCGGCATTGGTTACTTACATAGCGGTTAAAGCTTTTGGAAGAGAAAATGTTCATGTTGTAATGATGCCTTCTGAGTTTTCCAGCAAGGGAAGTATTACTGATTCCGAACAGTTAATTAAAAATCTTGGAATAACCTCTGAACTAATATCAATCAAATCTCTTTACGATGAATTTAATAAAGTTTTATCTAAAACATTCAGAGATGAAAAAGCTGATGTAACCGAGGAAAATATTCAAGCAAGAATTAGAGGAGTTATTCTGATGGCTTTATCCAATAAGTTTAACTATTTACTTTGCACAACAGGAAATAAATCCGAAATGGCAGTTGGGTATGCTACGCTTTACGGAGATATGAACGGAGCTTTGGGAGTTATAGCCGATGTTTATAAAACTCAAGTTTATGAATTAGCTAAATTTATAAATAGAGATAAAGAAATAATTCCCAAGAACATCATAACAAAAGCTCCATCAGCAGAGTTGAGACACGATCAAAAAGACGAAGACTCATTACCCAAGTATGAATTATTAGATAAAATTTTACAACTCTATTTAGAAGAGTATAAAGAATACAAAGAAATAAGTGAAATAATCGGTGATAAAAAACTGGTTAAAGATATTTTAAACTTAGTTGACCGGAATGAATTCAAAAGGAAACAAGCTGCACCTGCAATAAGAGTAACAAGAAAATCGTTTGGTTATGGAAGAAGGTTTCCTACTGTTCAAGGTTGGCGAAAAAATTAAAACATACCAAATGAAAAATGTAAAACATATTTTTGAGATAGTTTTAGTTTTAGTAATTATCTTATTATTTATTCCTATTGATAAAGAATCAACAAATTGGAAAGAATTTTCGTATGAAAAGTATAATGAAGCAATAAAAACTAATCAAAAGATGATTCTTGAGTTCTATGCTGATTGGTGTATACCTTGTAAAGAACTTGATAAGAAGACATTTACCGATAAAAGCTTTATTTCTGCTTCGAAGAAATTTTCAATTTTCAGAATTGATCTTACAAACACTTTTTCCGATTCAATAAAAGAAATAAGTAAAAGATTTAATATTAAAGGATTACCAACAATTCTTATAGTTAATTCAAGAGGTGAAGAAACCGAAAGAATAACCGGATTTATCGGATCTGAGGATCTAATTAAATTACTTGAGAATATAAAATAGTTACGAAATAATTTGGTTTATGTTTATTGCTTTCATATCTTAATGGATATTAAAAAATAATTTAATAATTTGCTTAGGAATAAGATGGTCGAAGAAAAACAAATCCAAGAAAAACTTGTTGATGAAGTTACCGTAAGATTTGCCGGAGATTCCGGTGACGGAATGCAATTAACAGGAACACAATTTAGTAATACAACTGCTGCAGTTGGTAACGATTTAAGTACACTTCCCGATTATCCTGCTGAAATAAGAGCGCCCGCCGGGACTCTTTATGGAGTGAGTGGATTCCAACTTCATTTTAGCAGTAGTGATATACATACCCCGGGAGATGTTCCTGATGTTCTTGTTGCAATGAATCCTGCTGCACTAAAGAAAAATTTACCTGAACTAAAAAAAACAGGAATGATAGTAGTAAACTCAGATGCTTTTGATAAGAAAAATCTTAAACTTGCAGGGTATGATGAAAATCCGCTTAAAGATAATTCTTTGGCAGGATTTGATGTGATGGATATTCCAATAACAACATTAACTTTTAATGCTTTGGAAGATTCCGAATTAAGCCAAAAAGATAAAGCAAGATGTAAAAACTTTTTTGCACTTGGATTAATGTATTGGTTATACAATCGTCCAATGGAACCTACTTTAAAATGGATAGAAACAAAATTTAAGAATAAACCTGCTATTATTGATGCAAATGAAAAAGCACTAAAAGCAGGGTTTAATTTTGGAGATATAACCGAAAGATTTACTACAAGATATACAGTTGAACCTGCTAAATTAGAAGCGGGAGTTTATCGTAATATTTCAGGTAACGAAGCTACTGCACTTGGTTTTGTTGCAGCAGCTGAAAAATCAGGCTTAAAATTATTTCTCGGTTCTTATCCAATTACTCCTGCTTCCGAGATTCTTCAATATTTAAGTAAATATAAAGAGTTTGGTGTTAAAACTTTTCAGGCAGAAGATGAAATTGCCGGTATTGCTTCGGCAATAGGTGCGGCATTTGGCGGAAGTTTAGCGATTACAACTACAAGCGGTCCCGGTTTAGCTCTTAAAACCGAAGCAACCGGTTTGGCTGTAATGATTGAGTTACCACTTGTAATTATTAATGTACAGAGAGGAGGACCAAGTACCGGATTACCTACTAAAACTGAACAAGCTGATTTATTGCAAGCTATGTATGGCAGAAATGGAGAAGCTCCTGTTGCTGTTGTCGCTGCATCAACTCCAAGCGATTGTTTTTCTATGGCTATTGAAGCATCACGATTAGCATTAAAATTCATGAGTCCTGTTATTTTATTAACTGACGGTTATCTTGCAAATGGTTCCGAACCTTGGAAATTACCCGATATAGATTCTATTCCCGAAATTAAAGTTGAATTCCAAAAGGAAACTGAAAACTTTGAACCTTACGCCAGAGATGAAAATTTTGTAAGACCGTGGGCAATTCCAGGAACACTAGGATTGGAACACAGGGTTGGTGGTTTGGAAAAAGCAAATATAACCGGTAATGTTAGTTATGATCCTGATAACCATTTTGAAATGATAAAGTTAAGAGAGCAAAAAATTCAAAATATGCAGGATGTTATTCCCGAACTTGAAGTAGATGGAGACAAAGAAGGCGAACTTCTCGTTATCGGATGGGGCGGTACTTACGGTGCAATTAGAGAAGCTGTTACTCGTGCAAGAAAAAAAGGATATACTGTTTCGCAGGCACATTTTAAGTATATAAATCCTTTCCCCAAAAACACCGAAGAAGTGTTAAAAAGCTTTAAACATATACTTTTACCTGAAATTAATCTTGGTCAATTAGCAAAAATTCTTAAAAGTAGATTTTTATTACCGATTGAACAGTTTAATGTTGTTAGGGGTTTACCTTTTAGAGTGGGAGATATTGAAAATAAAATAATTGAAATGTTAGGAGGAACTAAATGAGCAATTCAGAAATTAAAACCCAAAAATTAACCGCTAAGGATTTTTCGAGTGGACAAGATGTAAGATGGTGCCCGGGTTGCGGTGATTATTCTATTCTTGCTCAAGTACAAAGAACTTTACCTAACATTGATAATATCGTAAAAGAAAAGGTTGTTTGGGTTTCAGGAATAGGATGTTCCAGTCGTTTTCCTTATTACATGGGAACTTACGGATTTCATGGAATACATGGTAGAGCACCTGCAATTGCAACCGGATTAAAACTTGCAAGACCTGATTTAACTGTTTGGGTTGCAACCGGTGATGGCGATTTACTTAGTATTGGGGGAAATCATTTTATTCATGCTTGCAGAAAAAATATTGATTTAAAAATGGTTCTTTTTAATAATCAAATCTACGGATTAACAAAAGGTCAATATTCTCCTACATCCGAAAAAGGGAAAGTTACCAAAACTTCGCCTTACGGAAGTATAGATTATCCTTTTAATGCTATTTCTTTGGCACTTGGTGCAAATGCAACATTTGTTGCCCGCACAATTGATAGAGAAGCCAAGCATATGGCTAAAATGTTAGATAGAGCTGCCGGACATAAAGGACTTGCATTTGTTGAAGTCTATCAAAATTGTCCTATTTTTAATAACGGAACGTTCTTAAATTTAACAGAAAAGAGTGTTAAGGAAGATAATGTACTCTATCTTGAAGATGGCAAACCAATGATATTTGGGAAGAACAAAGATAAGGGTATTAAACTGGAAGGATTTCATCCAGTTGTGGTGGACCTTAACGATCCGAAAAATTCTATAGACGATGTTATTGTGCATAGTGAAACTGATGATGGTTTGGTTAGAGGATTTATTCTTTCTCATTTAACCGATGATCCTAATATGCCTACTCCTATAGGTGTTTTCAGACAGTTATCTAAACCTACTTATGATGAAACAATGACTCAACAAATCGAAGAAGTTACCGAAAAGAAAGGAAAAGGTACATTAAAAGATTTATTATACACTTCAAACACTTGGGAAGTAAAAGGTAATTAAATTAATTTGGGCAGGTGCTAACCTGCCCATTTTTCATTTCAAAATATATCAATTCATTTTATAAGATTATGCAAATCCATAAAAAATTATTAGATGTTTTAAAGAGTAAAAATAAATTTATCATTACAAGTCATGTTAATCCCGATCCGGATGCAATTGGTTCCGAATTAGCAATTGCAGATATCTTAAAGCAGCTCGGGAAAGAATATTTTATTCTAAATACATCTTCAACTCCTTATAATTTGAAATTTTTAGATATTGATAATCAAATTCAAAAATATAATGAAGAAGAACATAAAACAATCTTTGAGAGTGTTGACTCAGCAATTTTCTTGGATTTAAATTCTTTAAACAGAACAGTAAGAATGGAAGAGAAATTTAGGAAATTTGAAGGGGAAAAGATTTGCATTGATCACCACACATATCCTGAAGATTTCTATGATTTCGGACTTATTAATGAAACAAAATCATCTACCGGTGAAGTTCTTTTTGATTTTATAAACTCGTGCAAGGAGTTGGAATTTAACGAAAACATTGCTCTAAATTTATATTCAGCTATCATGACAGATACAGGTTCTTTCAGATATTCCAAAACAACACCTGAACTTCATAAAAAAGTAGCAAAACTTTTGAGTTTTAATTTAAATCCTGAAGAGATTTATAATGAAATTTATGCTCAATATAAATTTAGCCGAGTAAAAACTCTCGGCAAATCATTAAGTACAATAGAAATTACAAAATCCGAAAAAGTTTCATATTTAATTGTGACTCAAGCACAGCTCAAAGAAGCAAATGCAGAAGAATCGGAAGTTGATGGATTTGTGAATTTTGCTCTAACTACAAAAGGTGTTCAAATTGGTATTCTCTTTTTTGAACTTAAAGATGGAGTAAAAATAAGTTTTAGAAGCAAAGGCAAAACTCCGGTTAATTTATTGGCTCAAGAATTTGGTGGTGGCGGACACACGAATGCAGCAGGAACTCGACTCTATAATATCTCTTTAGATGAAATTATTCCAAAAGTTTTGGAAAGTGCTGAAAAATTACTGGTAAGTTGAAAATGTAAAAATTCACTTATAAGCTATTCTCAATTTCTTTGTTCAAAATTTCACTTACCTCTTCGCTTCTTGAGAAAACCATAAAATGGCTGCCGTCTTTTACTTTTATTGGGCGATCAATTAATTTTATTGAAAAAGTTTTGTCGTTGGTTCCGTGAATATGAACAAGATTTTTTAAGTTATAATTTTCTTCCCAATGAGAAATTTTTTCTAATGACCATCTCAAATAATTATTTGTACAGTTATCTAACATTAGATTATAAAGTTTTCTTCCTTTTTCTGAATTGTAACCGAATAACCTTGCCCAAATCGGAAAACTTTTTAAAATCAATTTTTTATTGAGAAATTTATAAACGGGAAAAACCTTTAAAAACTTTAAATTCAAAGGAATTTCATCTTTTGATTTTATGCTGGAGATAATTATTACTTTTTCAACGTCATTTTTATTGGCTATTTCTTGTACGATAATTCCTCCAAAAGAATGCCCGATTAAAATAATTGGTTTATTGTTAAAAGTAATTTGTTTTTCAACTCTTTCAACATAACTTGCAAGAGTTTCTTCTTTATTAGGTTCTAACCAATCTAAATAATTTATATTACAATTTTTAAGATCTAAATTAGAAAAAACTCTGTAATCAAAGCCTAAGCCGGGCATTAAAAAAATATTTGGGATGCTCATTATATTTCCAAAATTTGATGCTCAAAATTGTTTATTTCTAATTCTTGATAAAGCCAATCAAAAAAATCAAAACCATATTTATTAACAAAGTTTATAAACGTAAGCTCACGTTCTTGCAGATTGTTATTCGGGTATAGCACTGTATGAGCTTTTTCTATTTGCCTTAAAGAAATTTCATATTTCTGTTCATACATTTTATCTGTTTTATTTTTTAACACATTTACTTGATGTAAAATTTTTTCTTTTGCAGAATCCGTAATTCCTTCCAAATCTTTATTTACTTTTGAAAGTGTTGTATTGAGTGAATCAAGTAATTCGGTGAACTGGTTATTAATATTATTAAATTTGTTCTCAAGATCATCTTCCGATATTGTTTTGATTAATAGACTTTTTAAGTCATCGAAGTTTTGTAAAACATCAACATTATCCAAGTTATATTTATCAATTGCTTTTGCAATATTGCTTTCCAAAATTGTAGCGGAAGCCCGTGGATAAATAAACGGTTGTTGTAAATCAAAATGTTTATATAAAGGCATAACTTGTGCGTAATAACTTATTTCTCCGGGGCCACTAATATAAAAACCGGTAGGGAAAAGATACTCTTCGCAGATTGGACGCAACAAGACATTTGCACTAAAATCTTCCGGGTTTGTTTCCAAATGTTGCAGTATTTCTTCTTTTGATATGGTTTTTCTTTTACCCTTTAACCTGAATCCTTGCTCCTCGGGTTCAATTAAATGCCTTCCGGTTTTATTCGACAAAAATAAATTTATAGGTTTCAGTTTAACTTGCGCATGATAGTTTTCGTCTAAATCGGCACTAACTTCTAATAAATCATTATTGTGTGTTCTAAATTGTAATAATTCTTTTTTGAAAATTGGGAGCATCAATTTTTTTACTTCGGTATCTTGAGGATTAAAAATTACAAGTCCGGTTTCATCAAAAATATGAAATATAATTTTAATAAATGATTCTGCTATTGTGAGATTATCGTTTAAAGCTAAATTCATTAACTCAAAGAGTTCATCATTAAATTCAGTTTCGCGTAAGTTTTCTTCTAATTCATTCTTGAAATTTTTAATTGATTCTTTAAACTTTAGATTCCCAACGCTTCCTCTATTAGTCTCAACTGGTTTACCATCTTCATAAGAAAATTTTTTAACTTTATTGTTTTTATCAATTATGTTCACATAAGAAATTTCTTCAAAATCGTGATCATCTCCTGCCATCCAAAAAATTGGTACAAAATTAAAATCAGTAAATTCCTCTGATAATTGTTCGCTGAGTTTTATGGCTGTGAGAATTTTGTAAATCGTGTATAAAGGTCCGCTCATTATTCCAAGCTGTTGTCCTGTAATAACTGCGATTGTATTTTTTTCTTTTAGCTTTTTAATATTGTTAGAAGTTTTTTCGGAAAAAGGGAACGAGCTATACTGATTTTTAATTATTGCTGTCAACTCATCTTTCTTAAAGTGTGTTTGATTGGTTATTTTGTTAAATACTTCTGCATAACTTTCTTTGTCTTTAAAATTGAGATTGTAGTATTTTTTTACATTTCCAAAATTATTTATGAAATCTAAAAATAATCTGTTAACCGATTTAATTTTTTCAAATTTAATTGACATATTTTCCTCTAAATTATGAAGCAAAAATAACAATTATAACTAACCAATGTTCAATAATTCTCAAACTGATTTGTTGCTTTTTATTTGTGCCTCTTTTAACTAATTTGGACTTCAAATTTACAATTATTTATTAGGAATGCATCGATTATTAAAATAAACAAAGAAATAAAACTAATTATAAAGTTAATACTTGCAGCACTTTTTCTATATCTTTTGGTGAAATTAGTAAGTGTAGATGAAATTATTTCGGTAATTAAGAATTCCGATAAAAATTATCTGTTATTAGCCTTCCTTCTTGTGATTCCGAATATTTATATTCAATTTCGTAAATGGGAATTGCTTAGTAAAACATTACTAAGTGTACGCAAAAAGAAAAAAATATGGCAATCATTATTTTTTGGATTTACTGCGGGAGTTTTAACTCCTGTTAGGGTTGGCGAGTATGTAGGTAGAAAGTATCCTTACACAGAAATAACTTTAATGAAAGTTACAATTGCAACCTTAGTCGATCATTTTTCATTACTTTATTTGGTTCTTTTTGTCGGAAGTTTGGTAAGCGGAATATTTGTTATTCAGTTTTACAATTTTTTATTTGCGCTTCCGTTTTTTCTTACATTTATATTTTTACTAATTCTTGCACTTTTATTAGTTTCGGGCTATAAGTTCTCATCAAAAAAAATAAATATGCTTGCCGATAGATTTTCATTCATTAAAAAGTTAAAAACCGAGCTTGGTTATGTTCGTGAAATTAATATTAAAACATTTATGCTATTAATGCTTTTTTCATTACTTCACTTTACAGTTGTTGTTTTACAATATTCAGTTTTGGGTTTAGCTTTTGGAACAAACGGAAGCATTTTTGATTTTATTATAGCGGGAATAATAATTTTATTTACCAAAAGTATATTGTCATTTCTTTCATTTGCCGATCTTGGAATCAGAGAAGGAACTTCAGTTTATGTTTTAAGCAAACTCGGATACAGCAAAGCTATAGGATTTAACTCGGCAATTTTTTTATTCCTACTAAATTTAATAATTCCTTCGATAATAGGTCTTGTACTTTTTCTTACAAAGAAAGAAGATTAGTTTTATGAAATGGTCGTATAATCCACCGAGAATTGTAAAAAATATTTTTAATGATTTTATTTGGGAAACAAATAATCAAAAAGTACTTATTACGTTTGATGACGGACCTAATCCGAATTCGACAGAGGAAATTCTGAAAATTTTAAGTGAGTTCGCAATCAAATCAGTATTTTTTTGTGTCGGCGAAAATTTGGAACGTTATCCCGAATTAGTGAAAGATATAATAAGCGAAGGACATACAATTGGCAATCATACTTATAAGCATCAGAAAATAAATATTGGAAATGAAAATAATGCTTACGAATCAATTAAAAAAGTTCAAGATATAGCCTTAAATAAGTTTAATTATAAAATTGAATATTTTCGTCCTCCACACGGTAGATTTAATCTTAAAACTAACAGAATATTAAACAAGTTAAGTTTGAAAAATGTAATGTGGTCTTTGTTAACTTATGATTATAAAAATGATATAAATATGGTTAAATTTAGTGTCCAAAAATATTTAATGAATAATTCAATTGTTGTTTTGCACGATAGCAATAAATCAAAGGAAATAATAATCGATTCTATTAAAGAAATAATTGAAAGTATTAACAAAAATAATTTTAAAATCGGAATGCCTTCTGAATGTTTGAAATAGTATCTCTTATAGTTATTGTAGCTTACTCTATTCAAGCTATAATTTTAGCATTAGGTTCAAAAAAGAAATTTGAAAAAGTAAAGGAAGATTATTTTTTATCTGCAACAGTAATTGTTGCGGCAAGAAACGAAGAACATAATATTTTGAGATGTTTAAAGTCCTTAAATAAATTGGATTATCCCCAAAATAAATTGGAAATAATTATTGTCGATGATAACTCAACTGATAGCACAAATAAAATTATAACGGATTTTATTAAAGATAAACCAAAGTTCAAATTGATAAAACCAGCAAAAGATTTTGGAGAAACAAAAGGAAAAGCAAGGGCACTTGCTAATGCTATTGAAATTGCAAAAGGAGAGATTATTTTAACAACAGATGCTGACTGCAGCGTTTCCGAAACTTGGGTTAAAACTATTACAAGTTATTACAAAGATGATGTAATTATGGTTTGTGGTTTTACAAATCAGACTTATACAAATCTCTTTGAAGGGGTTCAAGATACGGATTTTATATTTTTACTTACTGTTGGCAGTGGTTCAATAAATCTTGGTAAACCGCTTAGTGCTATCGGGAATAATATGTCATACAGAAAATCAGCCTATGATAAAATTGGCGGGTATAAGAAAATTCCATTTTCCGTTACGGAAGATTTTGAGGTTTTAATGGCTATGAATAAACTAAAAGATAAAAAAATACTTTTTCCTGCAGATGCAGATTCTTTAGTTACATCCGAACCTTGTAAAGATATTAAAACTTTATTCCGACAAAAAAAACGATGGGGGATTGGAGGCTTAAACAGCCGTTTCGATAATTTGCTTATTATTTCAAGTGGTTTTTGGGCAGGTATTGTTATTTTGTTATCTCCTTTTTTCTTTTCGGTTGATGTTTTTTATATAATTTTATTAAAAATTCTAACGGATTTTTATATGCTTTACTCTATGTATAAAAGACTTAAACTAAAATTTAATTTCGTTAATTTTTTAGGATTTGAAATATATTCAACAATTTACTTTGTAGTTATAGCTTTTGCAATTGCAATAAACAGAAATGTTTCCTGGAAAGGTAGAAAATTTAATGCTACTTCTTTGTAATTATTATGTAACCTATAGATGTAATGCCTATTGCAATTTTTGCGAATTTGCGAATCACGGTAGATATAAAGACTATCCTCATGCAACACTTGAAGATTATAAAACTAATCTAAAACAACTTGCTGAACTTGGTGTTAAGTTTATTGATTTAACAGGTGGCGAGCCTTTGTTAAATAGGCATATTGTTGAGATGACTGAACTTGCTAAAAGCTATAAAATGCAGACAAGCATTACAACTAACACACTTCTTTATAAAAAATATGCTGAAGGTTTAGCCGGAAAAGTAAACCTGCTTCATTTTTCCCTTGATTCGCCTGATGCAGATGAACACAATAAAATAAGGCAAGTTGATTGTTTTAACTCGGTTTTGAAAAGTGTAGAAATTGCAAAAAGTTTTGGTGAGTTTCCCGATATTCTTTTTACTGTAACAAATGAAACTTACAAGAAATTGCCGCGAATGCACGAACTCGCAGCCCAAAGAGACTTGATTTTATTGGTTAATCCGGTTTTTTCATATTTCGGTAACCCTGGTTTATCAATGGAAGCACTTGATTTTATTGAAGAATATGCTGATGGTAAAACAGATGTTTATGTTAATCCTGCATTTATAAGATTAAGAAGAGAAGGGGGCAATCATATTAATGATCCGCTTTGCAAAGCTGTAAGCCGTGTTATTGTAATTTCTCCGCTTAATGAAATTATTTTACCTTGCTATCATTTTCAAAATGAAAAAATTAAAATCGATAAACCTATCAAAGAAATCCAAGCTGCTGAAAAATATCAACATTTCTTAAAAATGGAAGGACGTTTTGATTTCTGCGAAGGTTGTACTGTAAATTGTTATTTTGAACCTTCTTTTGCATTGCCGACAAATTTTTATAGTTTGGTAAGTATAACTTCTAAAATTAAATATAGTTATCTTAAAGTAATAAAACAAAAAATTAAAAAACGAAAAATAAAATAAGAGTCTAAATTAAATGGTAAAAATGTTGAATAAAATTAAACTTCTATTTTTTTTAATAATATTATTTTTAGGAAATAATCACTTTGCACAAAGTGGAGTTGAGTTGTTTCCGGGTAATTTATTGGTACAGCCGTTTACTGCAAATACATTAAAACCAAAACTCGGTTTTGACTTTAAAACAAGTAAAAATGAATTAACTCTAAATATCGGAAACTCTTTAGATTTTTTTCATTACAAAATAAATGATTACTCAAAATTATCTTTTGGTGCCGATCTTTTTACTTACACACTGTTGAGAAGTCAATCGAATTTTCATTTTCCCGTTGATGCAGTTGATTATCTTTTCGGAGTAAACTTTGGCTATACAAATAAAAATTACGGAGTAAGGTTAAGGATTAGTCATATTTCCGCACATTTTGTTGATGGTCATTATGATAAAACTACCAATCAATGGCGAGATAATAGAAGTCCTAAAGTTTACAGCAGAGAATTTTTTGAATTGATTCCATTTTACAGATATAATAATCTCAGAATTTATGCCGGATTAACATATATTTTTTCAATCGATCCGGAAGATATAGGAAGAGACCAGTATCAATTTGGTCTCGAATATTTTGCCAAAGGATTAATCTCAGAATGCTTAACACCTTATTTTGCTTACGATTTAAGATTGATAAATCTTTACTCATACACAGCAAATAATTCAATAGAAGCCGGAATAAAATACGGATATGCCAAAGGCAAAGGAATAAGTTTGTATCTTAAATATTTTTCAGGATACAATATTCATGGAGAATATTTTGATCTCAAGGAAAATTATACTGCATTTGGTTTTAATTTAGATTTATAAAAAATTAAGCAAGGAAAAGGATAAAATATTTTGCGGAAAAATTTACTCACTCATCCGTTATTACATTTAAGTTTATTTATAATTACTTTTATTACAACAGTTATTGCAGGTACCGAATGGATAACCGGTATAACAGGTCCTTATAATTTAAATGATCTAAAAATCGGTTTGCCTTATTCCTTATCGGCTCTTTTCATTCTTGGTACGCACGAGTTTGGTCATTATTTTGCAGCAAAATTTCATAAAGTTAAAGCTACGCTGCCTTATTTTATTCCACTTCCTCCGGTTGCAGGTTTTTTTAATTTTGGAACGATGGGAGCAGTAATTAAAACAAAATCTGAAATTCCAAATAACAAAGCAATGTTTGATATTGGAGTTGCCGGACCAATAGCAGGATTTATAGCTTCGTGCATTGTTTTAATTTACGGATTTTCTAATTTACCAACCATCAATTACTTACTCGCTATTCACCCTGATTATTTAAGTCCCGATTACGGAAAAGAATCATTAACGTTGCAATTTGGGAACAATTTACTCTTTTTGTTTCTGCAGAATATTTTTACAAACAGTTCTGATTTTGTGCCACCTATGACTGAAGTTTATCATTATCCGTATTTAATGACAGGATGGTTTGGATTACTGATTACTGCAATGAATATGATTCCTGTCGGGCAGTTAGATGGCGGACATATTGTTTATAGTATGTTTGGAATTAAAGTGCAAGAAACAGTTGCAAGCATTTCCTTAATTTTAATACTTGTGCTTGGAATTTCTGGCATTGTGGATGGAGTATTGGAATTAGGTCTGGAAATAGGCTGGAGCGGTTGGCTCTTTTGGAGTTTAATATTATATTTTTTTATTAAAGTTAAACATCCGCCCGTAAGGTATTTCGAAAAACTTGATACAACAAGAAAATTTATTGGTTATTTTAGTCTCTTTATTCTTGCAATTTCCTTTTCTCCGACACCATTTTTAATAAAATTCTAAAAGTGTTACATAAATAACCAAAAGGGGAGTGAGCCTTTTATATTTGACTATGCATAATAATAAAAAATTGAACAATTTAGTTCCCCCGAGTTTCTTATAGGTCATAAAAAATATACTTGAATATTTTGTATAACTTATCTAACTTTTACTCTTAAATAAAACAAAAAAAGCCTATAGAATTTTTTTACAATAATTACAGTTAATTTTTTTTATAAAAGGTGGTTTTTGTATCTACACTTCCTAGAGAAAATCGTAAAACGCTTCTCGAAAAATAAAAATTTAAATATGATGAAAAATTTTATTTTACTGATAATATTGGTAATTGCTTTAATGAATTGTGAGCAAATTCCAACTGAAACAATTGAAACGAACTCTGCTAATTATGCTGTTATAGAAATTGAAGCCCCGGATACATTCAATTTTAGTCCGGCAAACAATAAAATGAGTACTTCAATCACGCTTAGAAATTATGAATTAGCTAAAAAAGTTTCATTTGATATTTTGCTCGAAGATGGTTCCGAGTTTATTAGTCAGAATAATCAAATGCTTCTGGAAAACACTAATAAGGGAATCTTTATTGGAAGCTTTCAACCTGATACCAATCTACTTAGTGGAACATATTTAATAAATTATTTTGTTGAAGATGCTGCTACAGAAGTGAACAACGTTAGTAAAGTAGGCTCAACAAAGTTTTATTTCATAACTGATTCTAAAAATAAACCGCCAGTAATCAGCAACTTAAATATTCCCGATGAAATTGAAAGAGAAGTAAGTTTTGTTTTTACGGTTAAAGCTGAAGACCCAAATGGATTAGCGGATATTGAACAGGTTTACTTTAAATTAAAACGTCCTGATGGAACAGTTGTTTATTCCAATTCAACGACTAAAAATGAACTTTTCCCCATGTTTGATAACGGTGATATTTCCGGTAGTGGAGATGAAACCAAAGGTGATGGAATCTTTTCTCTTAAAAATGAATTCGGTAAAACATCGCAAGTAGGTAATTGGATGTTTGAGTTTGGAGCTGTTGATAAATCAGGTGAACAAAGTAATAAACTAACTCATACTCTAAAAGTTAAATAATGAAAAAATACTTTAAAATAATTTTAAGTCTAACTTTCCTTGCAAATATTTATGCACAAGAATTACCCGTAAGTTATAAGTTAGGAGAAACACAATCGCTAAATAAAATTGCTGTTGATAAAACTCCTGTTGGTAATTCAGTAGAATATATTGAATTTATGGGCGATGATGTTTGGATAGCTACTTCCGTAGGTGTAAGTAAAACAATGGATGGTGGTAAAACTTGGAGCAATTATAAATTTGGAAACGAAGGAATTTCTGCTCTTGCAATTAAGAATGATACTGTTTGGGTGGCTACTTGGCACTTACTAAAAGATAGTGATGATAATGTGCCGGTTGGGTCCGGGCTTCATTACTCACCGGATAAAGGAGAAACCTGGATTGATATTGAGCAGCCCGTTGATGCTTTTGATGACTCATCAATAGTGTATGGAATTAATACTCTAAGAGCTTTACCTTTAACTGTTAATGAAGGGAATTTTACCAGAGATATTGGATTCTTAGATAATTCAATTTGGATTGCTAATTTTTATGGCGGACTAAGAAAAACTAATGACTTGGGAAAAACTTGGGAAAAAGTTGTATTACCACCTGATAATTTAGATTCAATCAAGCCAACAGATACATTAAATTTTGATGTTTCACCTTCCAAAGGTACTTTGAACTTTCAAAGTAATCTGAACCACAGATTTTTTTCACTTAAAGTTGTTAATGATTCTACAATAATTATTGGAACTGCAAACGGAATAAATATTTCTAAAGACGGTGGTGTAAGTTGGAAGAAAACAAATCATCAAAATACTAATAAATCAATGAGTGGAAATTTTGTAATTGACATCAACTACAATCATAATACTAATACTATTTGGGCAGCAACATTGAAGGCTGAAGGAGCTTCAGAGTTTTACGGTTTAAGTTCTTCAAGTGATTGGGGCAAAACGTGGGAAACTCATTTGTCCGGTGAAACTGTGCACGATATAGGCTTTAGTTTTGATGAAAACGGGTTTGAAAAAGATATTTTTGCTGCCACGGAAAGTGGTGTTTTCAGATCACCTGATAATGGTAAAACATGGTTGATTCTTCCGCCGATAAAGGATACTGAAACTTCTGTTGAGTTGTTAAGTGACAAATTTAGGGCTGTTAATGCTAAACTAAACAATGTTGGGAATACAGAGATTTGGTTCGGTTCTGAAAATGGTGGAACAGCCAAACTGATTGAACATGGCAGTATTTGGGAAGGTGAATGGAGCGTGTTTATAAGCAGTCCGGAATTATCTACTGAAAAAAATGAATCTTCCATTGCGTTTCCTAATCCATTTAGTCCCGATTCTGATAATATAACTATTAAAACTTACTTTAAAGGCTCAGCTAAATCATTCACTTTAAGAATTTTTGATTTTGGAATGAACTTAGTTAGAACTGTTATCCAAAATGTTGATAGAGCAGGCAATAAAGAATATTTTGATTATTGGGACGGAAGAGATGAGAACAATAAAATTGTACCTAACGGAGTTTATTTCTATAGAATTGACCTTGGTAATAATAAACCTATTTACGGAAAAATTATGGTGATGATGTGATGTTAGCTAAAACTTCAAAGATAAAAGTTGAAAGTCTAAATTCTATATTAAGTACTCTAAAATCTGAGATTAGAATTCAAAATTTTATATTTATGTTTTTGATTTTATTTTATCACTTATCTTTTGCTCAACTGCAATATTCAGAGTATAACAGTATGGCAGGTGCTTTTAGCAGAATGGGTTTTGGAGCAAGAGGAATGGGAATGGGAAATTCGATGGGAGCCGTAATTCAAGGGAATCTCGTTTCTTATTATAATCCTGCAGTATCTGTTTTCCAAGAAAAAAATTATTTTCATACTTCATATTCTATTTTATCTTTAGATCGGTCATTAAACTTCTTAAACTTTACTAGGCAATTTAATTTTGGTAAGGACGATAAAAACGATTCCAAACTTAAGTCTATTTCTGGAATAAGTCTTGGAATTATTAACGCAGGTATAAGCGGAATTGAAAGAAGAGACAGGCAGGGAATTAAGTACAAAGATCTTTCTACTTCTGAAAATCAATTCTTTTTAAATTTTTCTAAAACTTTTTCGGATAACTTATCGATAGGAGTTGGGTTAAAATTCTTTTACTATAGTCTTTATGAAGATATTTCCTCTTCCGGTTTTGGAATTGATCTTGGTGCTGTTTATAGGTTTAATAACAATCTTACATTTGCCGGAGTTATTACCGATATTAATTCTAAATATAAATGGGATACAACTACTATGTATGGAATAGAAGGAAATTCCACAACTTATTCTTTCCCTACATTATATAAAATTGCAGCATCATATAAATTCAATAATCCTGATCTATTGGTAAATATGGAGTTTGAGCATAGTAATGCCGAAACTAATTTTATTAGAGTTGGTGCCGAATACAATATTTATCAATCGTTTTATTTGCGTAGTGGTATCGATAGAATAAGTTTAAGTAACACAGATATTCCTATAAGACCTGCATTTGGATTTTCTTACTTCAAAGCATTTAACAAATTAAATATTGGTATCGATTATGCTTTTGTGGTTGAACCTTATTCATCATTCGATCAACATATTATCGGGATAGAGGTTTTATTCTAATTGTTTAATAATTTAAAATTTATATAATGAAAAATAAAATAATTGTAATTTTAATATTTTTATGTTCAAGCTTAATTGCTCAATCTGCCGGTAAGACCGGATTGTCATTTCTAAATATTGGTAATAGTGCAAAAAATTTGTCGTTATCAAATATCGGACTATTAAATGATGATATAAGTTCAATAACTTATAATCCTGCAACTGTAAATTTTCAAAAAACATCAAGTATTTTGTTTACGCATCAAATGTGGATACAAGATATGAGTAGCGATATATTAAATGCAAGTTTCAGTTTGTGGGGCTTGCCACTTGCATTTGGAGTTAATACAACTAAAATAAATGATTTTGAAATTAGAACTATGCCAAGTGAAAATCCTGAAGCTCTTTTTAATATAAATTATTTTTACGGAAGTTTTTCTACTGGTTTTAAGATTATAGAAAATTTAACTTTCGGATTCTCTATTAAGTATCTATACGAAAGCATGCTTTCCGATGATGCTTCCGGAACCGGTTATGATTTGGGTTTCGTTTATTCCGATTTACTTGAAAACTTAAATCTCGGATTATCTGTTCGTAATCTAGGTTCAATGAATAAGTTGAGAAACAAAAGCACAAAACTTCCTTCAGATTTAATTTTTAATGCAACTTATCTTTATCATTTCGATAATGTTAGATTATTATTTTTACCTGTGTTTGGAATCCAAAAATATTTTGAAAGTGATAACTTAAATTTCCATTTTGGAACTGAAATAAAATATGATAAACAATTTGCATTAAGACTTGGTTACTTAACAGGTTATGAATCGAGAGGGCTTTCTGTAGGAGCAGGCTTTTATTGGAATGGCATTAATATTGACTATGCTTTTACTCCGTTCAGCTACAGTATAGGAAATGCAAACACAATTTCAATTGGCTACACTTTCTAAAGAATTTTTGCTGAAAAAATCTGTATGATTATAAAGTTCATATTGCTTATCTTACATAATCTTAAAAATTAAATTTATCAGTATGGAAATAATTGAATATACAGAAGAATGGAAAAGTAAATGGGATGATTTTGTTCTAAATTCCAGCAACGGAACAATGTTCCACATGCAGAAATTCTTCGATTATCACACTCCCGGAAAATTTAAATTTAATCATTTAATATTCTTAGAAAAAAATAAAATAGAGGCGTTATTACCCGGCAGTATTCTTGACAGTAGAATCTTTGAGTCCCCTATAGGAGCAAGTTACGGTTCAATTGTATTACCCGATATCACTTTTAAGAAAACCATGCTAATTGTTTCAACATTAAAACAATATGCTATTGCAAAAGGTTGGAAAGAACTAATACTAACTGCTGCACCAATGATTTATGAAACATTTCCTAATCACAATTTAGATTTTGCTATGCTTTGGCAAGGATTTAAATTTGATCTTCATTATATATCGAGTGCAATTAAATTAGACACAAACAAAGATATACTTTCTCGTTTTAGCCAAACAATTAGAAGAAATGTAAGAAAATCTATAAAAGAAGGTGTAACGGTAGAAATAAATGAAAAGTATGATGAATTCTATCCTATCCTTTTGGAAAATAAAGCAAGACACAATGTAAAACCAACACACAGTTACGAAGATTTATTAAAACTTAAAAAATTAATGCCTGATAGACTTAAACTTTTTATGGTTTATTATAAAGGAAAACCTATTGCTGGTTCATTAATGTTTTATGCCAACAAAAATGTAGCAATTTGTTTTTATAATATGCTGCTTTACGAATATGCACATTTAAAACCGATTCAAAGAGTAATGTTTGAAGTTGTTAAAGATGCAACTGAAAGGGGATACACTTATGTTGATATCGGAGTTTCACAAGATACATCTGCTGATAACCCCATGACACCAAGCGAAAGTTTAATTGATTTCAAAGAAAAGTTCGATGCAAAATCCATTATGAGAAATACATTAAAAATTGAGCTTTAGGAATAGGTTTGTCTGAGTTTAAAAAAAAAGTTATTATTACTTTCCTAGGAAATACTTATCACGATACAAGAGTTGTTAATCTTATTGATTCGCTATCACAATTAAATTATAACGTTTCTACAATTTCTTTTGATTGGAAAACTGAAAATTTTAAATCAATAATTGGTAAAACTTCAGTTTATAAATTAGATAAGACCAAAAGTAGTTTAAGTTTTTATTTTAACTTTATATTTAAGCTAGTTCAACAATTGTTAAAAATTAAAGCAGATTTATATTTCGCTGAAGACATTTATACTTTACCGTTTGTTTATTTTTTTGCAAAAAAGAATAATGCAAAAGTATTCTATAATAGTCGTGAAATTTATGCTCATCTTGCGGGATTGAGAAATAAGAGTATAGTGCAAAAAATTATTTCCCAAATTGAAAAGAAATTTATATGCAAAGTTGATTTGGTTTTGGTTACCGGTGAAATGGATGCAGAATATTTAAGAGAGACTTATTCAATCGATAATCTTTTTGTTTTAAGAAATCTTCCTAAATATCAAAAAAATATTGAAAGTATTGATTTACATAAAAAATTAAATATCCCAAGTGAACAAAAAATAATCTTGTATCAAGGAGTAATTCTTGAGGGCAGAGGAATAACTAAAGTTATAGAGGTAATTGATAAAATTCCTAACACGTATTTTGTGATAATTGGAGAGGGAGAATTTAAAGATAAGTTTATTCAACTTGTGGAAGAAAAAGGTGTAGGTAATAGAGTCTATTTTTATGGGGCAGTAAACCATACAGAACTATTACCATTGACCAAAGGAGCAGACTTGGGACTTGCTTTAATTGAGAACATAAGTATTAGTTATTATTATGCACTACCTAACAAATTGTTTGAATATATAATGGCAGAAATTCCCGTTTTGGTGAGTGATTTGCCTCAGATGAAAAAGATTGTTGAACAATATAAAGTCGGTGAGTGCATAAGTTTAGAAAACGATAATGAAATTGTTACAAAAATTGCAAGTATGTTAAGTTCCGAAAAAAAAATAATTGAATATAAAGCACATGCAAGCAGTGCCGCAAAAGAACTTAATTGGCAACATGAATTTAAGAAGTTTAAAGAAAAGTATTTAAATTAGCCTTACAATTATCTATATTTACACTCCAAAATTTTTGCCGAGTACTAGCTGACATTTTAGTACCCAATTCCGTCAGGTCCGGAAGGAAGCAGCGGTAAGTATTTAATTTGTGCAGTTAGCTCCTCGGCATTTTTGTTTTAAAAATAAAAATTCGTAAAGTGTAAAGAAAGACCATTAAATTTAATTTTCCGATTATAAGTTGGAAAAATAATTTCTTCAATAGCAGTTAATCTATTTTGCTTAACTATTTCTAAAGTTGATTCGTTTCTTAATTAAATTGTTCGATATAAAAAATAGTTGCTCCAAGAAACACAATCCAAAAAAAAATATAACTTAAAGAAAAAATTTTTATTTTAGATGTAATAAATACTCAAATATGGATTATAACATCAAGAATAGAATTTTACCAATATCTATAATAATTGTTTTATTTTTTTCTTTCGGGAATATATTCTCGCAGAAAGTGGTATATCCTACAATTTTACTTTCCAAAGTAAAGAATAAAATTTTTGTTAAAGATATTCCTAGTAGTATAGATACTGTTAATTTAATTGTAAAAAGTATAGACTTTAAGCAAACTTTCTATGCTAAAGTTCAAGATAATAAAGCTGAAATTGTAGTTGAACTTAATTCAAGTGGTAAATATACTTTTATGTTATATGAAAAAAGTATTGGCGGTGTAGAAAAAATAGTGCTTCCGGGTTGGCTGAGTATAGTGCCACCGTTACTTGCCATTTTGCTTGCATTAATATTCAGACAAGTTTTTGTTGCACTTTTTTTTGGAATTTATATTGGATTGTTGTTTATCTATGAATTCAATCCTTTAATTGCTTTATTACGTTTAATTGATACAAATATTTTTAATGCTTTAAAAGATCCAGATCATGTTTTTATTATTCTTTTTACACTTTTAATCGGTGGAGTTGTAGGAGTTATTTCTAAAAATGGTGGAACAATTGGTTTGGCTGATAAAATAACAAAATATGCAAAAACTTCTCGTTCAGGAATGCTTTCTAGCTGGTTCTTGGGACTTGTAATATTCTTTGATGATTATGCCAACTCGCTTATCATAGGAAATATGATGAGACCAATTACCGATAAGTTAAAAATATCTCGTGAGAAATTGGCTTACATTGTCGATTCAACAGCTGCTCCGGTTGCAAGTCTAGTAATTATAAGTACGTGGATTGGTTATGAGCTAGGTTTAATTGGTGATAGTCTCGCTTCAATCGGTTCCGACTTAAATCCTTATGAAGTTTTTATTAGAACTCTGCCATATCGTTTTTATCCGATTGCTTCAATGTATTTTGTATTCTTAACTTCACTATTGCAACGAGATTTTGGTCCGATGTATAAAGTTGAGAAAAATGCCCGCAAAGGAAATGGTTATGCAAACGAAGAAAATAAAAAAATAGATTTTGATACTCAAAAATTTTCTTCGGGAAAAGCAAAATGGTATAATGGTGCAATCCCTATTTTAATAATTCTTTTTGGAACTATTAGCGGACTTATTTTTACCGGCATCAAGTCTTTAGAAAATAATAACATAACAACTTACGGAATTGACGATATAATTAAAGCATCCGATTCATATCGTTCTTTACTTTGGGCAAGTTTGGTAGCCGGAATTGTTGCAATTATTCTTACCGTTAGTCAAAAAATTCAAAAATTAGAGGATTCCTTAAAAGCTTGGAACAAAGGAATACAATCAATGATGATTGCAGCAGTAATACTTGTAATGGCTTGGGGAATTAGTTCAATAACAAATGAATTAAAAACGGCTGATTATATTATTTCTTTACTTAGCGATAGCATAAGTCCGAGATTGTTGCCTGCAATTATTTTTATTGTTTGTGGAATAATAAGTTTTGCAACGGGAACAAGCTGGGGAACAATGGCAATTGTAATGCCGATTGTAATTCCACTTGCCTCAACAATTTCTCGCATGGAAGGACTTGCGGAAGCAGATACAAATTTAATTTTAATTGGAGTTGTTAGTTCCGTACTTGCCGGTTCTGTTTGGGGTGATCATTGCTCGCCTATTGCTGATACAACAATTCTCAGTTCTATAGCTTCTAAGTGTAATCATATTATGCACGTAAAAACTCAACTTCCTTATTCTCTTTTAGTCGGGAGTGTTTCCTTAATATTTGGTGATATTCTTACGGCTTATGGATTCAGTCCTTACCTCGCAATTCTTCTGATATTTTTAAGTTTGTTTCTAATTCTTAAATTTTTCGGAAAAAAAGTATAACCACCATTGAAACACGTAAAAATTAAAAGGTACAGATACCTTAAAGGAACAATTCTATCTTTATATGGAAATTCAGAATTAAAAATTAGATGCTAAATATTAAAAACTATTTGCCAAGTATTCCTTTTAATAAATCAAGTTGTTCTTGCAGTAGTTTTTTATTTGTTGCATCTTGTTCATTTATTATTGCTGCTTCCAAATCTGGAATTGCGTCTGTTCGTTCAAGTTCTACCGTTAATTTAGCCGCAAGCAGACGAACATCAAAATCTTTATCTCTAACCATTGGAGGTATCCATTTTTTTGCTGACCAAGCACGAATTTCAACAATGTCTTTCATAGCTTTAATTTTCTCTTCTTTTGTCCCTACAAGATTGTAGTATGCTTCCATTTGTTTTTTCTTGAGTTTCTTATCAAAAAGAATTTCTTTAGAATAAATCTCCGGTCGGACAACATTACTTCCGTAGCTTAATAATTTTTTATTTATAACAACACGTACAAGTCTAGGGATCATCCATCGCATGCCATGAGTATTTTCAGGATGTCCGACTACAGATGCAGTTTTACCTTTTCCCACTTTTGTTATTATGATGAACGGTCTATTATTTGTCATATTTGCTGGACTACCTTCAGCAATATGAACATCGCTTAACATTGTTGCAAGTTCGTTATATTTATAGTTTGAATCTTTTGACCGAATTAAAACGGGACCTTCGTAATAATGAGAATAACAAGTGTCCATTTCTGCTAATTCATAAAATATTTTTTTACCTTCTTCCGTAAGAGAAAATTTTACAACTCCGTTTCCTCTATTATCGTGTTCGATGTCTATCGCCTCGCCTCCACTTAAAGCGAGTGAAGGATAATTTGGAGTTTCGGTAAGCACATAAGCTCCTGCACAAATTCCTACAATACCTTTACCTTCTTTTTTAACATAATCAATAATTTTTTGTTGCCCAAGTTCTCCAAGGCTTCCGGTTTCGCTTCTTCCGCTGCCACCGGGAAAGAGGAAAACGTCGAGATCATCTGTTTTACCTGACATAATATCGGCGGCAGAAATAATTCTCGGGTCAATGTCTTTATCAATCTTTAACGCTTCAATTGCATCAATTATACAATAGGGATTATCGCCATTCTTGTTGAACACACCTACTTTTATTTTTTTGTCTTGACTGTAAATAATCGATGTTAGCAAAAAGATAGATAATAATATTTTTTTCATTAGTAAATCCTTACTCTAGTTCAAATTCTTTTCGATAATTTTCTACAACATAATTATCTATCCATCTGTAAAATTTATTTATTTCAGTTTCAGTTACTTTTTTGTTTCTCCAATCGGATAGTTTTTTTTCTGTCTCTTCAAAAATTGTAGTCTCTAACTTTTCAATCTTCTGAATAATTCCTGTTCCTTCCGAGTTTACTAATTCAGAAATATTCAAGTATTTAAAACCTGAAGATCTTGAAATTGGATAGCATTTATTTTTTAGTGCTAAAGCATAATTATTTAACGGTGCATTATTTGTTGAATCTTTAACAAGTAGTGTTGGAAGGTTTTTCCCACCTTTTACCCAAACCGGAATTGCTACACTTGTGCTCGGGAATCCTACCAAAGTCCAGATCATATTTAAATCTTTTGGTTCGTTTTCTTTTGTTCCTTGAATAATTATAGCAGAGGCGGAACCATGACGCGTAATTAGATCACCTGAGTTAATAAAGTTTTCTCCGTAAGGAATTTTTTCATACTCAGTTCTGAAGTCTTTATTTAAAAGAGAATGTTTTAGGCAACGTGAATATTTTTGTATTATTTCTTGATAATTTAATTTGCTTGTATTAGCTGTTAGTAAGTTTTCAGCGGTTTCAAATCTTATAAATCCGTAGCCAATATTTTCTTTGCCGGTCATTGAAAAATTGGTTCGTAAAATATAACCGTTTGGAGCAGTTTTAGAATCGTTGGCATCGAACTTAGTGTAAGTATAATTATTAACTTCGTAAAAAGCTGCTCCGCCATTGCCGTCAATAACTCCAAAGTGAGAAGCCAAACCCATTGGTTTTTCAAGATTGTCCAATAATTTCTCAAAGTCTTCGAGAGTAGCACATTGTTGTAGAGCCATTTTCATAATTATACCTTCAAGGTCTTTCTTTGAGGTGGTGTCGTTTAGGTTGACATTATAGGAAGCACTATTCATTATAGAGAAGCCTTCGCTGTTAGCACCTGCCCAAACATTTTTCCCTTCGGTATCTTCTGAGTTTATTAGGCCGATATATTTATATTTTCCATCTTCAAAAAACATCATACTATTTTTGTAATTTTCCGTGTCTCGTAACTTCCATATTATTGGTCGTCCGTCAGTAGTAAATTTACCGGAGATAACTAAAGTTGTGCAAGGAAAAATTGTTGTTGTAAGAATTAGGGTAAAAAGAAGAGTTAATATTTTTTTCATAGTTTACTCATAATATTGAAATTAATGATACACAATTTAATTTTAATATTGAGGAATATCAAAATAAAACTTTAAATTTTAGTAGTTATAAAATCTCAGATTTTCTAGTCTGAACCATGGAAAGCAAAATTATTTAAAGGAATTTTTTATTTTTGACAGTATTAAGATTAAAACTCTTTTGAAAAGAGTAAAATAATTGAAGTAATAAATAGTATATTTGTTGACGTATAATAAACAAAAATTTACTTTAATATATCAGAAACTAAATTTTTTTAATATAAATATGTGGAGCTAAATTGAAAATAAAATATTTGTATTTAATCATTATCTTGTTTGGAATTAGTTGTTCCGATTGCTATACAAAAAAGGAAAAAATAGCTAAACAAGAAGAAGAGAAAAACTTGGAAATGACTATCAATAAAAAAGCAAAAGAAAAATTTGGTAGAAATTATAAACTGATACCCAATAATACTAAGGATTACTATATCTGTAAAAAGGAAAGTAATCTATCCCCAAATGAGTTTATAAATAAAATTAAATTTTTTATTTATAGTACTACCACAAAAGAAATTATTTTTGAAGATGAAATTATAAATGGAAGTTTGTTATGGCTTAATAACAATAAAATAAAAGTAAGCAGGATACCGGGTATGGTAAAAAAAAATTATGATAATGATAACATATTATATTATTATGATGTTATAAAAAAATCTAAATTAATTACTAATTAGAAGGAATAAATATGAAAATTAAATTTATATTTTATCTTTTAACAATTTTCATTGTTTTCAATATACTTCAAAGTAACGGAATTACAAATTACTTTATAGATAATTCTATGCTATTAAATAAAAAATCTTTGTTGAGCAATAATGAAGCAAAATCTCAATGGTCTGAAAAGAAAAAGATGATAAAAAACGAAGCTAAATTTGAAGAACCTTATGAGTTCTATAAACTTCATAAAATGATTAGAACACGAACAGGGAAATCAGAACCTGAATATAAGTTTAACTACAGACTTGAAGAATTAAAAAAAATAAAGCGTAGAGCACTTAGTAAAAAAAACTTTTCCAATAGCATTCAAAATATAAATTTTATTGAAAGAGGACCTTCTAATGTTGGAGGCAGAGCAAGAGGGATTTATGTTGATCCTGCTGATCCTCAAAGAAATACATGGTTTGTTGCTTCTGTAGGCGGAGGTGTCTGGAAAACAACAGATGGAGGAACTTCTTGGGAAATAAAAACTAACAATATGCCTAATCTTGCCGTGTCTTATTTTGGAGCTTCAGAAGCAAACTTAGATGTAATTTATGTAGGAACAGGTGAAGGCTTTGGAAATATAGATGCAATAGGTGGTGCAGGTATTTTTAAATCTACAGATCATGGAGAAACATGGTCACAATTATCATCTACTGCTAATGAGAATTTTAAGTATGTAAACAGAATTGTTGTAGATCCTAATTCAGAAAATAGAGTAATTGCAGCAACTACCAAAGGAGTGTTTAAAAGTATCGATGGGGGTCTTACTTGGACAAATGTTTATTCTGGGTATGTTCAAGATTTAATTTGTAATCCTTTAAACTTTTCAACTTTATATGCAACTTTATATGGCTTAGGAGTTATCAAGTCCCTAAACATGGGCGATAGCTGGGAGTATTCCAGTATCGGTATATCCGATGACGTGAGAAGATTAGAAATAGATATTGCTCCCACTGATACAAATCGACTATACATTTCTGCTGAAACTTCAACTTCTTCACTTTTTATATCGCAAAATGCCGGTAATACTTGGAGGAAAGTTGATGATCATTCGCAAGCACAATTTTTTAATATAAATTGGTTAGGTGGCCAAGGATGGTACGATAATGCCATTGCGGTTCATCCCTATAATGAAAATGTAGTTTTTTATGGAGGAATTGATATTTGGAGAGCCAATATCCAATTTGATTCCGTTAAAGGTATTATTAAAGTTGAAGAAAACGGAACTAAAACTTTTCTTGATTTCGTAGATGAAAAATTATCATTCTTAAATGGTGGTTTAGGAACCGGAGAAGAATATTGGAAGAAAGATTTAGTTGAAGACCCGGATTATGTTGATGTTGAGATAAGGTTTGGTAACGGTTTATCTCAAAAAGCACATATGTTTGAAAAAATCGAAGAATATTTTGAATATAAAAATTTTATTGATGTTCCATTCCAAGTTTGGGATATTACAAATAATAAACAATTAGCCGTATGCTATTATGACATAGAAAAAAATAATAAATATGATTTAAATGCTGCTGACGGAGATGAAATTTTTATTTCTAATCTTGATTATAATGCAAATACTCCGAATTCTAACTTAGCTAAAGACAGCGGACTGGAATATAAGAATATTTTTGTTGTTACCCCAAAAAACTTATCCGGAGTAGCATGGGACCCTGCAAATCATCCAACGTCAAATATAAGAATATTAACAGGTTTTAAATCCGTAGCTTTAAAAAAATCTTATCCTATTTCTGACGGTTATAGGCAATATAGACGAGGAGCCAATATTCATGTAGATCACCATGAATTAGTAATGGTTCCGATGGATAAGACAAATAAAACATTTAAAATACTTAATGCTAATGATGGAGGAATTTGCGTCTCAAATGATTCAGGAAAAACTTTTAATGAAACTGACCGTAATGGTTTTAATACAGCTCAATTTTACGGAGTAGATAAAAAACCTAATAGTAGTGAATATTTTGGTGGTACACAGGATAATGGAACTTGGCAATCTAAAAGCGGTGTTAATGCCGATAAAAATACGCCTTATAATTACAGAATAGGAGGTGATGGATATGAGACATCATGGCATTATAAAGATCCAAATAAATTAATAGGTTGTTCTCAATTTAATCGGTTCTATAAAAGCGTAGATGGAGGCCGAACTTTTTATGCTTCTAATAAAGGTTTTTCAGGATGGGGTAATAGCGATGTATCTCCTTTTGTTTCTAAAATAGCTAAGACTAATTGTGATCCTGATTTGTTATTTACAATAACAAGAAGTGGAGTTTGGAGAACAGATGATTTTGGAGAAAATTGGCGACTGATACCTATCGCTAATTTAGATGGTGATAATCGTTTCTTCTCTATGGCTCAAGTAGCAATATCAATTGCAAATCCTCAAACGGTTTGGGCCGGGGCATATTTAGATAATTCCGTTAAACCTTATGTCTCTAAAGATGGAGGATTTACCTTTGCCCCGACAAATGGATATTCAGCATTATTGGGACCTATTTCCGGTATAGATACGCATCCTTTTAACGAAGCAACGGCTTTCTTAACATTCTCTGTATCTAAAGCTCCCAAAATATTAAGGACAAAGGATTTTGGGAAAACTTGGGAAGATATTACAGGCTTTGATTCCGGAAATTCAAGTAGTAACGGATTTCCCAATGTTGCAACTTATTGTGTGGCAGTTATGCCGTTTGATACAAATATAATTTGGGCTGGTACCGAAATAGGAATAGTTGAATCTAACGATAATGGTTTATCGTGGCATTTATTAGAAAGCAATTTACCTGCTGTATCTGTTTGGGACATAAAAATAGTTAATGATGAAGTAATATTGGCTACACACGGTAGGGGAATTTGGAGTGCAGTTCTAACTGAACTTAATGGATTTGAACCAAATGATGTTGTGTTAGCTCCAAGAATTAATGGAGATGCTATAGTAGGATTAACGGGAGTTACATTAAATGTTTCCTTCAGAGATTTGTATGATTCCACACAAGTTATTGCTAATGGAACAGAAAAAATAAAAACCATAATTACAAATAGGATTACAGACAGAAGGCTTGTAGTTAAACCTCCTAAGTTCGGAAAAAACTCGTTTTATTTACGATCATTTAAAGATAATAAAATTTATCGTTCTTCTGAGGTTAATGTCGATTTCTTTAAAATACTTTCTCCACGAAAAGGATTTGCTTCGAATTTTAGTACAAATAGTGATACAGCATTCGTACTAAATGGTATGAATATTAAAAGGCCTTATGGATTTTCATCTACTGCTTTGAACACACCTCATAATTATGAAACGAGGAAAGAATATCTTACTGTTTTAAAGACTCCTATTATTATTTCTGATAAGGATGCTAATTTAACATATAAAGATATAGCAATTGTTGAACCTGGTGAAAGCGGAACAACTTATGGAGATAAGGAATTTTGGGATTATGTAATAGTTGAAGGATATAAAGACACCGCTTGGATTCCTTTGTTAAATGGATATGATGCTCGTCTTAATAGTGAATGGTTAACTGCTTATAACACTAAGGGTAATGTAACCAAAGATATGCTTGTTTCACATAGTATTAATCTTTTAGATCACTTTGGTGCTGGTGATACAATCTTAATTAGATTTAGATTGTATTCAGATGAATATACTGTAGGTTGGGGATGGCTAATTGATGATTTAACAATACAAGGGCAATATGTTGGTGTAAATGATAATTCATCCATTGTGAATAATTTTACTTTAGATCAGAATTATCCAAATCCTTTTAATCCAAATACTACAATAAATTACACAATTCCAACTACTAATGTAAAAAAGCAATCTAATCCAGTAGTATTAAAAGTGTATGATTTACTTGGAAGAGAAATAAAAACACTTGTAAATAGAATTCAAAAACCGGGTAAATATTCTGTTAATTTTGATGGCTCAAATCTCTCTTCGGGTATTTATTACTATAGACTTGAAGCTGCTGACTTTGTTCAAACTAAAAAGATGATACTCTTAAAATAATTTGTAAATAAAATTAAATTAAAAATTAATATCAAGTTATGTGGTCAATTTGTTTATAAGAATTGGCCACAGTTTAATTCAACTAAGCAAATGAAATATAAAATTAGATTTAATACTAAAAAAAGTAAAATTTTTCTAACATTCCTTTTTTCTCTATTTATTTTTATGAATTGTTCAATCCCGTATGAAAAATTTTTAGTGGAATCTGGAAGTAACAAAATCGAAATTGAAAATGCAATAAATAATTGTCCTGAGCAGCAAGAAGAAGGACTTCGATTCTTATTGGAAAATATGCCAAAAAGAGATTTAGAATCTCTATCAGCAAAATTTATTTTAGAAAACTTAGATTATTCTTATAAAATATTGAATGAAGTTAAATGGGGAAAAGAAATTCCTACGAAAATATTTTTGAATTACATTTTACCATATTCAAATATTCACGAAAGAAGAGATAATTGGCGTAAGGATTTTTATGATAAATTTTTTGAATATGTTAAAGATGCATCAACTCCTTCTGAAGCTACTTTGAAATTAAATGAAATAATTTGGGATATTTTAAGTGTAAAGTATTCTACTAAACGTCCTAAAGCCGATCAAAGTCCTTACGAAACAATTGAAGCCGGTCTTGCCTCTTGTACTGGTTTATCAATTTTATTTGTTGATGTTTGTCGGGCTGTGGGAATCCCTGCAAGATTTGTCGGTATTCCTTTGTGGAAAGATAAAACCGGAAATCACTCTTGGGTAGAAATTTGGGATAACGGTTGGCATTATCTAGGAGCTGCTGAAGTTAGTGAGTTAGATAAAACTTGGTTTACAGAAAGAGCAGCTCTTGCCGATGATTCTGAATGGAAACATTCTATTTATGCAGTTTCATATAAAAAAACTAATATGATTTTTCCTCCTTTGTTTGATTCAACAGCAACCTATATTTATGCTGATATTATAACCGATAGATATAATAAAGAAATTCGCGATAACGGAAAAGTTCAGTTGGGAGTTAGAGTCTTTAAAAATAAAAATAGAGTAAATGCTAAAATTAAAATTTTTACTGATTCTTCTCGATCTCAGCCTTTATTTATTGGCAATTCTAAAAATGAAGAATATGATTACAATGATTTCTTAACATTTAACTTAGAACCAAATAAAACTTATTTAATTTTGGCAAGTTATAATTTCGAAAGAAAATCTAAGGTTATTAAATTAAATTCAAACAAGTATCAATTAGTAGAGTTAAATTTTAATTAAATTCTGATTTTGAAAACGAAGAAATAAGTTAAGATAAAATTTAAGAAGATAATTTTTTTCTTTGATTATTAACAATAATCATAATTGCTCGCAATCAAGCTGTTATAGAATATGGAATTGTAAGTTTTTAACTAATTAAAATTCCAAAAGAAACTTTTAGAGTATCTTCATTAATTCTTATTTTTCAGTAAAGATAAATTCTTTTATAGTTTTATATACATACTCAACGCTTAGTTCGGTCATGCATTTAAATTTTGTGTCTGTTCTATCACAAGAGAGTGGCTTAGGAGAGTAGTAAAAACAAGGGGAACAATCCAGATTTAATGATGCAATTCTAAAATCGGTTTTCCAAGGATGGATATAGTTTGTATTTGTCGGACCGATTAAAGGAACAATTCTTCTTTTCATTGCTGCGGCTATGTGCATTAAACCGGAATCATTGGTAATAAATAAATTCGTTCTTTTGATTATTGCTGCAGTTTGAGATAAATTTTTAGTTGAAACTAATAATAAATTACCAGAAGCAACTTTATCTTTTATAAAATTTTTCAATTCATTTTCATCAGGTCCACCAAAAAGAAGAATTTTTGCTTTATGTTTTTCTATTAATAATTTTGATAATTTTACAAAGTTTTCCGGTGCCCATCTTCTCTTTATATGATTTTTAAGAAGTGAACAACCTGCATGAACTCCAATCACAAAATCATCTTCGGAAATATTTTTTTTCAATAAAAAACTTTCAGCAAAATTTTTATCACTCTCATGCAAAGGGAAATTGAGATTCGGTATATCTGTTATTTTTTTGTTGATAATTTTTTCTATTAATCTTACATTTTCTTCAACACAATGATTTTCCGGTGTTTCATTTACACGTGCATTATTCAAAAATCCTAAGTTTCTTAAATTTTGATGTAGATAATCAATTCCAATCCGTTTTTTAGCATTTAAAGTAAAATTAACTAAGTTATATTCTTTTCTGTTTGAAGGGTAAATATTTATGGTACAATCATAATTATTTCTAATATTTAGAATGAATTTTACTGTTGAAAATTTAGATGCATTTATCATATCGTGATAATGAACATTATCAATCTCTACTAAATTAGTATATAATTCCTTTACTCCTTTGAACATTACCAGTGCATCAATTTGTGCATTCGGTAATTCTTTTTTTAATATTGATAATGCTGGAGTAAACATTAGAGCATCTCCGATGCCTGATAGTGCGTTTATAAGAATTTTCAATTGATTCTCAAGAAATTTTTTGTTGTTGTTATGATGAAATTCATTTTTAAAAGAACTTTAAAGATAATCAAAAATAAAAAACTATGACTGTTAAAATTAAAAGAATTGTAGTTTGGTTTAAGGTATATAAAATTAAATAAAATAAATTATCAAAAAATCTTCCTTTTGTACTTACTATAGGGAGAATAAAAGAATTAAAAAGTCGAAACTTTTTAAATAATTTTAAAAATATAAAATTTTATTTTTTGTAACCGATAATTGTACTAGAAAAAAAATTATTTATAAAAACTAAAGAGAATTGATATGCAACAAAAATGTAAAAACCTAAAAGGTTGTGGTTTTTTCAACAATTTCAAAGGAAACAATGAAGTTATAAGTGAGGGATGGATTAAATTGTATTGTGAAAATGAAAACAAATCACAAAAGTGTGAGAGAAAAATTATTAAGGAAAAAACAGGCAAGGCACCTGTTGATAATATGACCCCTACAGGTAAATTACTATAATTTAAAATTTTAAGAACATCTGATAAATTTCAAAATATTTTACAATCTTAATTTTGAATTTCTCTGATGTTTCTATTTTTTTTAAATCAAATCTAAAACCTTACTGTTAATTATTATGCAGCTAAATGTATTTTTTTAATTACATTATTCTTTGCAATGTTTTATTAAGCATGAATTCCGGAAAAAATAGTTTTACATTTTTCACATAATTATTTAAATTTCTAATCGATAATAATAAGGTTAATGTAATTATTAAAAAGGGAATTCGGTGATTAAAATTTTAAAAATCCGAAGCTGTACCCGCAACTGTGAGTCTAAAGGAAGTTTTACTAATTATTAGCAATTCTTATGCTAAAATAGTATAGAAAGAATTAAAACCAAGATAAGCCAGGAACCTGCCTAATTTATTACTCTAAGATAAAGCTTTCGGGAATAAAGGCTGAATATAAATCACACCTACTTTCCCTTTGAGCAATTAACATAATCTTTTCATGCGAGGAATACATGAATAAAGAGAATTTAACTGAATCTATTCAACAAGAACTTACATTCAGAAAAAACTCAGCAAAATATAATTCCATAAAAAAGCACGTAAACAAATTTCTAGTTAAAGTAAATAAAAATCATTTTCTACACAGACTGGATGAAGCGGTAAAAATAAGTAAAGAAACAATATTTACTGTTAAGGAAGTGAGAAAGTAAATAATTGAAGGTTAAATTATTTTATTTCGTTTTTTCTCTTTGTTTGCTATCTCCTTTTATTATTGCTCAGGATTCAGTTAAGATAAATCATACATTGCAAGAAGTTATTGTGGCATCAAATAAAGTTGATTCAAAATTATCTGATGTTTCAACAAAAATTGATATTATAGATAGTAAGAAAATTGAAGCAAGTAATGGGAAGAGATTGCCCGATTTACTTAAAACGAGTTCTAATATATTTCTTAAAAGTTACGGATTAACACCTGCATTAACTACTGTTTCGGTAAACGGACTTGGAGCGGAACATACTTTAATTTTGGTAGATGGAATTAAAATAAATTCTTTTCAGAACTCGCATTTGGATTTGTCAATAATTCCTAAACATTTAATAGAAAAAATTGAAATCATAAATAATGGCGTGAGTTCAATTTATGGCAGCGATGCCATTGGCGGAGTTGTAAATATTATTTTAAAGAATAAAATGAATCTTTCTGAAGAAAAAAGATCGAGTTTAAATTTTCAATTATCGCAAGGTTCTTTTAATACTAAAGGAATTTCTTTGGATTTGTATCATGATTTTAAAAAGTTCAATAGTAAGATTTCTTTCAATAGAGAAATTTCGAATGGTAGCTATGATTATTATTATAAAAAGAATGGAAAAAGAATTATAAAACAAAGGCAAAACGGAGAGTACGACCTTTATGATGTTGCTTTTACTTCGCAATATATTATTAACGATAAAAATTTTCTGAAGATTATCTCTACATTATCGGAGCAAAATAAAAATTTGCCCGGAATAGAAACCGGAACAACACCTCCGCCTGCTAAACAAATCGATAAAAATTGGAATAATATTTTGATAATCAATAATGAGTTATCAAAAAGATATTTTCTTAGAACGAGTTTTAATTTTCAAAATAATTTTATGAATTATTCTGTAGGAAGCATCATAAATAATAAATATGAAAATAAAGTTTTGGGCTTCAATACCGAACTTAAAATAAAAGAAGAAAATTATGCGGTAACAACCGGCTACAATTTTGCTTATGCTACCTTAAAGAGTGAGCAGCTTTTGGATGGAATATTAAGAAGGCAGCATGCTTTATTTGTTTCAACATTTTACAAAGTAAATGATAGGTTTAGAATTTATGCTTCAATCAGGTATGATTATATTTCGGATATTTCACAAGATAATTTTACTTATAAAATCGGAATTAATATTAAACCATTTAATATTGAAAATTTTAGAATTAAAGGTAATTTCGGTAAGAATTTTAGAGCACCATCATTTAATGATTTATACTGGAAAAATTCAGGTAACATCAATCTGAAACATGAAAACTCATTGAATCTTGAAGGAGGATTCCATTACAGCTTTAATTCTTTTTTTGATGGAGATATTTCGGTTTTTTATACACACATTGCAGCTGATAATAAAATTATTTGGACCCCCGGAGCTAACGGTTTGTGGGCACCTGAAAATGTGGATGAATCGGTTTCGAATAATTACTCCTTAAACTTCAATCTTAAAAAAAATATATTCGAAAAATTATCATTTAATATCAACGGTGGAATACAGCTTATCAATACAAAAAAAATAAGCGGTTCTTACAAGGATGATATTACTAAGGATAAATATTTGCCCTATATCCCTTTGGAAACTTATAAAGCTAATCTTGGAATAAAATATTATAATGCTTCGGTAAATTTATTTTATACACACACGGGAAAAAGATTTTACGATTTTGCAAATAAAAGAAGTATGAAAGATTTCGATTTAATTGATGGAAGTATAAATTACAAAATAATTTTTTCTGACATTCTACTAAATCTTAAATTGGAAATTAATAACATCTTTAATAAAGAATATGAAATAATTTCGGGTTACCCAATGCCTTTGAGATTCTACAATTTTAATATAATAATCAATTACTAAAACAATAAAGGAGAAAAAAATGAAAAAAACATTACAAATACTTTCATTATTTATTTTAACAACGTTCCTAAATGCTCAAGAATTAAAAAGCGTTTATGTTTTATCCGAAGGAGGGTTTAGTGCCGGAACTTCCAAGCTAAGTAAACTGGTTTATGAAAATAGCGATTTTCGCCAAAGCATTTTCAATCCCGATAATATTGGTTTATACCCTGATGGATTGATGTTATACGGGGAAAATCTTTATTTAACTGAACAAGGCTCTTGGGGAGGATCAGGCAAAATATATAAATTAGATACTGCGGGAACTGTTTTGGAAAGCGAAGAGGTTGCTAATAATCCTTATTCTTTTGCTATCAGTAATGAAAAAATTTATTTAACAAACGGTCCAATAAGCAATGTTACAGTTTTAAATTTAAATGATTTCAGTAAAGTTAAAGATATAAAAGTTGGTGCCTTTCCACAAAATATAGTTTCAAAAGATAGCTTGGTGTTTGTTGCCAATAAGAGTGTTTGGGGAGGTGCTTCAGATTCGACTGTTTCTGTTATAAATACTAATTTAGATTCAGTTGTTGCAACTATTATTGTTAGAAAAAATCCTACATCAGTTGTTATCAAAGATGGTTTCCTTTTGGTCGGGTGTCCGGGAGATTCTGCAATAGGTATGATATATAAAGTTGATTTGTCAACATTAACTAAAGTTGATTCATTTGACGTTCCTTCAAATGATGGTTATAGTAAAGATATAGTTGTAGAAAAGAATACTGACAATATTTTCTTTGCAAGTCAAAGTGGTAAAATTATTAAATTGGATATGGCTACAAGAAAAACTGAAGTTGTTGTAGAAGATACAAGTTTAGTAATGTTGTATGGTTACAATTACGATTCTGTTAATAAAGAGCATTATTTACTAGATGCAAAAGATTTCAAAATTGAAGGACAACTGACTGTTTATGACAGCACAGGAAAAAAATTAAATAACTATACTACAGGAATTGCTCCAAGACGAATAGTTTTTGAATATAAGCTGGAAGTTTCTGTTAAAGAGAGTCAAGTTATTGCAGCTGATTTTAAGCTTGAACAAAATTATCCAAATCCATTTAATCCAACAACCGTAATTGAATATACGATCCCATCAAATATGAAACGTGAAATGTCAAATGTAAAATTGATAGTTTATGATATTCTTGGAAACAAAGTAGCAACCTTGGTTGATAAGCAACAAAGTTCGGGTAGCTATCAAGTAAAGTTTGATGGCAGCAATCTTGCAAGTGGAATTTATTTTTATAAATTACAAACCGGTAACTTCAATCAAATTCGTAAAATGATGCTATTGAAATAGTAATCGGTCATAAAAATTTATACCTTTACATCAACAAATGTAGATGTAAAGGTATAAACTTATAAAATTGCAACTTTATTAAGTTGTGAACATATTCTTTCGCTCTGTTTTTTTATTTGTATAGTCATCTCTTTAGTAAATAAATATACTCCGCGAAGTAAATTTCCGGTTCCCGCCCGGTAGAGCAAGTTGCGGAGATAATTAAACTATACTTTTCATCTGCCATAAAGTGAAAAGTGGAGTAGTATTAAAATATGAATGAAACGGAAATCAACGAAAACTTATTACTGCAACCTGTAAATATGCTGAACCTCTATGCACAAGGAGCTTTCCCAATGGCTGAAGCAAATGGTGAAATAAATTGGTATCAGCCTAAAGAAAGAGCTGTTATTCTAATGGAAGAATATAACATCCCTCGTTCCCTAAAAAAGTTTATGAAGACAACAGACTTTACCTATAACTTTGATATAAATACAGAAGCTGTAATCAGCGGGTGTGCCAATAGGAAAGAAACTTGGATTTCGGATAAGTTAATAGATGCTTACAAAAGATTAATTGATTTGGGATATTTACACTCCGTTGAAGTTTATCAAAAGAATAAATTAGTCGGTGGATTATATGGAATTTCAATAGGTGGAGCTTTCTTTGGTGAGTCAATGTTTTCTAAGGTTTCGCAGGCAAGTAAAACAGCGCTTGCAGTTTTACTCAAATATCTCGAAAAAAGATGTTTTACAATTCTTGATGTGCAATTCGAAACCGATCATCTTAATATGTTTGGTGTTAAGATTGTGGAATTTGAAGAATACAAAAAATTATTAGATAAAGCATTTATAAATAATATTTCATTTATTTGAAAATTAGTAGTAATGTATTAAGCAGAAATGGAATAATTCGGAATTAAATTATTTTATCTGTTTATTAGCAGATGAACCAATAATGATAATTAGATTATATGTTAAAGAAATAAGGATTCACAAACTAATATAAATCTCGTATCGTTTGGTGATGATAGGCCAACTTAATATTATTAAAAACGCCGACCAGGATACGTAGCGGTATAAAAAGTCGGCGTTACGAAAAAAATAATCGATTTTATCTTTGTTAAATTTAGTCTAATTAATGTTAATTTTTACCCCGCCTGTAATCCATCTTCCGGGTAACTCCACTCCCGGAAATTCTTCATAAACTTTGTTGAATATATTTGTAATACTTACATAAACATTAAAATAGTCAAAATCTCTGTAGAGCTTTGTATCTACTTTAAAAATATCATTTTGTTTTATTCTATCTTCAAAACTAAAAACCCAACTTTGTTTTATTCCTAAGGGAAGAATATTAAATATGGAAAACGATAAATCGTGGACTAAATGTTCTAATACATACTTTGATTTGATATTGGCATCAATTTTTTTTGCATCAAGATAAGTGTACTCCAAACCGATTTTAGTAATTATATTTTTAGTTAATTTGTTGGTGTTAACTGAAAGACTTAGCTCAAATCCATTTATATTTATTTTGTTAATATTTTTTGCTTTCCATAAGCTGTCTGTTTCATCCAAAGCATAATCAATTAGATTGCTTCCTTCTTTTCTGAATAAAGCCCCGTTAATTTGCAAAAAGTTTGTTTGATAACCGATACCTAACTCATAATTTATAGTTTCCTCAGGTTTTAAATCTGCGTTACCACGAGTTGCATAACTTTGATAATACAAATCCGTATAAGTAGGTATTCTAAAAGCTCTACCGTAGTTAGTATAAACTTTTAAATTATCATTTACGAGATAAGCTAAGTCAAAAGTAGGAATAAACTTCCAGCCGTAATTGGAATATTTATAGGCGAAACCACCAAGATTAACATTAAGTTTTGAAGTTATATCAATCTGCTGTTCAAAGAATAATCCGAGTTGTGTACGGTTATGCTCTCCGAGGTTGCTGCTTACTATGTCATCTTTATTTAACTCAACTCCAAAACTTGTAGTTCCAATTTCTAAAAAGTTTGAGCTTGCCTGCAGTTCAAAACCATAGGAGTTTGTTGTGTGATTATTTTCATAGAATGCAGGATTATTGCGTTTCAGTACAAAATTATCTTTACCTTTTCTCCAAGAGAGTTTCGATAAAATGTTGAAAGCACCAAGTTGAATATCACCGGAAATTGCAGCAAGTAATGTTTTGGTTCTTTCTGCTTGATTTGGAAAACGATTTGTGTAAAAACTATTTGCACCAAAATCTTTATCCGTATAACCGAACAGAGTTTTCAAAACAGTATTGGAAAAGTTGAATGAGTTATTCATTGATATACTGTAGTTTGTAAAATCCGTATTGTGTCTGTAGCCTGTTGAGTTTGTTCGGTTTAGTGAGATATTATGTAAAGTATTTCCGGCTGAAATATTTCCACCAAGGGTAAAGTTTGTGTAATCAAACTCACCACCGCTTAAATCAATATTAAGTCCGGTTTTACTTTTACTTTTAGTAATTATATTTATTACGCCGCTAAAAGCATTTGCTCCAAATGAGCGTGCACCTTGTCCCTTTAGGATTTCAATCCTTTCAATTTGGGAATATGTTAAAGGTAGATTCATATTGTGATGCCCCGTTTGAGGATCAGTAAGTTTTATTCCATTAACAAGAATTAAAGTTTGTTCAAACGAACCTCCTCTTATTGAAATATCCGATTGTACTCCTGCAACACCTCTTTGCTTTACATCCAATCCGCTCGTGTATTCTAAGATATCTTGCAGATTGGAAGCAGGTAGTGATTTCAGTTCTTTTTTCCCGAGCAGATGCATGGTACGCCCAATTTTTTTTGATATCGTTGGAGTTCTGTTTGCGGTAACAATAATGTTGTCTGTTTTATGTTCTAATACGGATTGTCCGTAAAAGATTATGTTTAATAGAAAATATATAATTAAAGTAATTTGTTTCATGAAATACCTTTGGCTTAAATGTTAGTGAAAATAATTTTATATTTAAAGTTGTTTAAGTTTTTCGTAACACAGACTTTCTCAAATTGCTTGAGAGATGTGCGTTTTGGTCTGTGAATGGAATTAAGTTTAGTTTTAGTGAAAGTAGAAAAAAAGTTACGCTCTATAAAATTAAAGGCAGATTATTGGAATTGGTTTAATTGTCGGTTTTAAGAATCAGCGTTTTATCTGCGTACCGTTTCTTTTTTGTTGTGAGATTGTAAAATTAACTTGAGTGCAAGCTAATCGTAATACCGGATTCTAACTCCGGTGCCGATTGAAAAGAACTTAAATTTTAAAAATATAAAGATAAAAGAAGAATTTTTAAAAGTCTAATTTATTTTCTGGAGACGTTTTCTCTTGTTACTTATTATTTGCAAATTAAAATTTAATTTTACTCAAAAACATTATATATTTACTCTTTATAATAGTATCACTATTTTAAGATGAAAAAGGATTATCATTAAGTAAAGCAAATGGAAATCATTAAGCTCAAAAATCTTTTCTTTAAATATAATCTCGAAAGTAAAAGTGATTTCAAACTTGAGATTGATAAATTTAACTTGATAACCGGAAATTTTATTTCAATTTTAGGTCCAAACGGTTCAGGCAAATCTACACTTATTAAAATTTTATCAGGAATAATTGAGCCTGTAAAAGGTGAAATTCTTTTTAGGGATAAGCCTTATAGTAAAATGACGAGAAAAGATTTATCTAAGGAATTAGCTTACGTCCCACAGAATTTTTCTACAAATTTTTCATTTTCTTTATATGAAATTGTTATGATGGGACGCTCACCGTATTTAAATTTTTTCGGAGTGGAAGCCAAGCAAGATAAGGAATTAGTACTTAAAACATTAGAACAAATGGAAATTCTTCATTTGAGAGATAAAGGAATTAATGAAGTATCCGGTGGGGAAGCGCAAAGAGCTTTTATTGCTAGGGCTATGGTTCAACAACCCAAAATTTTATTGTTAGATGAACCGAATACACATTTAGATATAAAACATCAAATCAGTATATTCAAAATTTTGCATGAATTAAATATTATAAATAATTTAATAATTGTAATTATTACGCACGATATTAACCTGGCAATGAGATTCAGTAACAGAGTGCTTTTAATGAATAAGGGAAGTATAATTTATGATGATAAGCCAGATAAAATTTTAACAGAGAAAAATATTATGGAAATATTTGATACGAAAGCTAAAATAATAACTGACTCAACTGATAGCAGACACATTGTTTTTACTTAGAATAATTAAATGAATTCAAAAAAAAAATATATTTATTTCACAATTTTAGTATCAATAATTAATTTAATATTGATTTTTTTGCTGAAATATTACGGAAATGATTTAAGTTTTAATAATTTTAGTTTGCTTAAAGTTGGTAATTTCCTAAACATAAGTTTTACTACTATACTTATTTTAACTTCTCTTTATCTATTAAAAAAAATATCGAAAATCTCTGAAATTCATTTTAAAATAGTTTTCTTCCTTTCGATTTCATACTTTCTTCCGCTTCTTATTTTATTTTTCTTAAACTTATTACATTTTGAATTTTCTGATAAATATTTATTCGGGTATCCATTTAGAAAAATTATTCCGCTTCTATTTTTTTTGTTTAGTCAACTGTTGCAGTTTTATGTAATTTTTATTTTGTTATCTTTTGCTTTCAAAAGGAGACTTACACTTTATTTTTACTCATTTTTTTATGTTGGCATACTTGTAACTTTATTATTAGTTTTTTCTTTTTTATCAACTTATAATGTTAAAGAACATAATTTTAAGCTACCGGAAAATAAACTGGATTACGGTATTGTGTTAGGAGCTGCTGTTTGGAGTAACAATAAACCAAGTACATTGTTTATGGCAAGAATTGATAAATGTGCATTATTGTATCTAAATAATAACATAGAAAAAATTCACTTAACGGGTGGTAGTGCCCCTGGAGAAGTAAGCGAAGCAAAATCAGCATTTCTTTATTTAACAGAGAAATATAAAATCACTCCTGGTGATATTATTCTTGAAGAAAAAACATCTACAACAAACGAGCAAATAAGATATATAAAAACTAAATTTAATATCTTTACTACTAAAAAAAAATACTTATTTATTTCAGATAAATTTCATCTAAAGAGAATTTCGGAAATGATAGATTTTTATAACTTGAATGCGGAAGTTATTTCATCTGATTATAATTTAACCTTAAATAAAACATTCTATTACAGATTAAGAGACAGCATAGGATTGCTCCTGTTTTGGTTCTTTGCTATTTAAGTATTTACAAAGATTTAAGAGATAAAAAATGAAACCAAAGAGACGAAAACTAAGAGAAAAAATATTACAGACATTATACGCTTTTGAAATGCAAGGTAGCGGTTTATCAGATATTATAGAAGATCAGTTAAAAGAAGTTCATGATAAACAAGACGAAGACTTTTGTAAAAATTTAATACATAATATAATCGCAGAAAGAAATCAGATTGAAGAATATATCGAAAAGAGTTTAGTAAATTGGGAATTTTCCAGAATAGCTGTTGTTGATAAAATAATTTTACGAATAGGTATCGGAGAGTTTATATTTTCCTCCGAAATACCAACTAAAGTAACAATAAACGAAATGATAGAAATTGCAAAAGAATATAGTACAGCTAATAGCGGCAAGTTTATTAATGGCATTTTGGATAATATTTTGCTTGAGTTACATAACGATGGAAAAGTAAAAAAGGTAGGTAGGGGATTGCTTGAAAAGTCAATTTCAAAAGCTGAAAAATAATTCCAACAATAGAAGCAAATCCAAAATATTTTATTGGACATTATATGATTTTGCAAATACATCATACTCCATAGTTGTCGTTACTTTTATTTTTGCTGTTTATTTCAAAAATACAATTGCCGAAGGAAAATCCATCGGTGATTTATATTGGAGCTTGGGTATAAGTATTTCGATGATAATTACTGCTATACTTGCTCCGGTTTTAGGTGCAATTTCAGATTATTCCGCAGGCAAAAAAAGATTTCTACTTTTGTTTACTTTAATGTGTATTATCCCTACTGCACTTTTATATTTTACAGGGAAAGGAGATGTTTATTTGGCTCTGCTCCTTTTCATTATTGCAAATATCGGTTTTGAAGCCGGACTTGTTTTCTATGATGCCTTTCTGCCGGAAATAACAACCGTTAAAAATTATGGGAGAGTTAGCGGATACGGTTTTGCAATGGGGTATTTGGGTTCGCTGACTGTCCTGGCAATTTCTCTTCCGTTTATCAAAAATGAATTGATCAAAGAAACCTTTCCTATTGCTGCTATTTTCTTTTTGATATTTAGCATTCCGCTTTTTCTTTTCTTAAATGATTCGCGAAATGATGTTGTACGAACTGAGTCTTTTATCAAAATTGGAATTAGAAGAGTAAATACAACAGTAAGGAATTTAAGATATTATAAAAACCTTGCTCTATTTTTATTAAGCTTTCTTTGTTACATCGAAGGTGTTAATACTGTAATATTTTTTGCAGGTAATTACGCGTCTTCTACATTAAACTTTTCGATGGAAGAACTGATAGTTTTTTTTATTCTTGTTCAAACTACCGCAATATTTGGTTCGGTTTTATTTGGTATAATATCTGACTCAATTGGTCAAAAAAAAGCTATATCTATCTCATTATTTATTTGGATTTTTACTGTGTCAGTAGTTTATTTAACAAGCAGTAAAGAAAGTCAATTTGTTATTTTTTTAAGCGATACCCTGGTAATAACAGCAGAAAAAGCTATGACTTATAGTTTTTATTTTGTTGGATTGCTTGCAGGAAGCGTAATGGGAGCAACACAATCTACAAGCAGAAGTTTAATGTCCCGTTTAACTCCGGTTGAAAAAAAAACAGAGTTTTTTGGATTTTATTCTTTCTTTGGGAAAAGCTCTGCAATTTTAGGTCCGTTGGTTTTCGGATTAGTCAGTTATCTTTTTGATGATCAACGATTTGCAATTTTAAGTGTAGGTATATTTTTTGTTTTGGGTTTAATGCTTCTAAAATTAGTTAAAGAAAACTAAACTTGTAGTGATTTTTTTATTAAGAAGTAAACAGTTAGTAAAGCAATTACAAACCAGAAAAAACCTATTGCCAAAGCGGGAATACCCGTAAGATATTCTAGAATTTGTGTATCTGTTTCTCTGAGGGTTAAAGTCAGCAAGTCTTGTTTTATATCCGTTACAACATAAAAGCAACTTGTTAAACCTATAAATTTTAATATCCATGATGAAATTTCTTCTTTGGAAAATCTTGGCAAGACGAAAAAAACTATAGAAATTAGTACTCCAAGAAATTTTTGCAATCCGCCGGAAACCAAATTAATAGTAAATATTAAAATTATTACAGAAAGAGTAGTATTAACTATTTTACTGAATTTTTGTTTCTCTGAAGAAAGATAAATTAATGCTCCAGTAAATAAGCTTCCTATATAACCTGCCGAAGCAATTATTATTAAATTGCCTCCTTTAATTTCTGTAATAGCTGATAGATCTAAATTAATATTTATTCCCTTAGCAATTCCTCCAGTTAAAAATGCTGCAATTGCATGATGAAATTCATGTAAAAGTACAACAAAAATTTTAATTGGATATGAAACAGGTGTTTCCCAAAAAATAATTGAGAAAAGGGTGCCGAAAATTATTAGCGATAATTCAATATATTTTTTTGCTTCTCTCTTTTTTTTCTTCATATCTAAAAATAATAAATTTTGACTTTAACATAAAAAATTATTATAATATTTATAACTACTAACAAATAAATGAGGAACGTCATGTCCCATTCCTACATTTTCCAAACTCCACGAAACTTATATGAAAAATTATGTAGAGAAGCAGAATCTTTAGATTACCAAATCGAAGGTGATAATCTTTTTAACTTTATCGCTACTGCATATTGCTTAAAAGACTGGATTAAAAAATCTCCGTTAAATTCTTCAACAGTAGTAAAAAGATTTTTGAAAAGATTAAATAATGACAATAATCTAAAACTTTGCCAAAAAATAGTTTTAGGTGATACGAAATTTGAAATATCTCCTAAAAAAATAGGTTGTCAGCTTAAGGTTGACAATTTTTGTGTAGATGTAGTAAATTTTAGGAAAGATATTTTGGCATTATATGAAGTTTATTTTAAGATAAGATAATATTCAAAATCTCTAGGCAAAAATCTTAAAAAATAGTTCGCTTGGTTTTTTATAAAAGTTTGAGATTATAATTAACTATCCGTCTTAATCGATAAGATAAAAAACTTATTATTTTATTGCATAAATTTCAATAAACTAATATATTTGTACTTTGTTTATTTAAATAATAAATGAAGTATAAAATATTTGAATGACCTTTTTTGCCGGGGTGGCGGAATTGGTAGACGCACTGGACTTAAAATCCAGTGGGAGGTTTCTCCCGTGCCGGTTCGAGTCCGGCCCTCGGTACAAGGTTTATTCAATTAAACTGGGTTCTTAGCTCAGTTGGTTAGAGTGTCTGCTTGACGTGCAGAAGGTCAGTGGTTCGAATCCACTAGGACCCACAATTTATCGGAGTTTACTCCGTTTTTTTTTAGTATATTATGAGTATGATAAAAATAACATTCCCTGATGGATCGGTTAAAGAATTTGATAAAGGTATTACGCCATTTCAAATTGCTGAATCAATATCATCGAGATTATCGAATGAAGTGCTTGTAGCAGAAGTCAATTTTAAATTGGTTGATATTCATTTGCCAATTAATTCTGATGCTGCAATTAAACTTCATACATTTAATGATAAAATTGGAAGGGATACCTATTGGCATTCAACTTCTCATTTAATGGCTCATGCAATTCAAGAACTTTACCCCGAAGCAAAATTTGGTGTTGGTCCTTCAATTGAGACAGGTTTTTATTATGATTTTGATATAAACACAACATTAACGGAAGCTGATCTGGAAAAGATCGAAAATAAAATGCTTGAGCTTGCTAAAGAAAATAAACCTTTTACAAGAGAAGTCGTATCCAAGAAAGATGCCCTTGAAAGATATGAAAAAGCAGGCGACCAATATAAAGTTGAATTAATCAATGATTTTGATGAAGATGAAGAAGTTATAAGTTTGTATCATGAAGGAGATTTTACAGATTTGTGTAGAGGTCCGCATCTTCCTTCGGCAGGAAAAATTAAATATGTGAAGCTCATAAATGTATCAGGTTCTTATTGGAGAGGAGATGAACACCGGGAAAGACTTCAAAGAATTTACGGAATATCTTTTCCTAAAAAGAAAATGTTGGAAGAACATCTCTATATGCTTGAAGAAGCAAAAAAGAGAGATCACAGAAAACTCGGTAAACAGTTAAATTTGTTTTCAATACACGAAGAAGCAGGACCAGGGTTAATTTATTGGCATCCCAAAGGTGCCCGTTTACGCCATGAAATAGAAACATTTTGGCGTAAAGCTCACTACGATCATGGCTACGAGTTATTGTATTCGCCGCATATAGGTAAAAGTTGGCTTTGGGAAACAAGCGGACATTTGAAAAATTATGCTGAAAATATGTATGCTCCTATGTCTGTAGATGAAACGGATTATTACATTAAACCTATGAACTGTCCGTTTCACATAATGATGTACAAATCATCGTTGCATTCTTATCGTGATTTGCCTTTAAGATGGGCGGAACTCGGAACGGTTTACAGATATGAGAAAAGTGGTGTGCTGCACGGATTATTAAGGGTCAGAGGCTTTACCCAAGATGATGCACATATTTTCTGTACTCAAGAACAAATAGAAGATGAAATTGTTGAGGTGATTCGTTTTAGTTTATTTATGTGGAAATCATTTGGTTTTGATGACTTAAAATTTTATGTTGCAACAAAGCCTGAAAAATCAGTAGGTGATGATGAGCTTTGGAATAAAGCTGCAAAATCATTGATGAATGCTTTGGACAAAGAAAATCTGGAGTATGAAATTGATGAAGCAGGTGGTGCTTTTTATGGACCAAAGATTGATATAAAAATTAAAGATTCGCTTAAACGTGAATGGCAGATGAGTACAATTCAATTTGATTTTAATCTGCCTGAACTTTTTGATATGAAATATGTAGGAGAAGATGGTAAAGATTATCGTCCGTTTATGGTTCATAGGGCATTGCTTGGTTCTATAGAAAGGTTTATAGGAGTTTTAATTGAGCACTACGGCGGAGCATTTCCTACGTGGCTTGCTCCGGTTCAAGTTGCTATTATTCCTGTATCTCAAAATTTTATGGAATATTCCAAAAAGATTCAAGAAAAATTATTGGAACAAAATATTAGAGTTGAATTAGACCAGCGAAATGAAAAAATCGGTTATAAAATAAGAGATTGGGAAACTAATAAAGTTCCCTATATGCTTATAATTGGTGAAAAAGAAGAAAGTTCTAATACTGTTTCTGTAAGAAAACATAAAGTTGGAGATCAAGGAAGTACAAATACTAATGAATTTATTAGTAATATTACGAAAGAAATTAAATATTTATCTAACAATTACTTGGAGGATATATCCCAGTAGATAAACAGCGCATAAATAATGAAATTAAACACATTGAAATTCGTTTAATTGGTGCCGATGGCAAGCAGGCTGGTATTGTTACCTTAAAATCAGCATTAAAAAAAGCACAAGAAGCCGGATTGGATTTGGTGGAGATTGCACCGCAAGCCAAACCGCCTGTTTGTAAAATAATCGATTATGGTAAATTTCAATATGAGCAGCAAAAAAGAGAAAAGCTGCAAAAGAAAAATCAGCATGTAACAATACTAAAAGAAATAAGGTTACATCCTAATACGGATACCCACGATGTAGATTTCAAATCAAGACACGCTGAAAAATTTCTGAATGATGGAAATAAGGTAAAGGTATCTGTAGTATTTAAAGGTAGAGAATTAGCTTATAAAGAATACGGTAGAGAATTATTAGAAAGATTTATTGAAGGTTTAGACGAAATTTCAAAAGTTGAACACCAAATTAAGTTTGAAGGAAGAACAATGCATGTAATTCTTGCTCCGATTAAGAAAAAAGGAAAAAAAAATAAATAACGGGTTTAATTATGCCAAAAATGAAAAGCAATAGAGGAGCTGCTAAAACATTTAAAAAAACAGCTTCCGGTAAATTAAAAAGAAATAAAGCATTTAGGGCACACATTTTAACAAAGAAAAGTCCTAAAACGAAACGTAAATTAAGAAAAGCTACATTAGTTTCATCTGCTGATATTAAGCGTGTGAAAACTATGATTCAATGATAGGAGATTTTAAAAATGCCTAAAGCAAAAAATAATGTTGCATCCAGAGCAAGAAGAAGAAAGGTATTAAAACTTGCAAAAGGTTATTGGGGTGCAAGAAGTAAAGTTTATACTGTTGCCAAACATTCAGTTGAGAAAGGTTTGCAGTATGCTTACAGAGATAGAAAAAATAAAAAGAGAACTTTCAGAAGATTATGGATTGTTAGAATAAATGCAGCTGCAAGAAATAACGGTACAACTTATTCAAAATTGATGCATTCTATGCACCAAAAAGGTATAGATATAAACCGAAAAGTTTTAGCTGGTATTGCAGTTGAAAATCCGAAAGCTTTTGCAGATATTGTAAAATTTGTGTCTGCTTAATTTTTGATCCCCTGTTTTTTTATACTGAAAATTTCAGGGGCACTTTTTTTTAATATTTTATACTATGAAAGATAAAATTGATAAAGCAAAAAAAGATTTTCATGAAGAACTTTCTAAAGTTAAAGATAAACTTACTCTTGAAAATCTTAGAATAAAATACCTCGCCAGAAATGGTTTATATGCCAAATTATTCGATGAATTTAAAGCTCTCCCCAAAAATGAAAAACCAAAATACGGTCAACTTTTAAATTCTGAAAAAAGTTATGCTCAAAAATTTTTTGATGAACTAAAATCAAAAATAGAAAATATATCAAACGAAGTGGATGATTATATAGATTTAACACTTCCCGGAAGGAATATTGAAATTGGTACGACCCATGTTTTAACTCAAACATTAAAAGAGATTAAAGAAATCTTTAAAAGTTTGGGATTCTCTATTTATACCGGACCAGAAATAGAATCGGATGAAAATAATTTTGAGATGCTTAACTTTCCTGCAGATCATCCTGCCAGAGATATGCAGGATACTTATTTTTTAAGTGACTCGTTTTTATTAAGAACTCATACATCGCCTGTTCAAGTAAGATTGATGAAAAATAATAAACCGCCTTATAGAGCAATTATGCCCGGCAGAGTTTACAGAAACGAAGCTATTAGTGCTAAGAGTTATTGTTTGTTTCATCAAGTGGAAGGTTTGGTAATTGATACGGATATAACTTTTGCAGAATTAAAAGGTACATTAGTTTATTTTGCTAAGCAATTATTCGGTGAAGATGTTAAATATCGTTTTCGTTCAAGTTTTTTTCCGTTTACCGAGCCAAGTGCCGAAGTTGATATTTGGTGGCAGCCCAAAGGTAAGGAAGGAAAGTGGCTGGAAATACTCGGTTGCGGAATGGTTGATCCAAATGTGTTGGATAATTTAAATGTTGATAGCGAAAAATATATAGGATATGCTTTTGGGATGGGAGTAGAAAGAATGGCAATGCTAAAATACGGCATTGATGACATTCGGCTATTTTTTGATAATGATAACAGATTTTTAAATCAGTTTAAATAATTTGAGGAAATATTTTGATTGTTTCTCTTAATTGGTTAAAAGAATATATTGAGCTCAGTGGAATTTCTACCGAAGAACTTGTTGAAAAATTAACCACCAGTGGTTCGGAAATTGAGGCAGTTATTGATAAAAGTTCCGAATTGAAAAATATTGTTGTAGGATATGTTGAAAGTGTAGAAAAACATCCTAATGCCGATAAACTTTCGCTTTGCAAAGTCTCTGATGGAAATAATATTTACAATGTTGTTTGCGGAGCACCAAATGTTGCTGCCGGACAAAAAGTTCCGTTTGCTAAAATAGGAGCGGTAATTCCAAACGGCAAATTTGAAATAAAGAAAGCAAAAATAAGAGGAGAAAAATCCGAAGGAATGATCTGTGCCGAAGATGAACTCGGTTTAGGTAGTGATCATAGTGGAATAATGGTTTTGGATGAAACTGCAAGGCTTGGGCAAGAACTCTCGGAACATCTAAAACTTAATGATATACTACTTGATATTTCGATTACCCCAAACAGAGCAGATTCATTAAGTCATGTGGGAATTGCAAGAGATGTAGCTGCATTGTTTAATCGCAAGATCAAATATCCCAAAGTAAATACTGAATACAAAACTGTAAAAGAAAACAATTATGCAAAAGTTTTTATTGAAAATGCCGAAGGTTGCCCCCGATACTCTGCCGTTACGGTAAAAGACATTACCGTAAAAGAATCACCTGAATGGTTAAAAGAAAAATTGTTAAGTATTGAGCTAAGACCGATAAATAATATTGTTGATGTAACAAACTTTATTTTGCACGAAATTGGTCAACCTTTGCATGCTTTTGACTTATCATTGCTGAGTGGAAATACAATTGTTGTAAAAAATAATAACGGTAGAGATGAATTTACTACACTTGACTCCAAAAAACGGAGCATGCTCCCTAACGATTTGATGATTTGTGATAGTGAAAAACCAGTTGCTGTTGCAGGTGTTATGGGTGGAGAAAACTCCGAAGTTACTTCTGGAACTAAAGACATTTTAATTGAAAGTGCCTATTTCAATCCTTCTTACGTAAGAAAAACTGCAAAACATCTTGGATTAAGTACGGATTCTTCTTATCGTTTTGAAAGAGGAACTGATCCGAATAACACACTTTTTGCGGCTTTAAGAGCAGCGGAATTAATTAAAGAAGTTGCAGGCGGAAAGATTTGTAGTGATGTAATAGATGTTTATCCTAAAAAATATGAAAATAAAAAAGTTTCTGTAAGATATAAAAGAATAACGAAAATATTAGGATTTGAAATATCAAAAGATAATGTAAAGCAAATTTTAGAATCTTTGGAATTTAAGATAATTAATTCTGATGATGAAAAAATTGAAGTAGAAATTCCAACATTCAGGCATGATATTGAAAGAGAAATTGATTTAATTGAGGAAGTTGTAAGAATTTATGGTTTTGATGGTATTCCGTCAATAGAGAAAATAACATTAGCTCTTACAAAAAAAGTTGATGAAACTGAATTTGAAGATAGAAAAAGAGAACTTTTAACTTCTCTTAACTTTAATGAAGTTGTTAGTAATTCATTGTTAAGTAAAGAAAAAACAATGACTAATGGCAGTTCAATTAAAGTGCTTAATCCTCAAAGTAAAGAGATGTCTCATCTCAGAACTTCGCTTATTCCCGGTATGTTATTGAATATTAGTAGAAATATAAAAGTAAAACAAGATAATATCAGATTTTTTGAAATTGGAAATGTATTTACACAAAATTCAAGGGAAATAAAGTCATTTGATGATTTTTCTGAGAATCAGAATTTAATATTTGCAATTTGCGGAAATAGAAACGAATCGGCTTGGTACCAAAAAGAAAAAAATTATGATATTTACGACTTGATTGGTGTTACAAATAAAATTTTTGAAAAATTAAAAGTAAAGGACAAAATTTCTTTAAGTAACGATGAAATTTTTAAATACTCCATATCTAAAATTATTTCTAATAATGAAATAGCTAAAGGTGGAGCAGTGAACAAAAAAATCCTTGAACTTTTTGATATTTCTAAGGATGTTTATTTATTTGAAATCAATCTTACAATGCTCAAGAAGCTTGAAAATGAAGAAAACAAATATGAACAACTTTTAAAGTATCCTAAAGTTTACAGAGATTTCAGTTTTATTCTTGATAAAAATATTAATTACATCGAAGTAGTAAAAACTATTAAGCAATCAAGCTCTAAGCTGTTGAAAAATATAAATTTATTTGATATTTTTGAAAGTGAAAGTTTAGGTTCGAATAAAAAAAGTCTGGCTTTTCAACTGGAATATTTTGATGAGAAAAGGACTTTGCAAGAGGATGAAATTGATTCTGAATTTTGGAAAACTATCGAAGCCGTTAAATCTAATTTGAAAGCAGAATTACGAGGATAATATTGGGCATTACATCCAAATATGATTTTTTTATGGATGAACTAAATTCATTGGAAAAAATAGTTCAAAAGTTTGTTAGAGATAATGAAGAACTGTTTCGTCAAAAATCTGAATTGGAAAAAAAAATAACTAAATTAGAAAAAGAAAATGAAGTGCTGATTTTTAAAATCAGTGATTTAGAAAAGAAATTAAACAAAGCGGGAGATGAAATAAAAGCTTCCGCTAAAAGTAAGATGAATTTATCAGATAGAAATTATTTGATAAATCAAATTGATGACTTTATTGAAAAATTAGAGTTTCATATAAAGTCTTAGAGTTCATTATATATTTAATTAAAGGATGTTTTAGAGAATAGACTTAAATGACAGAGAAGAAGAAGCTTAAAGTAAAAATATTTGATAAAGAATTTTCATTATTGGTAGATAATCAAGAAATAGCTGCTGAATTAGCTGAATATGTGAATAACATAATGAATGAAACAAGAGCAGAATTGAGTGAACAACCAACCGAAACAATAGCTATAATTGCAGCATTAAATATAGCTTATGATTTATCGGTAGAAAAGAATAAGTATAGAGAATTCAGCATACAAGCAACTGATAAAATAAAAAAGATAAAGCTTCTGTTAGATAAACCTGATATTGAGTCTGTTCCGTCATAAAATTTTCCGCACTGCCAATTAGCAATAATGAAAAACTAACAACGTAAAACAGGGTTTCCGACTTGCGGCGTGTATTACAGGCCTCAACCCGTATGCGGGTCTTTTTTAAGCAGTGGAAGTAAAAAGCGTTGGGCGGTTTCCCACATTATATAAGGATGAGTTTTTCCATCCTGCGTTGGCAGTTGCGGTTATATTTTACTGTTCTTATGGAGGAATTATGGAATATAGCAGTACAACAATTTTAATTTTTGCAGTAGTTTTTATAGTTGCTTTATTATTTGGTTGGTTTTTAAGTTCTACAATCGGTAAAAATAAAATTAAAGAAGCAAAGGCTAAGGCAGAGCAAATAATTGAAAATGCCGAAAAAGAATCAAAAAATATTAAAAGAGAAAAATTATTAGAAGTTAAAGATGAATGGCTAAAGAAAAAACAAGATTTTGATAATGAAGTAAATACAAAAAGACAAAAGCTTCAAAATTATGAGAAAAAACTTGAGTATAAAGAACTTAATGTTGAAAAAAAATATGAATTAGTAACAGAGAAAGAGAAAGCTAACAGCAAGATTGATTATGAACTAAGCAGAAGACAAAGTGCTATTGATAAAAGGATGAATGAGGTTGATAAACTTGTTGAAGAACAAAATGTTCGTCTAGAAAAAACAGCCGGTTTAACTAAAGAAGAAGCTAAAAAAATGTTGATAGAAAACATAATTAATAAAGCTAAATCCGATGCCTCGCAATATGTAAATGATATAAGAGATAATGCCAAAGCTGAAGCTAAAAAAGAAGCCCAAAAAATAGTTGTTCAAGCAATTCAACGAACTGCCGTAGATCACTCAGTAGAATCTACAGTTTCTGTTGTTCAGATTCAAAGCGATGAAATGAAGGGCAGAATAATCGGTAGAGAAGGCAGAAATATCAGGGCTTTTGAAGCTGCAACCGGTGTTGATGTAATTGTTGATGATACTCCCGAAGCCGTAATTCTATCCGCATTCGATCAATTCAGAAGAGAAATAGCAAGAATAGCACTCGAAAGACTAATCGCCGATGGCAGAATACATCCTTCCAGAATAGAAGAAGTTGTTAAAAAAGTAGGACAAGAACTTGATGAAGAAATTCTGAAAGAAGGTGAGAATGTTTTATTGCAACTTAGCATTCACGGTGTGCACAGAGAATTAACAAAACATATTGGAAGAATGAAATACCGTTCAAGTTACGGACAGAATCTTTTGCAGCACAGTATAGAAGTTGCTTATATAACCGGTTTTATGGCTGCCGAATTAGGTTTTGATCAACAAATTGCTAAAAGAGCCGGCTTAATGCACGATATTGGTAAAACCGTAGATAAGAGTATTGAAGGTCCGCATGCTTTAATTGGTGCCGATTTAATTAAGAAATATAAAGAACACCCTATTGTAGTCAATGCAGCCGGAAGCCATCACGAAGATATTGAAATGACACATCCTATTTCGGTATTGGTTCAATCTGCCGATGCAATTAGCGGAGCACGTCCCGGAGCAAGAAGAGAGCCTTTAGAAGGTTATGTAAAACGTTTAGAAAATTTGGAGAACCTTGCCAATACTTTTGAAGGAGTTGCTAAAACTTATGCAATTCAAGCGGGAAGGGAAGTGCGAGTTGTAGTTGAACCCGATAAAACCGATGATTCTTCTTCGGAAAGATTAGCGGAAGAAATAGCTAATAAAATTCAGGATGAAATGGAATATCCCGGACAAATTAAAGTTACTGTAATTAGAGAAGTTCGTAAAATAGCTTATGCCAAATAGTTTATAAAATGAATAGTTTGGTAATCGGAATAACAGGCGGAATAGGTTCAGGTAAATCTACCGTATCTAAATTTTTTGCAAATGAAGGCTACACTGTTTTATTGGCAGATGATATTGCCAAATCAATAATGGTTAAAGATCAATCTGTAGTCCAAAAAATTATTGCCGAGTTTGGAGAGAAAGCATTTGTGAAAAATAAACTTAATAGAAAATTTCTTGCAAAAGAAGTTTTTAACAATCCTAAGAAAATTGAAAAACTTAATGCTATTGTCCACCCGCCCACAATCTCTCTTATAAAAAATGAAATTCAAAAATTGAACGGAAAAGAGAGTTTAATTTTTGTTGAAGCAGCATTAATTTTTGAAGCGAAAATGGAAAATCTTTTTGATTACATTCTCTTGGTTACTGCTGATGAAGATATTAGAATCGATAGAATATGTAAAAGAGACAATGTAAAGCTCTCTGAAATTAAGAAACGAATTGAGAACCAAATACCTGAAAAAGTTAAAAAAGGTTTATCCGATTTTACTATTGAAAATAACTTAGATCTAAATGAGCTAAAAAATAAAACACTTTTTTTCTTAGAGTTGTTTAAAAATATAAGTAACGACAAAGTTGAAAAATAGATTTATCTATTTTTTTTCTTGCTTACAATTATGCTAACTTTTATTTTTCTATAGATAATAATTATGGAGTAGCTATGTTATTAATTAATAAACTGATAGTTGCATTTGTAAAATTACTACCTAAAACCATTGTACACCTTTTTGCTAAAAAATATATTGCCGGAGAAACATTAGATGATGCTGTTAGAGTTGTAAAAGAATTGAATGCTAAAGGAATTGTTGCAACCATCGATGTTCTGGGCGAAGCCATTTCTACAAAAGAAGAAGCTATACACGAAAAAGATGAATGTTTAAGAGTACTCGATACAATTCAGCAAAACAATCTTAATGCAAATCTTTCAACCAAACCAACTTCACTCGGGTTAAATATTGATACGGATTTTTATTTATCAAACATGAGAGAAGTTTTAGATAAAGCAAAAAAATATAATAATTTTGTAAGACTTGATATGGAAGATTCTTCTTTTACAACTCCAACTATTGAAGTTTTTCAAAAACTAAGAAAAGAGTATGATAACCTTGGACTTGTTGTACAAGCATATCTCAAAAGAACAGAGAAAGATGTTGATGAATTGAATAAAATTAAATCTAATTACAGACTTTGTAAAGGAATTTATATAGAACCTGCCGAGATTGCTTTTAAGGATAAGCAAGAAATTAGAGATAATTATTTGTTACTCTTAAAGAAAATCTTAAAAAACAAAAGTTATGTTGGCATTGCAACACATGATGATATTTTGGTTGAGAGTGCTTATAAAATAATTAAAGAAATGAATTTGGAAAAAAATAAATATGAATTCCAAATGTTGTACGGAGTTCAAGAAAAACTTAGAGATCAAGTAAATGCTAACGGTCATTTAATTAGAATTTATGTTCCTTACGGTAAAAAATGGTATGAATATTCAGTAAGAAGAATGCAAGAAAATCCTGAAATAGCAGGGCACATTACAAAAAGTATTTTTGGTTTATGATCATACTCGGTATAGAAAGTTCATGTGATGAAACTTCAATAGCAATACTTGATGATGAAAATTTAAAAGCAAACTTAATTGCATCACAACATATTCATAAAAAATTTGGCGGGGTAATTCCCGAACTTTCAAGTCGTGCACATTTACAACAGATTATTCCACTAATAAAAGCCGCATTAAAAAAAGCTGACTGCTCTCTTGAAGATATTGATTTGGTTACTTCAACTGCAGGACCCGGATTAGTTGGAGCTTTACTTGTGGGATTTACTTTTGGTAAAAGTCTTGCTCTATCTTTGAACAAACCTTTTGTTTCTGTAAATCATATTGAGGGACATATTTTTTCCGGTTTCCTAATGGAGGAAAAACCTGAATATCCTTTCCTTGCAATTGTTGTTTCCGGTGGACATACACTTTTACTTCTTGTTAAAAATGAATTTGAAATTTACAAACTCGGTTCCACAATTGATGATGCTATTGGCGAATCCTTTGATAAAGTTTCTAAAATGATCGGATTGGGTTATCCCGGTGGACCATTAATTCAGGAGCATGCAAAAAAAGGAAATGAAAATGAATATAATTTCCCGATAGGTAAATCGAAAAATAAATATGATTTTTCTTTCAGCGGAGTTAAAACTTCCGTCTTGAGAAAAATTCAAGAAATAGAAAAAGAAAGAGATCTTACAGAACAAATAAAATCAGATATTGCCGCAAGTTTTCAAAAGTCGGCAGTTGAGGCAATTACATTAAGACTTAAAGATGCCCTGAATGAATTTGAAACTAAATCAATAAGTTTAGTCGGCGGAGTTGCTGCCAATGAACTCCTTAGAAAGGAAGTTAAAAATATAGGAGCCGATTTCAATAAAAAAGTAGTAATACCAAAATTAGAATTTTGCAGTGATAACGCTGCAATGATTGCTTTACGTGGAGCACAATATCACAAAGCCGGTTATAAATTTGATTTAAGTTGTAATGTTTTCCCGAGCTTACCGAAAGAACAATTTAAAGTTTGTAAAAAATAAATAATAAATTCCAAACACGCGTATAAATAAAGCAAAGAAACCAAACCCAAAGTGGTTAATAAGTAATTTTGATATTTAAGACTAAATTTAAAACCTTTCAATAAAATCCTTGACATTCTCTGATATTATTTTGTAATATGTTTTTAGAAAAGTATGGGGATAAAATTTATGTTTCTTATGACTCCTAAAATAAAATATTGTTTTGGTAAAGTTAAAACATTTTATTTAGCTTTTAAGAAAATAACAAAACAAACTCCAAAGGAATTTGTAGTATTTATTGACAGTAAAGTTAAAAGCTAAAATGTGAACCTACATTACATATTTGGTCTTGTTTTAATTGCTGTTTTAAAATACTTTTACTTTGTTAGTTAAATATCTTGCAAGATAGAACAAATAAAAAAAATAGAGAAAAATGAAAAAAATTACATTAATAGTGCTGATTATGGTTCTTACATATTGTACTGAAGAAAAAAATAAATATGAAAAGAATAATATTATTTATGAACCCAAAGCTAAATTAAATTTAGTTGAAAAATTATATCATCATTGTAATGATAATTTTTTTGTTGGTAAAATTTATGATGTAGAAGTAATTCAAAATCGTATCTATATTTCAGATGCAACTTCATGTCAAGTCCATGTATTTAATGATAGTTTTGAACATTTATATAGTAGCGCAGAATGCGGTCGTGGTCCTGATGAATTTGATAGAGTTCCGTTATTAACTAAGGATAAAAATCATTTGATTGCTTATGGTATAGGTGATATGAGAAATTATTACATTCTAGATGATAATTTAAAAAAAATTAGTAGTATAAATACTCCTAATGATTATTTTTCTGAGATAACAAATCCTGTCTTTTTCCCCAATAAAATAGTAATTAGTGCTCTCAGTGATAACCCTTTAATAAAAAACAAGAATAAAGATATGACCGTTGCTGTTATGGTTAAAAGAACATCTCAATTCATAAAACCATTTTGTAGTTTAGATCCAATCTATTTATCAAATACAACAAATTCTTATACTAATACTTTACTTACACCATTATTAGCACATGGTTTCAATAACTCAGTTGTGGTTTTACAAGGTGCATCAACTGTTTATAACATATTCAATAATAATGGTAACTATGTGGGGTCTTATAATTATAAACCAAGGTTTTATAAAATACCTCCACATCTTTCAACCAATCAAGTTAGAAATTTTAATTCAAAAGAAAGATTTGAAAACTTTTATTCGAAAATTAGTGCTTATAAGAAAATGTTTTTTGATGAAAAAAATAAATTACTTTATATATGTTATTATAACTTAACAGAAGAAAGTATCAGATATAAGACACATATAGGTGTTTTGAGTTATTTAATTGTTATTAATAGTAAGTATAGATGTATCTATGATGATAAGATTGAGGGTTATATGACTGCTGTTGAAAATGGATATATATATACTGTTGTTAATGAGGGAGATACATTACAGCTTAATAAATATTCTATTAATATATTATAATCATTACTATTAGGGAGATTTGTTTGAAAAATAAAGTTTATAAATAAAATGATTAAAGTTATAATAATAGTTTTGGTGTTGCCATCGACCATTAGATGATACTTTATCTAATTTTATTCTGCCACTATATGGTACAAGTGTAAATAAGAAAACTTGCAGTCATTACGAGCGAAGCATGGCAACAAGAAACCTTAAAAAAATATTAACTTTTGAATTGGAGAAGTAATGAAAAGTTTTACTCTAAGAATAAGAGTCCTTTTAATTATTGGATTCTTACTATCTTCTTGTAATTCAGAAATTAAAAATAAAAACCAAGCTATATTTAGTGAAATATTGCATAAATCAAAAGAAAATATATTTGATGAAGATAAAATTATTGAACTGGAAACTAATAAAGAAAGTGTTGTTTCATTCCCTTTTGATATGTGCATTGTCAATAAACACTTTATAATTTCTTCGAAGAATAATACAATAAAAGTATTTGATGAAAACGGTAGGTTTTTAGGTTCAGTTAATACTCAAGGTAAAGTACCCGGTGAATATGAAATGATTAATGCTATTTTTCCTTATCGAGAAAATGCTTTTGGAATTTTCGATTTTACAACATCCAGGGTAACACTTTTTACTCTTTTGGGTAATACGATTAGATATTCAAAGATTAATTTAGAAGGTATAGTTAACTATAGAAGTATTGTCTCATTAGATGGTTCTATTTATTTTCATAAACCTTATGTAGATAAATTTCCTTATTATGTATATGTTACTGATTCATTGTTTAAATTTTCTCAACAATCTCCTGCTTATTGTGATGGAACATACTTATATGATGTTATTTTTAAGGAAGATAAGAACAATAAAAAAATATGAAAACCATCATAAAAAGATATGCAATTAAATAGGAGGTTATATGAAAAAGAGTTTTTTATTTATAATTTTTTTATTCTTTATCTTACAGAGTTGTCATGAAAAGTCATCAGAATATGAAAAAATAAATATAGAGACTAAGAGTCAATATAATTTATTAGTTAAAAAAAATGGTGAAAAAAGATTTTTAAATAAGCACTTTAGTTTTTACAACTATAAAGATAGTCTTTTTATTTTAAGTCCGGATGATTATACGATATATGTTACCAATGAGGAATTTGAAATATATCGTGAAATTAATTTTAAGGATAAGGAT
>PDPT01000033.1 GCA_002746605.1 Ignavibacteriota bacterium
GGTACCTGCCGGTAGTTGTGTCAGGTTAATTTCCGTGCTGTTTTTTCCGGCGGTATGACTTAAGTCTTCTATACGTTGTACGGTTTTTCCGGTATAGTCATAAATTACGATGCTTACCTGTTGTGCGTTTTTCTCCAACTGATACCCTATGGTAGTAATACCTTGGGTTGGATTTGGATTATTTTGCAATAAAGTACCAATTGTTTTCGCCATATTATTTTCACCTTCTTGTTCAGTTACTTTTTTATTAAAAGGTAATAACGATATGAGATAATTAGTTTTTAATATATGTTTAGCTCTTGATTCCGGTTTAAATTCTATCATTTTTCCAACGATATTTTTACCTTTATCATTATTTTCCATCATCAAATACAAGTTTCCTAAGTCAATTACTGCAAATATACTATCCTGGGCTGATCCCGAATGTAGAATAACATCCTCATAATGTGCAATGGCTTCATTATAATGTGCTAATTCTATATCACATCGGTTAATCCAAAAATCAACCATTTTACTTAATACGCTGTCAGTTTGTATGGTTGTATTGTTTTTGTAATAGTTTTGTAATCCCAGAAAATCATCAGCACTTTTAGCTTCAGACTTTAATTTTTCAATTTTAAATAAATCCTTTATTGCCGCTTGGGTGTAGTCACCTGTAGGATAATTTTCTATCAATGATTTAAGTGTTGCCGTAGCAGAAACATAGTCGCCGGCTTCTATACTTGCTTGTGCTTCTTCATATAATAATTGTTCTTGAGAAGGAGTAGTGCCTTCTGCATTTTGTGAGGAAGGACACCATATTGGATTTAATTTATACCAGTTGCTTTGTGGATAAATATCTTCATCTTTATCAAAATTATTATTGTTTGTCCAACAATTGTAACGTATATCTTTCAGAAAATTTGGAATTGGATCCGGAGGTATGTTAGAAGAGGTGTTTTTATTATCATTATCCCAATACAATAATGGATCATTATGGGTATTACCCAAATTATCGTCATCTATAATTTTATTGTATCTAAAATATGTAGGGAAACTATAGCGACTTGCGTAAATCTCAAAATTATCATTGTTTTCAATAATTTGCGTTTGAGACGACATTACTCCTTTTAATTTAACATTAGAATGGTTTTTTATACTTAGTCCTCTTTTATTATTATAAATATGATTGTTGCTAAGCTCACAATTTGAGTGATATATGGATATGCCGGCATAATAATTACAATTTTTAACAACATTATTATGAATGTGGTTAATACCGTTGCTTGCCAAACCACATTCATAAATCTGCATTCCATTACCATAATTTCCATCAATTGTATTATTGGAGATGTTAAAATGGTTATAATCATGTAAATCAATCGCAACTCCTCCGGAAGTATTTGTTGTAAATACACAATGATTGATATTTGCCTCATATGAAGGGTGTTGAATTTCATTATACAAGCTAACAAAACCCCAGGAACCGGTATTAAAGTTACAGTTATCAATATTAATATTACCCTCGTAAGACATAAATAAATTAGCATTAAAATTCAGGTTTGAAACCGTCAATGAATTACTGTAATTGCTAAAATTCATGTTATTGATTGTTGTATTATCTCCAAAATTTATATGACCAAGATTTACAATCTCTTTACCATTAGAGTTAATGACTGTTTTATTTCCAAGCACTAAATTACCATTGCCGGTAATTTCTAAATTAGAGTTGATAAAATTTAATTCTGAGTTGGCTTCAAAATTCAAATTTCCTCCGGATAATATCTTGAGATTACAATTATTAAACTGAATATCCTCTAACATTGATTGTCCTTTAATATTAACACAACTTATATCATCATTTCCTTGTACTGATAAATAATCATTCCACACAATGCGACCAGTAATGGTTGAGCCATCATATAATTTCCATAAAGGATAAGAAGTATTTCCCGGCATAATTTCGTTTTCTACAATATGCCCTTCTCCTTCTGTTTTTACCCTACAATTTTTAAATGTAACAAAAGGACCTAATTTTAATACTCCTTTTACAACAATTTCACTTACTGAATTATCTCCTACAATGTTTGCGTATCGATTAATAATTAAAGTAGCTCCTTCATCAATTACCAGTTTTCCTTCTTTTAACAAATACAGATATGTACCTAATTCCGGAACATTCCAGACATTAGGGGCTATTGATAGATCATCTCCTCCTATTGTTAAGGTGTTTCCCGCCAATACATGTACTTCATCTCGGATATAGTTTCCTTCCTTTAGTTGCATATTCTTGTTAATATCGTCTCGTATGCCTAAAGCTCGATCTGCATTAAGCTTTCCATAGCCAACATTCTTATTCCACATCCCAAATTCTCGATCTTCCCACTGTTTAGGAACTGTCAAAGTTGTATCTCTTATGTTTCTCATAGCTGTAAGGCATAATACTTTTTTTACATCTTCATTTGTAAAATCAGGATGATAAGAGACAATTAATCCTGCAGTTGCTGCTACCATAGGAGCTGACATTGATGATCCGTTTACAATATCATAACTATCATTTTCTGCAGTTGTTGATATCTCGAAACCGGGTGCAGCCAACATTAATCCTTCTCCGGTTCCGGTAGAACGGACTACTCCTTTTTTATTATTTCTTGCGACGGCAAAGCAATTTTCTGCAGATGCCGGATATTGAACAATAGTATTGGTGTGATAATAAGGGTCACCATTTCCAGATGCGCATACAACAAAACAACCATATTCATTATAGGCCATATTAATTGCATTCTCAACAGCCTCATCCTCACCTTTTTGAGAATGACTTAACGTTATAATATTTGCTCCGTTTTGTGCTGCATAGATAATCGCATCATCCACAATAGAAGTGTTAGGAATAGCTTCACCCAAAATCACTTGCATTAAACTGCATCCTTTTTTAGTTCCCCAACCTCCGGAAACGCTTGCAATACCTATTTCATTATTGGTAGAAGCTCCGGCAACACCCGAAACCATTGTTCCATGAGGAATATTTTGAGGGTTTGGTGAAATATTATTATTACCGGCGCTAAAATTCCACCCCATTACATCGTCCACATATCCATTATTATCATCATCAATGCCATTCATATCATCAAGATCCCAAAGTTCACCATCTCCATCAATATCCTCTCCGGGATTTACCCAAATATTTTTGCTTAAATCTTCATGGTCATACTCTACCCCATTATCTAAAACAGCAATAATTACATCTTTATTTCCGGTTGTTTTATCCCATGCTTTATTGGCGTCTATACCGAAACTTCCGAAATTATTATTATCAGGGTCTCCATAATCTTCTTCTTGAAGGTGCCATTGAATAGGGTAACCTTCATCATTTGGTTCGGATAAAAATTTTATTTCTGAAGCCGGATTCGAATAAGTAATGCTTGAAAGATTTAAAAACTCTTCCACCACATCTAAAATAAAATTATCATTTAAGATTTCAAGGTCGTAATATCCTAAGACATTACTTCTTAATATTTTACAGTTTTTTGACTGTATAATGGTGTTTTTTTGACTATTCGTTAGTCCATTGGTAAACTTTACCGTTAGTATTTTTGTGTCTAATTTAAACTGTTCTTCTCCACTAACGACATACCAAACACCATTGGATTTTACGTATTCTTTACCGTTAATTATTCGGGTTTGTGCCCATAAATTTACTTGTATTACAAGTATTAAACTAATTAAAAAAGTTACTTTTTTCATTATTTTTTTACTTTTGTGACTTAAACCGATGCAGGGAGCAATATGATTTACTTTTGCGATGGGTGGTCATATTAGCTCCTTTGGGTCGGTGTAAGACAGGTTTGAAAATTTATTTAATTAAATCTATCGAACGTATGTTATAAAAATTGTCTGCCGGCTTGCAGACTAATTAATATAGTACAGGCCGTGTTATTAACCTCCTTTTTTGTTTTTTATCTGTACTGTTATACATCATTTGATACTTGTTCGATATTTTTTTTGTTTTATTC
>PDPT01000045.1 GCA_002746605.1 Ignavibacteriota bacterium
CTAACTGAAGTAAAGTATTTTTGCAATAAAACAGGTTGATTGTGTAATTCTGAATAACTAAAAAGTTCATTACTAGAAAAATCTATTGAATCTCTAAGATCATTAATAGTTTTTTCTACATTCATCTTTGTAAAAAAAGAACCTCGCCAGAAAAAGAATAAAAGTATTATCAACAAAAAAAATACTACAATGGGATTTTATAGACAGTAATCGTTTTGGCATTTGGGGCTGGAGCGGAGGTGGTTCCATGAGTTTAAATTGCATTTTTAAGTATCCCGATATTTATAAGACAGCAATTTCTGTAGCTCCGGTTGGCGATTTAAAGCTTTACGATACAATTTATGAAGAAAGATATATGGGCTTGCCTTCAACAAATCCCGATGGATATAAAAACGGATCGCCTGTAAATTTTGCTCATCAACTTAAAGGAAATTTGTTAATCATCCATGGAACCGGTGACGACAATGTACATTATCAAAATAGTGAAGTTGTAATCAATAAGTTAATTAAGCATAATAAAATATTTTCAATGATGGCTTATCCAAATAGATCGCATGGAATTTACGAAGGCAGAAATACTTACCGCCATGTTTACGAAACTATGTTAAATTATTTAGAAAACAATTTGTAATAAATAATTACTTCTCCGGCGTTTCTCACGTCTTCAACATTTTTACGTTTTATTTTAATATTTTTTTCAAGAAAGTTTTTCTGTGGAGTTCTGTAATGCCATACTTTTGAATAGCAGTAATATGCTCTTTAGTTCCGTAGCCTTTATTTTTCTGCCAATTATATTCAGGATATTTTTCCGAATACTTAATCATTATTTCATCTCTTTTAACTTTAGCCAGTATAGAAGCTGCCGCAACTGAAAATGATTTTGAGTCACCTTTAACAATTGTTTTAATATTTTGTTCTGTAATGAAAGTTTTATTACCATCAATTAAGACCAAATCAAGTTTTGATTTTAATTTTTTTACGGCTGTTTCTATTGCTTTAAGAGTAGCTTGCAAAATGTTGATTCGGTCAATTTCGTCTTTATCTATAATTCCATATTCATATTCAATTGCTTTTTCTTTTATTATTTCGGCAAGTTGTTCTCTTTTTTTTTCGGTAATCTTTTTTGAATCGGTTATGCCTTCTATAAAAATATCTTTACTAAAAATTACAGCCGCCGCAACAACAGGACCCGCTAACGGTCCGCGTCCGGCTTCATCTACCCCGACTAATACATCTATTCCTTGAGCGTAGAAAGAATTGTCAAACTTCTTTAGTTCGTTCACATTAACCCTTTATAAATTGCAACAATTCCAAATATCATAATTAGTTTTAATAATGTTGAGCAGGTACTTAAATTAATATTAAATATTTTAGTATTAATGCTTATTAAAAAATATATCAAAGGTAAATCAACTAATAGCAGTACAAAAATAAAATATTCTATACTATATAAATTATTAAAATAAGGAATTAGTGTAAAAAGAATTAACACAATAGTAATTAAAGAAATAATTTTGAGTGAATTCTTTTTTCCATATTTAATTGGAAAAGTAACAATATTATTTTTCTTATCACCTTCAATATCTTGAATATCTTTTAGGATTTCTCTTATAAAATTTATTAAGAATGCAAAAAGAGCAGGAATTATTGCATCTTTAACATTACGAACAAGCATACCACCATATATAAATGCTAATGCAGTACAGAGAGCTACAATAATATTACCAATCAAAACACTATTTTTAAATTTTTTTGAATAGATATATAAGAGAGCAGTAGTTAACAAAACTAAGAGCATTGCCTCGATATTTATTAAATTTGCAAAAACCACGGTGATTGTAGAGAAAAAGAAATAGATTGATATTGCAGTTTTTTTTGAGATTTCTCCATTAGGTAAGGGACGATTTGGTCTGTTAATTTTATCTATTTCTAAATCAAAATAATCATTTATAATATTTCCGGATGCTGCCACAAACACCGATGTTATAATTCCTAAAATTATATCAGTAGTTATAGTATAACTTTTGCTGCAAACAACTGCAGAAACCCAAACAACTATTCCCGTAATCAGTATGTTAATCGGGCGAATAAGTTTTATAAATGCTAAAAAACTTTTCATTGGTTTTATATTTAATCCTTTTTAGCTTCGACGAAAAAGAAACATAGTTTAATTCCTTGCAACTTGCCCGGTATACTATTTAGTTAAAAATCATTTCGAATTCCAATGTGTAACAGTCCGCTTGTTAGAGATGTACCTTTTGTAAAAGCGTAACTTACACTTAGAATTCCCATTGCTGTATTCAGGCTAATTCCTAATCCAAATCCGGTATTGATATTTGATTTTCTTTCAACCTCATTAAACTTATCAGCTTTAATTAAGAAATAACCGATATCATAAAAACTAAATATAAAAGAAGTTGGCGAAAGTAAAAATCTATATTCTATATTTGACCATAAAATTCTATTTCCCAAAAATTGATTTTCTCTAAACCCTCGTAGAGTATTTGTTCCGCCCAAACGGTAGAAATCACTTGCATCAAAATAATCGCCGAGTATTTCTTTTGCGTGCAGACCAACAGCAGCAACTTGTCTTGTAAACAACGAGTAATAAAGACTAAAATCTAACTCATAATTATGATACTCTAAATTAGTTCCGATATAATTTGGCAAAGTTTTGTCTGGATTTATTTTTTTCTTCTTGAACTTATACTCAGTTTCAAAAAGTACTCCGGACTTAGGAAAATAAAAATTATCTCTATAATCAAGTTTAATTTTCAAGCCTGTATTGAATGATGACGATTGAAAAATATTTTCAACATCAACCGAAGGAATAATTGTTTCGCTTTCCAAAATTAAAGAACCAGAAATATTTTTGTCAGCCAAAAACTCTAAGCTGCCGCCAATTATTCTTTTTACAAAACTGCTATCCTGCCTTCGCTGAAAAAATTCAAAATTTAAATTTAAAGGATAATTAAAAAGATATGGTTCAAGATATTTCAGAAACATCTCTTGGCTTAACTTATCTTCTTGCTTCCAATTGATTGAAACCGCTCTTCCAGTTCCGAATAAATTTCTAAGATTTATTTTAATAAATCCCGTTAAATGTCCGTCATTATTATTTCTACTTGGCACATAACCGATAAGTCCATCAAAAGAATTAGTATTACGTTCTTCCAACTCAATTTCTAAAACTCCTTTATTCTTAGAGCTTAAATAATACTTTGGTTCTTTAATATTATTAAAAAATCTTAATCTATTAAGGCGAGAAGAAATTTCGTCTATTTTTTTTTGCGAATAAACTTCTCCTCTTTTTAAGTTTAAATTATTTAAAATAACTTTATCATTAGTTTTATTATTTCCGGTAATTTTTATTTCATCAATTCCAGTTAAATTATTTTTCAATAATTTTAAGAATATTTGAACTTCATTTTGTCCTTTAGTATTATCAAATATGATTGATTTTACTTTAACTTTTGCAAAAGGATAACCATTATTTTCGTAATAGCTTAAAATATTTGATATTGAACTTTCAAGTTCTTTTTTTATAAAAGGTCTATCTAAAAGTGACAATAAGATTTTTTTTGTTTTTAACGAATCGTCTTTAGTTTCAGCTTCAACATTTATTTTAGTTAAAAAACTTGCTTCTCCTTCATTAAGGAATATATTGTATTCTATTTTATTGGGAAGTTTTAAGCTATCGGTTTTAATTTCATTTAGTTTAAAGTTATAAAATCCTCTATCATTTAATAGTTTGGTAAGGTTTTTTTCAACTTTGGCAAAGGTAATTTCATTTAATTTTTCAAGACTTTCAATATAAGTTTTTGTATCAATGTATCTGTTACCAATTATATTAAATTTATTTTTTTTTTGAGAGAAGATTAAATTAGAAAACAGAAATAGTAGGATTAGATATTTTTTAAATTGTAGGGGAATCATCTATCACTTTGTATTTTTTACCAATTTCTGTAATTAAAATTTTACCTAACAGCTTTTGGGCTTCTTCCATTTTTACTTGGCAAACATCCCAAGATAAAGCATTAGCAAAACCTAATGCTGAAGCAAGTTTTACAAAATCGTTAAAAACCATTGATTTTTCAAGTCCATAAATAATGCCCGAAACAAATGCATCGCCGCTGCCTGTAGAATCTTTTTCTTCAATTCTTGCATTCTTTATTTTATAATGAAAATCGGATTTAGAGGCATAGGTTGAATCTTTACCGGCAGTAAGAAAACTTAATTTAATATTTTTTTTATAAAAATTATTCAGTAAATCAGTTACAGATTTTTGGGATTTTAGTTTAATGTTTAATGAATTTTCCAGTTCATCTAAATTATTATGAATAATTGTAGGGCTACAACTTAGTTGATGCTCTAAGTTTTGACCATAAGAATCAAGTATAGAAATCTTATCATTTTGATTACAAAATTTTATTCCTTCTTCAATAATTTGTGAGCATTCATCATTTGGGAGTGACCCGGAAAAAAGAACGATGGAAGAATTACTAATAGCTTTTTTTAGTTTTATTATAAATTTTTCTATTTCCGAGTTTGAAATATCTGAATTGATACCGAAAAATGTTGATAGTTTTTTTCTACTTTCATCAAATATTAAAGTTGCTTCTCTTGTTTCAGCTTTAGTATCAATTGTAGAAAAGTTGATATTCTCCGTTTGTAATATTGATCTTAAAATTTTACCATTATTTTTACCAAGAAAAGTTAGAGCATGATTTTTTATTCCTAAAACATTCAACTGTCTGCTTACGTTTATGCCTTTTCCTCCGGCAAGATATTTTTCTTTATAAGCTCTGTTATTATTTCCTTCAATTTTTTTGAAGAAATATTTTTTTTCTAATAACGGATTAAGTGTAACAGTTAATACCATCTTATTCCTCTAAGGTCTGTATCTAAACCAATCTCCATAAGCCGGATTTTGTAATCTGTAATCACCGAAATTTGTAACATCAACAAAAATAAACCTTCTGTTCAAAGAGTAGTAGTCCCAAATTTCATAAGGTTTTGAATCCATTTCATAAGGTCTTTTTATAACTTGATCAGGCGGACCTAAAGTTACATAAACCATTCCCATATCACTTCTCCAGCCTTTGAACGAACCTTTAAAATGTGCATTGGCATAGTCAATTCTTCTGTAATATTCATTTAAAGTTTCGTTTTCGATTGTATTGGGCGAAGGATCTAATCTTTTCCAAAATGCAAGAAATTTTTTTAATCGTTCTTGATATTCTTTGGTCTCTTCCATATCATCAATTTCACCGGATTTAGCAATATATTGCATCTCTGCTATCGCCATATCTAAATTTTGAATAGACGAAGGAAAACCAAAAATCACAGTTGTTATATTTTTGGTTACGGCTTTATAGCTATCATTTTTTTCATCGAAGACAGACACTAAAAATTTATATTTACCGAGGACAAAATTAACTCCATTTAATTGATCATCAATTTCATTTTTACCTTTCACCAAGTGATATAGCTTACTTCCCTTAAATAAATAATTTTCGTCTTTATCTACAATTGCAAAATGCAGATTTACATCTTGTTCTTTTTCGGAATAAATTTCCAAGTAGAATGAGATTGTACTATCTTTTGATGTATAAAGGTTGGAAACACTAGGAAGTAATTTTCTTCCCTCTTTAGTTTCAAAAAATTTTGAAATTAAGATAATATCGCTTAAATCAAAGCTATCTGCAAACTCTCTGATTTTAATATCTTCACTATACTCCAAGTACTTCTCTGATTCTTTATCTTCCAATTTGCATACAAATTTATATTCACCGGGTTCAACCTTAAAGGATTTATAACTGATTGAAAAACTATTGTGTGAGGTTGTTTGCTTAAAGTTAGATGTTGAAATATTTTCGTTCCACAATCTTTCCAGTTTAATTTCATCGTCATCATCATAAAGAACAACGGTAATAGTGTATTGAGCCTTATATTTTTTACCAATTTTTACAAATTGAATATTGGAGTAAGGAACTTTAATAAGCACATCCAGTTTAGTTTTGGAAGAGTCTTTGCTTTTGTATGCCGCAAGATCAAAGTAAAAGTCAGGCAAAAAATTGTTACTTATATTTTTGTTCTGAGCTGTTGATATCGCAGCAAAGATAATTATAAATAGAATTATTTTTTTCATTTTTTACTCCTTTTCAATCGGTTAGTTTTCCATATACATCATACTCATTACAATCAACTATTTTAACATTATAAAACTCTCCGATTTTTAATAATTTTTTTTGGGCTTTAATTAAAACTTCTCCATCAACTTCAGGAGCGTCTCGCTCTGTCCTTCCAATAAAATATTCACCTTCAATATCATCAATTATTACTTTTAGGGTTTCTCCTATTAATTTTTTATTTTTTTTAAGAGATATATCTTTCTGGATTTCCATTAATTCATTTTTTCTTCTTTCTTTTTCTTCTTCTGAAAATTTATCACCAAGTATAAAACTAGGGGTATTTTCTTCTACGGAATAATTAAAAATTCCTACTCTGTCAAATTCAAACTCTTTAATAAAATCTTTCAGCTCTTCATATTCTTTTTCCGTTTCATTAGGATAACCAACTATAAAAGTAGTACGCAAGGTTAAGTTCGGAATTTCTTTTCGTAATTTTTTCAGTAAGCTTATTGTTCTTTTTCTTGTTATTCCTCTTCGCATTGATTTTAATACATTATCCGAAATATGCTGAAGCGGTATATCAATATAATTACAAATTTTCGGATTTTCAGCAATTTCTTTTATTGCTTCTTCGGGAAAATGTGAAGGGTAGGCATACAATAATTTTATCCATTCAATTCCTTCAATAGCAGAAAGTTTATTAAGTAACTCACTCAAATTTCTTTTACGATAAATATCAATTCCATAATCTGTAGTATCTTGCCCAATAATTATTAATTCTTTTACTCCTTTCTTAGTAAGATTTTCTGCTTCAATTAAAAGTTTATCAATCGGAACTGAACGATGTTTGCCCCGCATTAAAGGTATTGCACAAAACGAACAGGGATTATTACAACCTTCCGATATTTTTAGATAAGCAAAATGTTTCGGTGTGGTTAATACCCTTTCTCCAAGAAGTTCCTCTTTTAGATTTGCATCAAATTCATCAAGAATTTCTTTGTAAGCCTCCGTACCAAAAAATGAATCAACTTCGGGAATTTCACTTTTAAGTTCATCTTTAAATCTTTCGGAAAGACAGCCCGTAACAATCACTTTTTTAATTTTGCCTTGCTTCTTTAACTCTACTGCCTGCAAAATTGTATTAATCGATTCTTCTTTTGCAGCATCAATAAATCCACATGTATTTATTATTATATTTTCGGGATTATTTTTTTTTGTACTCAAAGTCTTTATATTATTCGCATTTAATTGAGCTGCAAGTCTTTCCGAATCAACTATGTTTTTAGAGCAACCGAGAGTTATTATTTCTACTTTTCGTTTATTCATCTCAGCAACAACATTTTTTTAGTTTTGTTAAGGTTTCCGATTGATAAAGAATAAAAGTAAATACCGCTGGCTAAATTATTAAAAGAAATATTTTCTTTGTAGCTCCCCGGAAATTTAAGTTCATCAACTATTGTTGCTATTTCTTGTCCAGTAATATCAAAAATTTTTAGTAAAGTTTTTTGTGTTTCTCTTTCCTGAGCAGATATTGTGTATTCGATTGTTGTACCAGGATTAAAAGGATTCGGATAATTTTGTTTAAGATTAAATGATTTTCTATCAATTTTATTATCAATACCGTTTGGATTTTGTTTAGGATAATAATACAAAATAGCAGGTATATTATTTCTTTCTTCGCTAAGTGTAAAATAACCGTTATTTCCAAACCAACAGATTGCTTCGCCTTGAGGCTCAACCGTATATTCAACAATGTCAGGTTCGGAACTAAAAGCTTCACATAAACTTTTACTTGTATCCCGCTTCCAATAGAAAACACTTAAATAGGATTTAATTAATATTCCGCTTCCATCTGCGGAAATATCTCCTGCTGTTAATTGATTGGGATAAAAATTCGGCTTAGGATAAACAGGTAATTTAAGATTACAAGAAATTTCTGATGTAATTGTTTTGGATAATGAGTAAGGAAATTCAATTTTATAAACTCGCACATTCGAGTCCCGCTTACTTACCGTATAAATATTTTTTGAAATAGGGTCAACAAGAAGTGTCTCGGAATCTCTTGCACCATCAGGATATTTGAAAGTTACTTTAGAAATTTTCTCATTATCTATTGTAATATTTTCTACAGATGAATCTAAATTTAACTCAGGTTCTTCAATTATGTAAATATATTTCAAATCGTATTTAGCAGCATTATCGCCAATATCACCAATAAAAATGTAGCTTTTGCCGTCCTTTAATCCGGGTCCAACGGCAATATCTTCCCAATCACGATTAGTAATTCCATTTAACGTAATTACAACTTTCGTAACACCGTTTGTATCTATTCCGTAAATTTTACTTTTATTGCCGGAATCGTTATGAACCCAAAGAATACCGGGGTTAGTTTTACTTTCAGTTATTCCTGATGCTTCAGAAATTTCATTATTATCTAATTCTCCTTTAGATTCACGAGGACCGAATACCGGAATTTCAACAATAGAATAAATAACTGTTGAAACTAAAAAGAAAACTACTAACTTTAAAAATTTCAATTTATATACTACCTTTTATAATATTTCATTGCTTCGGGAATAAGTTTCTTTAAGTCATCTATCCTTGTTTGATTTGAAGGATGAGTGCTTAAGAACTCAGGGGGTGCTCCACCGCCTTGAGCAGCCATTCTTTTCCAAAATTCAACTGCTGCATTTGGATTATAACCTGCCATTGCCATAAAAATTAAGCCCATATGATCTGCTTCACTTTCGTGCAAACGACTAAACGGCAACATAACTCCCACTTGCGAGCCAAGTCCGAATGCAGCCATTGCCAATTGTTGAGTTAACGCAGGTTCATTTTTAAGAGCAACTTGCAAACCAACTCCTCCGAGTTGAACTAATAATTGCTGGCTCATTCTTTCACCGCCGTGCTCTGCTATTGCGTGAGCAATTTCGTGTCCCATTACAGTTGCAACTCCGGCTTCATCTCTACAAACAGGTAAAATCCCAGTATAAAAAACAACTTTTCCACCGGGCATACACCAAGCATTTACTTGAGGATCTTCTACAAGATTAAATTCCCACTTGTAACCTTTTAGATGGTCGGATATATTTTTTTGTTTGAAATATAGCTCAACTGCACTTTTAATTTTTTGTCCAACTTTTTTAACCATTGCAGCTTGACTGGAATTATTAACAACTTTATGTTCATTTAAGAACTGATCATATTGCTGAAAGCTCATAGTCATCAACTGCGATGCAGGAATTAAACTCAACTGATTTCTGCCTGTAACGGGGACTGAACTGCACGAATTAAAAAATACGGGCAATACAACTATTAATAATGTTAATAGTAACTTTTTCATCTTTTCACCTTTAATTAAATTTTAGGTTACATTTTTATTTTTTTTCTTCCCAATCTGTAAGTATTCCATCTCTAAAAAAGTAGGTAATCTTTCCGTAATACCACTGTCTGAAAAGTCCCCACTTTTCTTTGTTCTGTTTAATTTTATCGGGTCTTCCCCAGCTTTCCTCAAGCATCTTTTCTGTCATTCCTTTCCAAACCTGCCCATTATAAATTCTATTGCCTATTTCTTTGCCATAAGTTTTTATCAATTTAGTTTTGCGGGCAGATTTTAATTTATCCGATAACTCGCTTTTTAACTGCTTCAAACTATCTATTTCAGATTTTAATAATTTTTTTAACTCTATTAAATTATCTTTTTCGAGTGTAAGGCTATCAACTAATGTATGATACCTTTGTAAACTCATTTTTGTTTCTTCTTGAGCAAACAATATACATGCAGCAAATAAAAGCAGTATTGTTTTTTTTACCATCAACTTTCTCCAATTATCAGTTTTAGATAAATAAATATAAGTATAAATATACAGAAGGTGCAGTTAAAAAAAGTGAATCGAACCTATCGAAAATTCCACCGTGTCCGGGTACTAAACTAGAAGAATCTTTAACTTTTGCATCACGTTTAATTAAACTTTCTATCAAATCACCTGTTTGTCCTATTACTCCTACAATTATTCCAATAATTATTGCATTTGTAAGCGTTAATATTTCCAAAATAAGAGCTTTGGCCGCAATCATGGCAATAATTGAAAAGACGAATCCTGCAATTGCTCCTTCCCAGCTTTTGTTAGGACTTACACGAGGAAAAAGTTTATGCCTGCCAAACGCCGAACCAATAAAAAATGCTGCTGAATCACAAATCCAGATTGATACTAAAATTGAAATGATTAAATATCCACCTTCGGGATAAAGCATCTGAGAGTCAGAAAAGAATTCACGAATCAAAATAATTGTTGAGGAAAATAACCCGATATAAAATATACCGAGAAAAGTAGCACCAATGTTTAATATTTCCGAACCGTTATTTCTAAAAAGTTCCGATATAAGAACTAAAATTGAAAAAAGAATTATTAACGGTAGAAAATCAATAAATTGAATGTATGCATTTATAATCAATGCAGAAATAGAAATAATGCCCATGAGAAAATTTATTTTTGCATTTTTATACTCAACCAAACCACTAAATTCCCAGAAAGCAACTAACCCGATTCCTAAAATTAACATTAGAAAAGGAATTCCACCCAAAATAACAAGTAAAAGTATTACCGGTATTGCAATTACAGATACAATAATTCTGATTAAAGTATTATTTAAAGTCATTAACTTTTTTTGTTTATATCTTCAATAATTTTTACTGCTTCGTCTTTATCATCTTTTTTTACAAGTATTTTAATAACAGAAAGATCACCAGATGCCGGAAAACTCTTATCTTTTTGTGATAAAATAATAGCTTTAATATTAGCTCCTTGAAGATTTGCTTTAATCATTTCCGCTTCAAAATTTGCATCTGTTGAATAGATTGCAACCCAATCCTCATGATGAATAAGATTGGCTTCGAAGTCCTCTTTAGTTATCAAGTCAACATTGCAATCGGAACATTTGATAATTCCTTCTACATATTCAGCTTCACATTTTGGACAAATCATTTGCATTCCTCCCATTTATAATTTTAAAATAATTTCTATTCACAATAATAAAAAATCCAATAAAAAGTAATAGTAAAACAATAAATACGATAATATCTTCAGTTAAAGTTTCGGAATTAAGAACATTAGATTGTATAAGTTCATCTTTGCCATAAATAAAAAATACCATAATAGCAAAAAAGTTGTTTAAAAAGTGAAGAACTATTGATGTAAAAATTGAATTACTTTTATAAACTGCATAACCGAGATAAAAACTCAGTAAAATTAGAGGAATTAAACCGTACGGATTAAAATGATAAAAACCGAAAAAGAGACTTGTAAGCAAAATTGCAGTAAATGGTTTTTGTTTAAACTCAAAACTTTTTTGAACAAATCCTCTAAAGAAAAATTCTTCGCAGATTGCAGGAGTTACAGCCACCGTAAATATCACAAGAAAATATTCGTAAAAGTAATTTGCAGAAAGAAGTTGCAAATATGTGCTCTGAGCCAATTTATCAATTTCATCTAAGAAAATTTTTACGGAATGGATAAAAGAATATTCTTTAGAAAGTTCTGCTAAAAAATAATTCTGAAAATATAAATAATATTGTGTTAAAGGAATTAAAATCATAAGACCAATTACGAAAAGTCCAATCTCTTTTCGGTCAGGAAAACGAAACCTAACAACTTCAGTTACATCTTCAAAAACCAATTTGCTCAAAAGTATTGCAGGAAATAGTATAAATAAAATCTGACTTCCAATTGTAAAAAGTCTAATTAAATTTTGATCGGCATCTTTAAAGTTAGATCCAAAAATTGCAACCGTAAGTAATCCGCCTCCAAATTGGAAGATAAAGAAAACTGCAATAAGTCCTAAAATTGCAGCTTTGTTTGGTGCCATTGTTGGCGTTAATTTATTATTATGTTGATTTTCAGTATTTTCAAAATTTTCATTATTCATAATTGCAAGATATAGAAAAGCTATAAAGTATTCTACAATAAATTAAGTTATTGCAACAGCTTATTTTCAAAATATTTCAAACAAAGATATTAAAATTTAATCTTTCAGTAGTTTTTATCATTTAACAAAAATTTTTGTAAATTTGTTTATATAATAACATTCAAAACTTAATAAAAGGAGAAAAAAAATGTCATTAACCATGAAATATGGACCTGTTTTAGACCTAGCAAATCAATACAAAGTTAAAGATGCTAAGGTTAATGAAAGTGAAGAAGGCTACTTAAAAGTATATGGCGTGGTAGAAACCCAATATGAAAAAAATAAAATTTGGGATAAAATAAAAGAAATCGGCGGACAACAACCAACAGATATTAAAGCAGATATAAGAGTTGAAACCAAAGATTATTACCATAAACATACAGTAAAAAGCGGCGATACTCTTGGTAAATTAGCCAAAGAATATTATGATGAAGCCGGCAAATACATGGAAATCTTTAATGCCAATAAAGATCAACTTACTAATCCCGATTTAATTAAAGTTGGTCAAGTTTTAACAATCCCTTTCGTTGACTAATATTTATACACAGTGCCGTAGAATTTTGCGGCACTTTTTTATAAAATGATTGATATAAAATCTGAAGAAGACTTTTACTTAAATCTTAAAGAGAACAAAGCTGTTCTTGTTTATTTTAGTACGCCCGAATGTAATGTATGTAAAATACTAAAACCAAAAATAAATGATTTAATTAGTAACGAGTTTAATAAAATCAAAACGGTTTACGTAAATTGCGAAAATTTTTCACAAATAGCAGCTCAAAATAATGTATTTACCGTTCCGACCATAATTATATATTTTGAAGAAAAAGAATTATTTAGAAAATCACGTAATATCGGGTTAAATGAATTAAGTAAAGATTTAGCTAGACCTTACTCATTATTTTTTGAAGAATAAGAATTCTTTAGAATTTAGTTTTAGAAATTTTTTATTATAATTGTTCATTCAAAAATTAGAGAACAAAATGAAATTAAAATATTTAATAATATACAGTTTAATAACTGCATTAACTGTTTCGGCTCAAGCGAAAAAAACGAAACTCCTTGTAGGAATTGTTGTTGACCAAATGCGATACGATTATTTAGAAAAGTATTACAATGATTTTGGTAAATCAGGTTTTAAAAGATTATTAAAAAATGGAACAAACTTCACAAATTGTGAAATAAATTACATTCCATCTGTAACTGCGGCAGGACATGCTTCAATTTATACGGGAACAACTCCTTTTTATCACGGAATAATTTCCAACAATTGGATTGAAAGAAGTGAGAATTTCGACCTCGTAAATAATTGTTCCACAATAAAAGTTCCTAAAATAAAAACTGCCGAGGGAATAAGCAAAACAAACTCTCCGGATAGATTATTAAGTTCAACAATCGGAGATCAGATAAGATTAAATAATTTTGGTAAATCAAAAGTTTACAGTATATCTATCAAAAATCGTAGTGCCATAATGCCTGCAGGCAAAGGTGCAAATGCAGCATTTTGGTTTGATGATGAAACTGGGAAATTTATTTCTTCATTCTATTATCTAGAAAAATTGCCGGAATGGTTAATAAGTTTCAACAATTCAGGTTTAATAGAAAAATATTGCAATATAGAATGGAATCTCTTTAAACCGCAAAGTATATATAGTAAATTACCCGAAGATAATTCTCGTTACGAAGCCGATGTTTTTAATGAAGGACGAACATCCTTTCCGCATAGTTTGGAAAATGTTGAAACAAAATATAAATATTCAAAATTTACACATACTCCATGGGGAAATCAGATTCTAATTGATTTAGCCAAAAAATTATTGGTAGAAGAAAACCTCGGTAAAGGAAAATATCTCGATCATCTTGCAATAAGTTTTTCTTCGCCCGATAAAATTGGTCATGATTACGGACCTCAATCTTACGAAGTAAAAGATACTTATCTCCGTTTAGATGAACAAATTGCAGATTTATTAAGTTTCTTAGATAAGCAAGTAGGAAATGATAAATATATTCTGTTCTTGACAGCGGATCACGGCGGAATGGAAAATATAACTCATCTGAAAGATATGAACTTTGATACAGGTGTTTTAGAAAACACCAATTTCTTCAAAAAATTAACTCAATACTTAAAAAATACTTTTGGCACAGAAAAAATTATTAAAACCAGATTTACGAGAAATATTTATTTAGATTATCATGTTTTAGATAGCTTGAATTTGAAAAGAGAAAGCGTAGAAGCTAAAATAAAACATTATTTATTAAACAATGTTCCGGAGATTGCCGATGTTTATACAAGAACCGAGTTGAATAAAATGACTGCTGGAAGAGAAAACAGTAATCTTATTTTAAACGGATATAATAAAAGAAGATCGGGTGATATTCTTTATTCCTTAAAACCTCACTACTTAAATTGGGAAAAGAAATACGGAACACAACACGGTTCAGGGCACAGTTACGATACACATATTCCTCTTTTATTTTATGGAAATATTTTTCCTGCTAAAACTTACAATAAAAAAGTTTATGTTGTTGATATTGCAGCAACAATTGCAGATGTACTTGGAATTTTAAAACCAAGTAATTGTATCGGAATACCTTTAGTTAAGCGAAAATAAAAATTTAGCTTAAAAAATTAGGTTTTATCTGTTTCCGTTTTTTATTTAACGGAAACAGATAATAATAACTTCACCTTAAAATTAATGTTGAACAATCTGTTTTTTTAATTTCACTTTATTTTCCGATCTTTTTCTAATCTTTAGATTAAGCAATTCCACTCCGACCGAAAAAGCCATAGCAAAGTAAATATAACCTTTTGGAATATGAAAATCTAAACCTTCACCAATTAACGAAACGCCGACAAGAATTAGGAAACTTAATGCAAGCATTTTTATCGTTGGGTGCGAATCTACAAAATCGCCCAAAGATTTAGCCGAAGCCATCATAACCAAAACTGCAATAATTATTGCAATAACCATCACAGGAATGTCTTTAGCCAAGCCCACAGCAGTAATAACGGAATCTAAAGAAAAAACTATATCCAAAAGAGCTATTTGAACTAATACACTTAAAAAACTAACACTTTTAGATACTTTCTTAGTTTCTTCATGTCCTTCCAAGCTGTTATGAATTTCGTGCGTGCTTTTCCCAAGAAGAAAAAGTCCGCCGATTAACAAAATCAAATCCCTTCCCGAAATTTCAAAAGAGAAAAGAGTAAAAAGAGGAGCTGTCAGTTTCATAATGAAAGCAAGAGAAAGTAAAAGCAAAATTCTTGTACCCATTGCTAAACTCAAACCTATTATCCGTCCTTTGTTCCTTTTTTCTTCGGGTAATCTTCCTACAAGAATAGAGATAAAAATAATATTATCAATGCCAAGAACAATTTCAAGAGAAGTTAAAGTTACAAGAGCAATCCACGCTTCGGGATTGGATATCCATTCAAACATAATATTTCCTAAAAATTATTTGAAATAAAATACAAAAATTTCTTAATTTCATTTTGGTTATTAAATATAATATTTTTTGTTATACTTATGCTAAAAAGATATATTTTATTGTAAGATAAATAAAAATTGATAAACCAATTTTCAAGTTTTTTAGCTTTATGAATATTACCGTTTAAGAAATGTACGAAGAACAAAAAGTTCGATTAGAATATATAACTTAAGACAAACACCATAAAATATTTGAAGAATCTGTAAGTAATTAAAAAATAACAATCTCTTTTTTAATGGTTTCCGATACAAAGCCAAAAGTTTTTAGTGTGCAGATTGACAATATGGAAATAGGTATTTAAATTGCAAAAAGAAAATACAATAATAAATTAAATAAAATTAAATGAAAATAATTATTGCCGGTGCCGGTGAGGTTGGTTACCATCTTGCCAAACATCTTTCAAATGAAGATCATGATATTACCGTTATAGATATTGATCAAGAAAATCTGGAACGAGTAAATTCCGTAATGGATGTGTTAACAATTACAGGATCATCTACTTCTTTACAAATACTAAAACAAGCTAATTGCGAAAAAACAGACTTACTAATTGCTGTTACTTCTTCCGAATCTATTAATGTAAATACTACAATACTTGCTAAACAACTTGGAGCAAAGAAAACTGTTGCAAGAGTTGAGTGTGCAGAATATGTTTCTAAAAATAATTTGGAAATGTTTAAAAATATTGGAATAGATCATTTAATTTATCCTGAAGAATTGGCGGCAAATGAGGTTACCAAACTTATTCAACGTGCTGTTGCTACCGATATTATTGAATTTGAAAACGGTAAACTTTCTTTATTAGGTCTTAAATTAGAAGCGCACTTACCAATTATAAGAAAGAAAATAGTAGAAATTGCCCGCTCCTTAGAAACAATTAAGTTTCGTATAGTTGCAATTCACAGAGGAATTAATACAATAATACCAACAGGCGATGATATCTTACTTCCTGATGATCAAATTTTTGTTATTACAACCTCCGAAGGTATTGAAGAACTGACAAAACTTATAGGCAAAGATCAATCTAAACTAAATAATATAATGATTCTTGGCGGTGGTAAAATAGGTAGAATTGCAGCAAAACAATTAGAAAATGAGTTAAATCTAAAATTAATTGAACATGATAAAGATAAAACCATAGAGTTAGCTGATTATCTCGAAAAAACTTTAGTTATTCAAGGTGATGGAAGAGACCTTGATCTCTTAGCTCAAGAAGGTATTGTAGATATGAAAGGATTTGTTGCCGTAACACAAGATGCAGAAACAAACATTATTACTTCGCTTATGGCAAAACACCTTGGTGTAACCAAAACCATAACTTTAGTTGATAATGTTGATTATATTTCATTAACTCAAACAATCGGACTTGATTCTTTAATCAATAAAAAATTAATTGCAGTAAATAATATTCTTAAATTTATAAGAAAAGCCAATGTCATTTCCATTGCAACTTTGCAAGGAGTAGATGCCGAAGTACTTGAATATATTGCAAAACCTAAATCCAATATAACCAAAAAACAAGTAATGGATTTGAAGTTTCCTAAAAATGCCATTATCGGTGGTTATATTAGAGATGATGTCAGCTATATTTCAGTAGGCAATACACAAATTAAAGAGAACGATAAAGTTGTAGTTTTTTCATTACCGAGTGCAATTAAAAAAGTAGAAAAGTTTTTTTAATAATGATTAATAAAAATATAATATTTAGTTTTGTAGGATTCCTTCTTGTTATCGAAGGAATTTTTATGGCTCTCAGTATTTCATTTTCGCTTTATTACGGCGATGATGATGTACTTGCTTTGCTTATAACTGGAATATCAACATCCCTTTTAGGTTTAATTTTATTCTTTATTTCGAAAAGTAAAAATACCGAAATAAAAAAACGTGAAGGCTATGTTATTGTATCAATCGTGTGGATTGTAACATCTCTATTCGGGGCATTACCTTTTGTAATTCATGGCTCTATTCCAAGTTATACAGACGCTTTCTTCGAAACAATGTCCGGTTTTACAACAACCGGAGCTTCAATTCTAAATAATATTGAAGAACTTCCGCATGGATTATTATTCTGGCGAAGTATAACACAATGGCTTGGCGGTATGGGCATGATTGTTTTATCGCTTGCTATTTTACCTATTTTAGGCATTGGAGGGATGCAGCTTTTTGTTGCGGAAGTTCCGGGACCTACAAAAGATAAACTTCATCCGCGTGTAAGAGAAACCGCAATGAGGCTTTGGGGAATATATTTTTTGCTAACCTTAGTTGAAATTGGTTTGCTTTATGTTGGCGGTATGAATTTCTTTGATGCGGTTTGCCATTCATTTACTACCATGGCAACAGGAGGCTTCTCTACCAAACAGGCAAGTGTAGCTTATTATCAATCTCCTTTTATTCAATATGTAATTATTGTTTTTATGTTTCTTGCCGGAGTTAATTTTACTCTACATTATCATGTTCTGCATGGTAGATTCAACAATCTAAAAAAGAATGAAGAATTTAAGTTTTATTTTTCCATTACTGTTTTTTGGACTGTTGTTATAGCGGTTCTTCTCTTTTTTGCAAATTATGGTTCTGCTGAAAAATCTTTTAGAGACAGTCTTTTCCAAGTTGTTTCTATGATAACTACTACAGGATTTATAACTGCCGATTATGAAGTTTGGGGAACTTTAATTGTAATGTTCTTTTTATTATTTTTGTTTATCGGTGGTTGTGCAGGTTCTACCGGAGGCGGAATAAAAATTGTACGCCATTTACTTTTGCTAAAAAACAGTTTATTAGAGCTAAGAAGACTTATTCACCCAAGAGCCATTATTCCCGTAAGGTACAATAGTCATAGTGTGTCAGGAGAAATAATTTCAAACATACAAGCCTTTTTTTTATTTTATATATTTATTTTTATTGTAGGTTCACTTATTATGGCCATATTAGGAATGGATTTACTTTCTGCAATTGGAGCTGTGGCCACTTCACTTGGAAATGTTGGTCCAGCTATTGGTTCCGTTGGTCCTACAGATAATTTTGCAAATGTTCCCGAATTAGGCAAATGGATTTTATCACTCTTAATGTTAATGGGCAGATTAGAACTATTCACAATATTAGTTATCTTTTCACCGGCATTTTGGAAAAGTTAAGATATAATTATGAAACTAAAATTTATTATAATACTTTTATTATTTGTTAAACTCACATTAGCACAAGAACTTTATGTGTGTGAAAGTTACTCAGAAGATGGTAAACCCGTAGGCGTTTCAAATAACATAAAAATAAAACCATACGGAAGTGCATTTTATATTTTATTGGATAATGAAAAGCCTCTTAAAGATAAATCTCTTTTTCTTTTTATAGATAAATTTTATGATGGCAAGTTTAAACCTTTTGAAAGTAAAAAATTAGAAGTTGAAAAGGAAGATACATGGGCAGTTACAAGTTTTGAGTTTAAGGATCCGGGCGTGTATGAAATTTACTTTCTAAACTCTTCACAAAAAAGATTAACAACTCAAAAATTAGAAGTTGATTTTGAAGAAGAATACAAATCAATGCGAACAAAAAAAACTAATAATTTAGGAAATGTTAGTTTTACCGGTACAAATAAAAGTTTCATTTTTTGTGAACTTGTGATAAACAATAAACCAAAAAATCCTTTAAGTATTTTGTCATTAACTCAATCAGAAGGAAAGGTTTTTGTGTATCTGAATAATAATTCACCTTTTGGAATTGAAAAAATTAAAGTTAAGTTTTGGAAAATTGATGATAACGATGAAAATAAAGAGAAATTAATTGATACTAAAAAATATAAAATTATGCCGGAATGGAGTGATTTATTCTTTAGTTATGATTTTGATAATATAGGAACATACAGAATTGAGATTTATGATTATAACAATAATTTTATTTCTGCAAATACTTTAGAAGTTTCAAATTAAATAAATATTATGTAGTTAAAACATTCTGTAATTTCTACATATATTAATTTTCAATTTTATTTAATGTAAAATATATTCAACCTATTTAAATTTTTAAAGCTTTTATTGAGGTAAAATAATATTAAATGTTGCTCCTTCGTTGAGTTTACTTTTAAACCAAATTTTACCTTTATGCTGTTCAACAAATTCTTTACATAAAATTAAACCTAAACCTGTTCCTTTTTCTTTGTCGGTACCAATGGTTGAATGAGAAATATCAATCCTAAATAATTTTTCTTGATCTTCTTCCTTAATTCCAATACCGTTATCAATAACAGAAATCTGTAAATCGTTAACATTATTTTCATTAAGCTTATTTTTGAAATTAACCTTAACAGTTCCATCTTTATAAGAAAATTTTATTGCATTGGAAATTAAATTTCGCAATACAGTAGAAAACATAAAAATATCAGCTTTAATAATTTTAATTTCATTTGTATCAAATTCTATTTTAATATTTTTATTTTTTGCAGTATTTTTAAGTGAAGCATATACATTATCAATTAAATCATTTAATGCTAATTCTTTAGGTTTACACTTTAATCTGCCGACTTGTGTTCTTGACCAAGTTAATAAATCCTCTAACAAATAATAAGTATTTTGCATAGAATCAAAAATTGAACACAAAATTGCGTTCATTTCTTCTTCTGTAAATCCATAAGATTTATCGGTTATCATATCTTTCATTTCGAGGATAGAGGAAAACGGAGCTTTAAGATCGTGTGCCAAAATAGAAAAGAATTTATTTTTTTGTGCATTGTTTTCTTTTAATCTCTTTTCGGATTTCAATAATTTTTCTTGTATAATTGCTTTTTCTTTTATTTCATTAAGAAAAATTTTGTTTTTTTCTCTATACTTAATAATAAGGTTTGCTTCTTTTGTTATATCCTTTATGAAAAAAAAAGCTAAATAATTATGCTCATCATCTTCTTCCGGTAACTGTATTGCTTTAACTATAGTATGATGTGTTTGATATTCACCATCCGGATTTTTACATGGTATAAGATAATTATGAATCTCTGCCGAAAAAATAGATGGAGAACCACCTAATAAAACTCCCTTAACTCTGCTTATAAAAACAGAATTATTTAAGTGGTTAAACTTTTTAAGTATATTTTTACCAACTATATCTGCCGCCTTAATTTTACTACAGCTTTCCAAATGTTTATTCCAAACTCTAATAGTAAAGTTTTTATCAATTGCAAGAATACTATTTGGTATTTCGTTATAACACTCAAAATTCATCTTTTTCTCGGTGATTTTATTTACTCAAGTATGAAGTTAGTTTATCTAATCCCGGACCTTCCAAGAGTAATAAAACATCTCCGCTTATTTCGAGACTTTCTATGTCAAATTTTGTTTTTGCTAAAATAACATTGTCGTTAATTGGTTTTAAGGATTCATTAATTATATTTAAGATTGAATCCACTCTATAATGCGGCACAGTATAATCCAGATGATCTTCCATTAAATTTGCAATGGATCCCATAATTCCATTTAACAAAATATTACCTACCTCAGTTAATGTGCCTTCTTCCAACATATCTATTTCCATGTTGTTATCATTTTCATCCAATTCATCCATCAATATTTTTACTAATTTTTTTGCACTTTGAGTAGGAAATATTAAGCATGAATTTCCATTTATCGGACCATTAAATTCTAACTTAATCAAAGATAGCTTTTCATTAAAAACTTGTGAGTAAAATGAATTTAATCTATTAATATCTAAAATTAGAATTTCAGGTACATTAAGTTTTATAGGTTTTTTAAGCATATCACTTAAAATACCTGCAGCTCTGCCCACTCCTATATTTAGAGTTTCTTTTAAAATATCTATTTTATTTTCCATTTTTATCCTTATGAAAGTATTTCACTTACTTTTTGTTTAAGCTCTTCTTTTACAGGAGGTTTATTTATAAAGAACTTTGCCCCTAATTCAAAACTTTTTTCTCGACTTGATTTTTGTATATCAGCTGATATAATAATTACCGGAATCCTATTATTTCTTTTTCGTAAAATCTCCAAAACATCAAAACCGGTCTTGCCCGGCATTAATAAATCTAAAAAAATAATATCGTATTTTTCATTTTCAATCATTGCTAATCCCTCATCACCGTCTTTAGCTGAAAATGGAGTATGGTTTAGTTCCTTTATCATTTTGGAAAGTACATTTCTGATAAAAAGAGAATCATCTATAATTAGTATTTTTGCCATTTATATCCTCTGGTATTTTGTATTTTCATACTATCGATTAAAATTCTAAAAAATTTAGACTAAAGAAAATTGAACAAAGTAAAACACAACCTAAAACAAATAAAAGAACAAAGCATACAAATTTATATCTAAATAAAAGTAAAGTGGTTATATAACAAAAGAATACGGTTTACCTTAAAACTTACTTCTACCAATTTAGTATTGTTTAGTGATATTCTAAATTGTATTTTTAGTAGTTTATAAATTAATAATATCAAAAAAGATGAAAGAACCAATAGTAAATGTAGCAATAATGAATAACATAAAGGTAAACTTTACGCTTTATGGAAACTTTAAGTTAGAACGAATTTCTGATGAACTAAGTGGAAATTTTTCCGCCGAATTAATAAATAATGAAATTGTTTTAAGTAATAATCAACAAACATTTGGGCGCCTTAATGAAATAATTTTAACTCCCTCCAATGTAGAAACCGAATCGTTCTTGTTAAAAGACGTTGTAATCGGTGTGAATTTTCACTGGGAACAGAAACAAAACCAAAGATTCTCCGGAGCATTAAAAATTATTGTTGATAATAATAAACTCGTTGTTATTAATGTTGTTTCCGTTGAACAATATCTAACAAGTGTTATATCTTCCGAAATGAGTCCAACCAGCTCTTTAGAGTTACTAAAAGCCCACGCAATAATATCGAGAAGCTGGCTCTTAGCTCAAATTGAAAAACGAAATTCATTAAAAAACAAAGAAAAATATATTTCGGAATTTAAATCAGACGATGAAATAATTAAATGGTATGATAGAGAAGATCATGTTTTATATGATGTTTGTGCAGATGACCATTGCCAAAGATATCAAGGGATAACTAAAAACTATGTGCATAATGCAGCTCTTGCAGTAAAAGAAACTAAGGGACTTGTACTTACTTACAACCAATCGATTTGTGATGCCAGATTTTCAAAGTCGTGCGGAGGAATTTCTGAAACTTTCGAAAATGTTTGGGAAAATGTAAAACATCCTTATTTAAGAAGCATCATTGATTATAAATTTGAGCATGATAATTTTGATACGGATTTAACTATTGAAAAAAATGCGCATGAATGGATTGAGAAATCTCCCAAAGCATTTTGTAACACAACCGATCACAAAATATTAGAACAGGTTTTGAATAACTATGATCAGCAGACAACCGATTTTTACAGATGGAAAGTTGAATATTTGCAAGATGAAATTAAAGAATTACTGCTCGAAAAAACCGGAATTGATTTTGGAAAAATAATTGATTTGGTTCCTGTAGAACGCGGATACTCCGGCAGACTTATAAGATTAAAAATTATCGGGACAAAGCAAAGCATAACAATCGGGAAAGAATTGGAAATCAGAAAAGTTCTATCTAAGTCGCATCTTTACAGTTCGGCATTTATAATTGAAAAAGAAAATCAGGTTGAAGGAATCCCTCAAAAATTTATTTTAAAAGGTGCCGGCTGGGGGCATGGAGTTGGACTTTGTCAAATAGGTGCAGCTGTAATGGGCGAACAAGGTTATTACTTTGATGAAATTCTTTTACATTATTTTAAAGGAGCTAATATTAAAAAATTGTATTAAATTTTAATGTATGTTTTTTTTTAATTCCACAATATTATTTGGATTATTTGCTGCACTAATTCCGCTTATAATTCATTTGCTAAATCTTAGAAAATTAAAAAAAGTAGAATTTAGCACTTTATCTTTCTTAAAAGAATTACAAAAATCAAACATTAAAAAAATAAAATTTAAACAATTTTTACTCTTAATATTAAGAACTTTAATTATAATATTTCTTGTTCTTGCATTTGCCCGCCCTACTTTAACGGGAGTAAATATTCTACCAGGAAGTTCAAGTTCAAAAATAAGTTCTGTTTTTATTGCAGATAATTCTTTCAGCATGTCTTATCTTTCCGATTCAGGTTCTTTGTTTAATCTCGCAAAGAAACATGTTAAGAATATTATAAACCAAATGAATGAGGGTGATGAGTTTATTTTCTTATTTACTAAAGATTCCTCTGTTACAACTTATACAAAAGAAACTGCTATTAACATTATTAATAATTTAACAATTACCAATAAAATAGAACCTTTAGAAAAGAAAATAGCTCAAGCAATTAGTATTTTGAACGAATCGCATAACACTATTCAAAACATATATCTTTTCTCCGATTTTCAGAAATCTACCTTTTCAATTAAAGCAAATCTTGATTCACTTAATAAAAACTTTAAAGATAAGAACATAAACTTATACTCTTTCGATTTAAGCCAAGATAATCCTACAAATATAAATATTCATAACTTAAAACTTTTAAACTCTATAGTTGAAACAAATAAACCGTTAACTTTTTCAACAGAAATTACCAACCAATCTACAACTTCAAAAAATAATATTATTGCTTCTCTTTTTTTGAACAACAAAAGAGTGGCACAGAGAAGTATAAACTTAAAAAAACAACAAACTAAAAGAATAGAATTTGAAGCCATATTAAGCAAACCCGGACTAATTGAAGCAAAAGTTGAGATTGATGATGATAACTTGCTCAGAGATAATGCTGTTTTTTTGAACTTCAACATTAAAGAAAAAATTAAAATTCTTATTTATTACGATAATAACAATGACATACAATTTTTGGGAAATGCATTAAAGGTTTCTTCAAGCTCTAACAGAATTATTATAGAAAAAATTCGTGCAAGTAACTTCTTAAAAAATAATCTAAAAGAGTACGATATTGTATTTGTTGTTTCCTCCAAATTACCAAACGGAAAAATAATTTCGAATTATATTAAAGATGGAGGCAGTATAGTTTTCATTCCTCCTTCGAATTTAAATTATCAAAATTATAATTTTATTAGGAATGAACTAAATTTGCCAAGTTTAAAGAATATTATAAAAACAAGCAGCAAGTCAAGTGATTACTCTGAATTTAGCAGTATCGATAAAAAGCATCCTATTATAAAAAATTTGTTCAATAATAATTCTCAAACTGAAATAGAATCCCCGATAATATATAACTACTTGGCATACGAAAGAGATAACAATTATACTTCAATAATTAAACTTTTAAATAATATAACTTTCTTTGGAGAATACAAACTTAAAAAAGGAACGGTATTATTCCTTAATACTGATTTTACCTTGCAAGCAAGCAACTTCCCAATCAAAGGAATTTTCGCTCCATTAATTTCAAGTATCATCAGTTATTTAACAACATCTAATCTCGAAAAAAATAATTTTTTGCCAAAAGAAAAAATACCGTTAAATATTTCTGAATTAAACAGTCCGATTATAGATATTTTTTTACCTGATGGAAATGATAAACTGAGTATAACAAATTATAACGAACGCAAGATAAATTATGATAATACAGACCAATTGGGAAGTTATAAATTTTTTAACTCGGATAAGCTCATAAAATTTGCTCAAGTGAACTACAATATAAAAGAATCGGACTTAACAAAAATCGGAGCAGAAGAAAAAGAAAAAATTTTCACTAAATATTTAGGCGAAAATGTTATAAATATAAATGTAGAAAATGATTACTTGAATGAATTAAAAAAATCTCGTTCAGGGACAGAGCTTTGGAGACCACTTTTAATTATTGCAATTTTACTTGCTTTAATTGAAATGTATGTTGCACGAAACACTAAAAAAGATATTTCAAATTTAAACTAAAATATATGATTGAAACAAATCCTAAAACAAATGAAAAAGCAATACTGGTTGCTGTAAAAACCCGAGACATATCTTCTGAGAGAATAGAAGAACATCTTGATGAACTAGAAATGTTGGCTGATACTGCCGGAGCAGAAACAATTTTAAAAATAGTTCAAGACAGACAAAAAATTGATTCAGCTTATTTTATCGGAAAAGGAAAGGCAGAAGAAGTTGCAGAGCTTGCAGAAATGAACGACATAACAATCGTAATTTTTGACGAAGATTTAACTCCTACTCAAGTAAGAAATCTTGAAAAATTAATTGATAAAAAAATAATTGATCGGTCAGGATTAATTCTTGATATTTTTGCCTCGCATGCAAAAACGAGCCAATCTAAAACACAAGTTGAGCTTGCCCAATTACAATATATGCTTCCAAGATTAACAAGAGCATGGACACATCTCTCAAAACAATACGGAGGAATTGGGACTAAAGGTCCCGGAGAAACACAAATTGAAACAGATAGAAGAATAATAAGAACAAGAATTGCAAAGCTAAAAGAAAAACTAAAAAAAATTGAACAACAACAAAACACAAAAAGCCTCGGTAGAAAAGAAGAGATAAAAGCAACGCTTGTAGGTTACACCAATGCGGGCAAGTCAACCTTACTTAATCTACTTACGGAAGCATCCGTACTTGCAGAAAATAAATTATTTGCAACACTCGATTCTACAACGAGATCGTTAGAGCTTTCACAAAATAAAAAAATTTTAATCACTGATACGGTAGGATTTATCAGAAAATTGCCACATCATTTGGTAGCTTCATTTAAGAGTACTTTAAATGTTGTAAAACAAGCAGATATAATAATTCACGTTATTGATATTACAAATCCGTTTTACGAAGATCATATAAAAGTTGTGGAAGATACTTTGGAAAGTTTAGATTGTCATGAAAAACAAATAGTAAAAGTTTTTAACAAAGTCGATGCCCTTAAAGACAAAGAAAAAATAAATCTATTAAAAACTCAATATCCCGATAGTTTAATAATATCAGCTGCAAGAGGAATTAACATTAATACTTTAAGAGATATTTTTATAAATTTCTATAAGCAAAATTTTAATGAATATAAAATAAGAATCGATCACTCAAAATCTTATTTAGTTGCAAAAATTCATTCGATATTGGATGATATTAAGACCGACTATGATGATTTTGGAATAACTATTAAATATAAATGCAACAAAAAAACAAACGAAATAATAAAGAGATTATTTAATGAAAAAAACAATTAACATTGATGGAAATAGTTTAAACTTAAAAATTATTAACGATTTTATAAACTCCAAGGCAAAGGTTTCACTTACAAAAACTGCAATAGTAAAAATAAAAAAAGCTCGTAAGCTTATTGATGAGTGGGTAAACAATGATAAAATTATTTATGGTGTAACAACCGGATTTGGAGAATTTGCAAATGTTAAAATATCTAAAGATGAAATTGAAAAACTGCAAGAAAATTTAATTGTAAGTCATTCAACCGGAGTTGGAGAATTACTGCCGCCATTCATAATTAAAACAATGATGTTATTAAGATTGAACGCTCTTGCAAAAGGAAACTCAGGTATTAGAATTGAAACACTAAATTTATTAACAGAATTAATAAACAATAATATTATCCCTGCAATTCCTTCGCAAGGTTCTGTGGGCTCGAGCGGCGATCTTGCCCCACTCTCCCACTTAGTTTTAGCTCTGCTGGGCAAAGGAAAAGTTCAAGTCTTTGATGAAGTTACAAGTAAAACTACAACTTTCACAAAGCTTATAACTGCTTCGACCGCACTTAAAAAGAAAAAACTAAAACCAATTAAACTTAAAGCAAAAGAAGGCTTAGCCTTAATAAACGGAACACAAATGATGACTGCCTTTGCAGCTTTTATTTGTATTAAAGCAAAAGAACTCGCTAAACTTGCCGATATAAGCGGAGCACTTTCGCACGAAGCCTTAAGAGGTACCGACAATGCTTATGACTTACGTTTACACCAATTGCGTGCTTATGCAGGACAAATTAATACTGCCAAAAATATATTAGCTCTTATCGAAAATAGTGAAATAAGAAAATCGCACCTTGTTGGTGATGACAGAGTTCAAGATTCATATTCGCTGCGCTGTATCCCTCAAATTCACGGAGCTTCTAAAGATACAATAAATTATGTTTGCTCTATTGTAGAAACAGAACTTAACTCGGTAACAGATAATCCTCTAATCTTCCCAACTGAAAAAGATTACATAGAAGGAGGAAATTTTCACGGACAGCCAATTGCTCTTGTAATGGATTTTATGGCAATTGCTCTTTCGGAACTTGCCAACGTAAGTGAAAGAAGAATCGAGAGGCTTGTAAATGGTCAGTTAAGTAATTTGCCTAGATTTTTAACAAAAAAAGGAGGAATTAACTCCGGACTTATGATTGTTCAATATACTGCAGCTTCTTTGGTTTCCGAAAATAAAACTTTAGCTCACCCCGCAAGTGTAGATTCAATTCCTACATCTGCTAATCAAGAAGATCATAATTCAATGGGATCAATAGCTGCAAGAAAATGTTATTCAATTTTAAATAATGTTCAAACTGTAATTGCAATTGAGCTATTGGTAGCTTCGCAGGGAATTGAGTTTTTAAAACCTCTAAAATGCGGAAAAGGAACTTCAGCAGCATATAATAAAATAAGAGAATTTGTAAAACCTCTTGAAAATGATAGAGAACTCCATATTGATATTCAAACAGTTCTTGAGTTAGTTAAAAATTCAGAATTGCTCAACTTTGTGGAAAAACAAGTAAATTTGAATTAAGTTTATTTTTGAAAAAAATTATTTTTAACTAAAACTTTTCATAACGTCATTTAATTGATTATCAATTGTTTCGTTAAATAATTTCTTTTCTTAAAGATAGTATTAAAATTACAAATACTTAATGTGCCTGTTTCAGAACGCGTACAAATATATGCAAAAAAGAAAGATAATTAAGGATAATTTAAGTTATTTTCTTTTAAGCTGCTCTAGTTTTAATATTTTGGATTTCAATAAAATATAAACTCTCGCTTAAAATGACTTAAGAGAACTTGAGATTTATATCTTTTTATTTTTTATGGAGTTGTGCAACAATTACCAGTGTTGGCAGTTGGATTTTGGAGTATCCTTATTTGTTCCCTTCTGTTTTACTAATACAGAGTTCACCGGCGAGTGGAACGAGTCCGGTGAAACGGCTTGACTTGTTAACCATTTTTTTTAATTATTTTATTGTGTAAGCTCAGTTCATTTCTGCTTTTAGTTTATCAATTGTCTTCCGTATCAATTCAGAATGTGAAGAGTTATTTTTTTCAGAAAAATACAACGCTTTTTTATATGCCTCAATGGCCTCTTCTTGACGACCAAGGGCATCAAGCGTATTCCCCTTGTTGTACCATGCTCCAAGTTTATCAGGTTTTATCTCCAGCGCCTTATCATATGCCTCAATGGCCTCTTCTAGACGACCAAGGGCATTAAGCGCATTCCCCTTGTTGTTCCATGCTCTATGGTCATCAGGCTTTATCTCCAGTGCCTTATCATATGCCGCAATGGCCGCTTCTTGACGACCAAGCTGAAAAAGCGCAGTCCCCTTGTTGTCCCATGCTTCATGGTCATCAGGCTTTATCTCCAGCGCCTTATCATATGCCGCAATGGCCGCTTCTTGACGACCAAGGGCATCAAGCGCATCCCCCTTGTTGTACCATGCTTCATGGGAATCAGGTTTTATCTCCAGTGCCTTATCATATGCCGCAATGGCCTCTTCTTGACGACCAAGGCCATCAAGCGCATTTCCCTTGTTGTTCCATGCTCCATGGGAATCAGGTTGTAAATCCGTGATTAAGGTAAATAGATTTAATGATTTTTCGAAATCTCTGGTATAGTAAAATACTATAGCATTGTTGAATAAATCTCGAATTAGTTTTTCATTTTTAGTTCTTAAATCTTCAGTTTCTTTATTGCTAAGCGATACCCCACCTAAATCAATGGCTAACTTGTCCAGATTATTTTCGAAATCTTCAAATAAATCATACTGTTGCCAAGCTGAAAGCCTGTGATCTCCACGCCCACAGTCCTCTACTCTTGCTGGTACTATAGAAAAAGAATCTTCGGGCTGAAGCCTTGCTATCTCATATGCTTGTTGTAATTCTTCATCTTGAAAACCAGGCGTATCTCTAGTCTTTTTTAGAGCAGCACCACTAATACAAATAAGAAAATAGCGACATTTAGGAATAGCTTTTTCAATCTGTTTTTTCCAGGAGCCCGGCTTTAGACATCTTTTATCAAACCACACATCCAAGTTTCTTTTTCTAAGCCCCTCATCAATTTTTGATATTACATCCAAATCTTCATGAGCGTAACTAAGGAAAACTTTTATTTTTTTATTTGGCATAATAGTTGAGATTTAGTTTATTCAAGTTTAATTATTAGCTCTATGGTTAACATAAGATTAGGTGTACTAATGAAAATAGTAAAAGTTGCTCTTCATGACTACCTAATCTATATTGCTTATTAAATATTATTTGTTTACATACTATCTTTTTACACCGCTAATACAGTGGGCTATACAGAAGTTTTTATACTTTTTAGTATAAATAGATTCCATAATAAAAAGATAAAATATTCAATACTCTTTAAATATTTAATATAGCTATTTTTTAAAAATTATCAAACGGATTTTTAATTTTTTTAAACTCGTCTTGATAACGTGAGTGTATATCATGGTGGTTTTTGAGCTATTATATTCTAATAATGCTTGAATATACCTTATATCTGTTCCATTTTCTAACAAATGAGTTGCAAAGCTATGCCTTAGTGTATGCAAGGTAACTTTCTTTTTTAATCCTATTTTTTCACATGCATTTTTTAGCGGGAATGAGGCATAAACAAAATGCTATTCAAAAAGCAAAAATATGCTTGAATTGTTAATATTATTACTTATGGCTAAGTGGAATAATCAATTAGCTATATTTAATTAGCAATGCCTTGTATTTTAAAGTTCTAACGTAAACATTTTCCAACTCATACCGTTTAGCTTAATGCTTAATAAATTATTTTGAACTTTAATATTATCATTTTGAATTAAGTTACTTGCAGACTTAATTCCTAAAAATTTTGGTAATTCCAACTTAACTTCTTGAGGTTCTTTACTTTTGTTTAAGACAATTAGAATTCTTTCATTCATATCCGAGCGTATGTAAGCATAAATATTTTTATTTGCTGTAAGTGTATAAAAATCACCTTGACGTAATGCAGAATGTTCTTTACGAAGCCTTATAATTTTTGAAACTTCTTTAAGAGTATTTTTTTCAGCATCAGAAAGGTTAGCGTTAAATCTCATTTCCCTTCTGTTATCAGGATCGGAGGCTCCACTCATTCCAAACTCACTTCCGTAATAAATAACAGGCAGTCCGGGAATTGAATTCATATAAGCCATATACAAAATTAACTTTTTATAATTTTCGGAATTATCAACAACTGGCGGATTCTTCCATCCTTCTTCAACGGCACTCCATTTACTAACATCCAAATCACCGTCTGCATAAGCCATAAATCTATTCTTATCGTGGCTATCCATAATATTACCCATTAAATGATTTACACCATAAACGGAAAAAGTTTTCTGCATTTCTTTATCAAGATTTGCAAAAGAAGCATCTTCCTTTATGAAAGTAGGAAGAGCCGCATCATATAGATTAAAGTTAAATTGAGAACTAAGCTGACCGTTATTTACATAAGAACTTATTAAATCGTAACTGCCGAATGTTTCTCCAATTTGATAGACCGGCAATTCTTTTTTACCGGCAAATTCTTTTTTAATTTTTTCATTTAGCCTACGCCAAAATTTATTTGGAACATGCTTTACTGCATCGTGCCGATAACCATCTGCATCGGTTTCTTTTAGCCACCAGACGGCAAGGTCGGTCATTGCTTCTAATGCTTCTTCGGAACCAAGATAATCAAACGAAGGAAGATAAGGCTCAAACCAAGTTGTTAATCTGTACTCATCCCAAAATCTTAAGTTCAGTCTTCCGTCAGGCAATTCAAGAGAGCCAAACCAATCTTTATGTTCTTTAAAGAATGGGTGATTTTTATGAACATGATTCGAAACAAAATCCAAAAGTACTTTTATTTTTTTTGAATGAGCTGCTTTAACAACTTCTTTCAATTTTTGCAAACTTCCAAAATGTTCGTCAACAGTTGTATCACTGATGGGCCAATAACCATGGTAACCGGAATAATATCTGTGCGGAGCAGGATATTCTTTGTAAGCTTCATTTGGATTATCATAAACCGGAGAAATCCAAATTGTGTTAATACCAAGTGAATCAAAATAGCCGTCATTTATTTTATCTAAAATACCTTGTAAGTCGCCTCCGGAATAATTTGCTTTATCGGAAAGAGAATCATGTACTATTTTGGAATTGTTACTTGTATCTCCGTCAAAAAATCTATCGATCATTAAAGAATAAATAATTCCGTCTTGCCAAGTAAAGTTTGAGTTATTTTTGAGTTTTCCGTCAAAAAGTTCTATTGTTTGAATATTTGATACTTTTCCGTTTTGAGAAACAGCAATTCTTAATGTATTATGCTTATTTAATTTTTCGTCGTCAAGATTAACTTCTATTTTATTCTTATTAATTTTGATTTTATCGTTACTGACTTTTTTATTATCTAACAAAACAAAAATATCTTTAAGATTTAAGTTTTTTTGATCGGCTTCTAAAATAAATGATAAATTATTTTTCTTAAATTTATCTAAGTGCAGATAAAATTTATTAGTGTCTTTAGCTTCAATTATTCTTATGGAATTAAAACTTCCCATTCCGTTAGGAACTTTGTTTGGATTTATCGGGTCAACTATTTCTTCACCATCTGCAAAAAATTTATATTGGTAAATTCCGGGCTCGAGCGGAATACTTGCTTCGTAAGTTCCGTCATTATCTCCATCTGTCATTTCTATGTCCTTACGATTCCATCCGTTAAAATTTCCAAAGAGATTTATTGTTTCATATTTTTTATTCGGTTTGAACTTAAAATTGTAGTACGAAGTTACCTTTGATATAACCGGAATAACATAAGTCTGATTGTCTAACTTAAACTTGAGCAAGGTCATTCCCGAAAAATCAGGTTTTGGCGTAAGAAATAATTTATTGTTTTTTCTTTCAACTTTAATATTTTTATTTTTAACAAACTGAAAATTATAATTTCCAGAATAAAATAAATCACTAATAATCAGTGAATCCGTTTTGCCTGAAGTTAATTTAATTGGTTGAATTAAATCTGTAATTGTGTTTTTTGCATCATTACAATTGTTTAATAAAAACAATATGCTTAATAAAAATGATAAAAACTTTTTCATAATAGTTCCTTTTTTTAATTCAATATCCCTTTAAAGTTTCTTTGCAATTACAACAACTTTTTTAATAGTTTCCACAATAGAATTATTAGAGTTTACAGCTTCAAATAAAATTATATAAATCCCGATTTTCAAAGGATTATTATTTTTATCTAAACCGTCAAATACTATTGAGCCTTTTGAACCAGTCGGTTGATTTTCCGTTATAGTTTTGATAAATCTTCCTTGGCTATCAAAAACTCTAATTCTTATTTGAGATATTGATTCTTTAAGATTGTAGTTTATTAATGCAAAATCTTCGATGCCGTCATTATCCGGTGAAAATGGATTAGGAGAAATTTCCAGCTTCGTTTCAGAAGCAGCATTGTTAGTTTTAATTGAATTTTCCTTACCAGGAGTTGCTCCAAAACTGCTTACCGAACTACTCCAATTGCTGCTGGTGTTTCTATTCAAATTAGGATTAATAAGCTCAAGAGAAATATTTTTTGTGTCTTCAAAAGCTGTGTTGTGCCATTTGGGTTTATAATTTATAGAATCAATAATGTTGTTCCTCAAATCTTTTAGATATATTTTCTTTCCGGAGTTTGCAAGATTGAGAGAGTTTCTATTTAAAATTGATAAGTCATCATCCAACCAAGAATAATAATTAAATATTAAAGAATCGGCTGCAATTACAAAATATGAATTGGCTTTAATTTCCAAAGGTTTGAATCCTAAGAAAATTAATTCGTCTTCTTCATCAGAAATTTTCCATCCCGAGAGATTTATATTTTCATTGGAAGTATTATAGATTTCAATAAACTCAGAATTATCATCATTCGGATCAAACATAATTTCATTTATTATTACATCTCCAAAATTATAATCGGGAATTGAAAAAGTTGAATTATCAAAACCTGCAGTATTAGCTTTGTTATTTATGCAATAAGTCCAATTATCAATATTTTCTCCCGATTTATTTAAGTCAATTTTTTCAAGTGAATATCCAAGCGGAAAGTTGTTCTCAACTTCGTATTTCATTCTGTCTATTAGTGCATCACGAAAATCATAAATTGTAATTTCATCTTTCCCGAAATTTAAATAAGGAATGTTAGTTTGAATGACCGTAATATCGTCATCGAAATAATCTGAGGGAATAAATTCTGTAAGGACTAAATAATCATTAGGTTCAAGAAATAAATCATCTTCCGTAATACTAACTTTTTCTTTGGAATCGGCAATAAACCAGTCTTTAAGATTTATAGTAATATCGGAATTGTTTAAAAGTTCTATCCATTGCGGTTCGTTTGAGTTGTTCTTAAAATAAACTTCCGTTAAGAGAATAGTGTTATTATTAAAACCAGGAATTACAATTCCGGAAAGAGAATTGTTGAGTGTATCGAGATCATCAATAAAATTTATTTTTGATTTTATTGTAAGTGTATCATCAATAAGAATTGAGTTTTCGCTTGTTACAATTAAAGAATCATCAGTCCCAAGTTCTGAAAAATTTTGAGATTCAAGAAAGATAGTTTCATTTTCTTGCACATAATAAAAATCGACCGAAAAATTATCTGCAATTTGTAAACCAAAATTTTTGATCTTTGCATTTAAATATATTTCTTCATCTTTGGTTGGAAACTCAGGAGTTGTAAAAAGTTCTACAATAACCAAATCATATTCTTTTGAAGTAACGCTGTTTATTCTGCCTGGAGTTCCATAAAACAATTTAGAGTTTTGCCATAAGTCATCATCAGCATCTACTCTTTCATCGGAGTAACCTTTATCATTATCGGCAGAGTAAGTGTAAACATCGATTGTATCGTTTGTTGAATTAAGCAGCGATATTTTACGGTCGCTTGAGTTAGCCATTCCTCTGCTTCCGAAAGAGTTGTTATCAATTACAAAAACTAAAGTATTACTTGGAATTATATTTTTATAAACTCCGTTTTCAAAATCGTAATCACCTTCAAAAATTACAGCGTAACTCTCAGGTGGAATTTCATATTCATCGGTATCGGAAATGATAACATCGGGCGTGTTATCGTCATAAACAATTTTATAATCTTGAATATTAACTGGTTGAGAAGAAGAATTGTAAATTTCAATAAACTCTTCAGTAGTTTTATTGGCAGCAAACATAATTTCATTTAATTTTATTGATTGCGCTTGAGCATAGGAGAAACAGAACAGTATTATTAGGAAGAAGGTAAAGGTATTCTTTTTAAAAATAAATTTTAACAACATTTATAATAACATCTTTTTTTGAAATTCTTGTTTTATAATACACAATTGATTTTTATATTTCAATAAATAAATCAAATTTCTTATACTCAAAAAAATTTTTTATGTTGCAATTTGAATCTCTTATACCATACATTTATGCAATAGGAATTGCACAAGCTCTTTTCTTATTTTTTATTCTTATTAAAAAGAAAGAAAATAGATTGGCTAACAAAATATTAGCTTTTACAATGATTTTTTTTTCTATTGACTTAGTAGGAGAAATTACAGTTAGAACGGGCTTCATAAAAAATATTTTTTGGATGATAATTTTTGTAACCTCGCTTCCTTTTTTATACGGACCCTTAATCTATCTGCATATTCATTTTTTAACAACTGCAAGAAAAAAATTCAGATTAAAAGATATGCTTCATTTTATCCCTTTTTTTGTTTCATTTATTTATTATGTTTTTCTTGTTTTTACTACAACATTTGAATATAAAATTGCACTAATTCAGTTTACTGAAAAACCTCCTCTTATTGTTTTTCTCTTAGGCAACCTAATTCCTGTTGTTGGAATTTTTTATTTAGTATTAACAATTAAAGCAACAAATAAGTTTAATAAAAATATTAGGGACAAATACTCTAATATTGAAAAAATTGATTTACATTTGTTAAATTATTTAGCTTACGGAAACCTAATAGTTTGGCTTGTTGTTATAGTTGGTTATGTATTAAATGTAATATTTAATACTTGGAATTATGCAAATATTTTAATTTATCTTACGCTTTCTATCTTTTTATATTTTCTTTCGTTTAGGGCATATAAACAACCGGAAATACAAAAAACTGATGCGCAAGATTTTTCTTATAAAAAATCGGGATTAACAAATGAAAAAGCTGATGAATATTTGGAAAAAATAATTAATAAAATGGAAACCGATAAATTATTTTTAAATCCCAAATTAAGCTTAACTGAATTATCACAAAATACAGGAATTAGTACTCATAATATTTCAGAAATCATTAATACAAAACTTGGACAAAATTTTTATGATTTTGTTAATAAATACAGAGTAGAAGAAGTAAAAAGATTAATTAGGAACGATAAATCAATAAATTATAACTTATTAGCACACGCCTTTGAAGCGGGATTCGCATCGAAATCCGCTTTTAATTCATCTTTCAAGAAATTTACAGGAACAACTCCATCTAAATTTAGAGATAGTTTGAGTTAAAAAATCTATAAGAACTTTTGGATAATTTAAATTTTAACTTATTTATTCCTAAAAAATTTCTTTCTAAAACTTATACTCAAGTCCGAATATTGGAATAACTTTCCATTGTTCTTGAACAACTACTTTTTTATTTTTTTTATCCCACTGATATTGAGCAATATTTTTTCTGTTGTAAGCGTTCCACATACTCAAATAGACTATTAAGCTCGAGTTTGAAAAATAGAACCTTTTATCAATTCTTAAATTTAATGAATGATAATCAGGTAATCTTTTTGAGTTAACTCTCGAATAATCCAAAACAGCCATATTTAGTTCTTTAGATTTTTCCAAATTAAACGGAGTATAGGGAACTCCGCCGGCATAAATCCAACGTACTTTAAATTCCCATTCATCATTAAAAATGTATCCGCCATCAATATTAAAATTTATTTGATTATCAAAAATTCTATCGTGCCAATCACCATTAAAATCTTTGTATTCTAATCTTGAATATGAGCCGCTAATCATTCCGTAAAAATTTTCAGCAAGTTTTTTTTGTAACACTATTTCAACTCCTTTGGAAGTTGCTTGTCCGTTATCATTTAATATTTCATAGTTTTTATAAAATCTACTTGCAATTGCTTCATCAAGAATAAATGCTTTGGGCAGAAGCGGACTTAAAGGAAAGTTTTCATATAATTTTATGTAAGATTCAACCGTTAGTTTTGTTGATTCCGTAATCATTTTACTTACACCGAGTATAAAATGATTTGCTTTGGGAGTTTTTAACTCTTTAAAACTTTTATTTTGTACTAAAATATTTTCTGGTATATCTTGTGTAAAAATACCTGCACTTCCCGTAACTGTATAACCGTTATTGAATTTATAACTTAAAGACATTCGCGGAGAAATATTTAAATTGCCATTATATTCTGAATAATCTAACCTTCCGCCGTAAGTAATTTTTAGATTATCATTTAATCGGAAACTATGTTCGGCAAATATACCAAATTGAAAAGTTCTTAAATTTTTATCTACTCTAATTTTAGGAACTAAATTTCCTAAGCTGTTTTTGGTAGAATTTAAAAATAAATTGTAATTACTGAAGTTGTATTTAGATTCAAAACCAAATTCCAAACTATGTTTCTTATTTATACTATAGTGGTTAACATTTCTTAACTTTAAATCTTTGCCTATTGATTTACTGTCCATTTCTAAAGTTTTAAATTCTATCCCATAAAAATCTGCAAAATATTCATAGTATGTTTGGGAAAGAGATGTGTTTGAAAAACCTTTTTTGCACCAAATATTCTGCCAGTTAATACCAATTACATTAGACATTTGGTTTATATCTCCGTAAGAATTTGCAAAATCCACTTTTAGAGCTGTTTCATACGAAAAATTAAGCTTATCCAGAGCAAAAATATCAAGCAAAGTTATTTTGTTATTCTGATTAATATCGTAAACAATTTTTAATTGAGCATCTCCGTAGCGTGGAATTGCTCCACCCATTGCAATTTCATCAATTATTAAATCCAGGTAAGCAATATTTCCTGAAAGCATATAATTAGCTTTTTCCGAAATAGGTCCTTCAATTGCACCTCCTGCTCCCTGCATACTTAAATTTAATTGCGATTGGAATTTCTCTTTGCTTCCTTCCCTGTAAGAAATCTCCATAATCGAAGACATTCTATTACCGTAAATTGATGAAAATCCACCGGTAAAAAAATTAACATCTTCAATAAAATCAACATTTAGAATTCCTATTGGTCCATCGGAAGAACCTTCAACGGGATAGTGGTTTATGTTCGGTATTTCTATGTTATCAATATAAAAACTGTTTTCTATGGGAGTACCGCCTCTTACAATTAGACTGTTTTGAGAATCATTTACCTTAGCAAGTGAAGGCAATCCGAAAAGAATCCTACTTACATCGCCGGCACTGCCGGGTGCTCTTCTAATTTCTTCGGATGAAAAATTTATGGTAGATACAGGTTTTTCTTCAACTTCAGAAAAATATCCACTTTCTACAATTACATCTTTTATTTTTACTGAATTGGGATTTAAATGAATATTTAAATAAGTTGTTCTATCCGATCTGATAATTACATCAGTTTTTGTTACTTTATCGTATCCAAGATAACTAATCTCCACTTTGTAGGTTCCTACAGTTAATTCATTTATTTGATATTCTCCGTTCTCATTCGAAGATGTTCCTTTGCTTAAACTTCTGATAAAAATATTTGCCCCCATTAAAGGATTCATATTAGAGGCATCGAGAACTTTTCCTTCTAACTTACCTATCGGCTTATTTTGAGAATAAACTGAACTACTTATTAAAAAAATTATCAAAATTATTCTTTTCATTTTTACCTCACAATTATTTTTTGCTTGCAAAGATATTTTACAAATTGAGGTTTGTCGCTTTTTTCAAAGGGAATGGACTACATTTTTTGATTACACTAGTCCTATTTTATGGGATAGAACGTTAAATTTACAAATTGTACATTATTCTTAATTATTTATGTACCTACCAATATCATTTAGACGAATAAAAATTTGTTAAAAATATAAATATATTTACAGCATCAGAAAAACAACTTTTGCAGATAATTACACTTTATGGATATATTAGTTTTAATTGCAATAATCGTAGGAATTTTACTTTTAATAGCTTCGTTCGTAGGATGTATTCTTCCTGTATTACCCGGACCTCCGTTTGGTTTTCTTGCACTTTTATTATTAGAATTCTCTGCTCCGGAAATTTTTACAAGCAAATTTTTAATAATTATGGCTGTATTAAATATTATTGTCTTCGGTCTTGATTATTTTTTGCCGATATTCGGGGCAAAAATGTATAAAGCATCAAAGCAAGGCATTTGGCTTTCGGTGATAGGAATGATTGTTGGCCTCTTTTTCTTTCCTCCTTTCGGAATGATTCTTGGGATGCTTGCGGGAGCTGTTATCGGTGAATTAATTTCCGGAAAAGCTAAAAAAGAAGCATTAAAAATTGGTTTTGTTTCTTTTATTTTCAGCATTATTGCAATTTTAATTAAATTTATTCTTGTCGGTGTAATGGCATTCTATTTTATTAAAGGAGTAACTGAGTATTATGTTTAAAAATGAAAAAAATATCGTAAAAAGTATCCTATTTATTTTATTCTTATTGCTAACAACAGGCTGTGGCAAAAAAGAAAATGATAATTCCCAAAATTACATAGTTGATGATCTTTATAATAAGATTAGTCTCGAAAATGTTCCAAAAAGAATTGTAACCCTTGCACCAAATTTAACGGAATTAGTTTACGCGGTTGGCGAAGGCGATAAAATTGTTGGAAATACAACTTATTGCAACTTTCCAGAAACAACAAAAGACAAAGAGAAAATAGGAGATTTGCTTACAATTAATTTCGAGAAAATTCTAAGTCTTAAACCTGACATAATTTTTATGACCAAAGAAGGAAACTCAAAATCCAATTATACCAAATTAAAAGAACTGGGATTAAACGTTTTTGTATCTGCACCAAATAATTATAGAGGCATAAAAAAAACATTAAGCGACATTGGCAAAATATTTCATAAAACTGAAATTATCGATTCAATTACAAAATCTTGGGATACAAGAATAGATTCCGTGAAAAAAACACACGAAAAATTACTTTTTAATTCAGCTCTATTTTTAGTTTCTGCAAAACCAATTTTTTCAATCGGTAAAAATTCATTCATAAACGAACTTTTAAATTTTGCCGGATTAAAAAATTTATCAGCAAATACAGAAATAAGCTATCCAATGTTAAACAGAGAAGAAGTATTGGTAAAAAATCCGGACGTTCTTATTCTTTACCGAACAAATAAAAATGACATTTCGGAGATTTTAGAAATCTATCCGGAATGGAATACTCTTTCTGCAATAGTAAATAACAGAGTAATTTTTGTTAATCCCGATTTATATAGTCGTCCGGGACCCAGATTTGTAGATGCAGTTGTAGAACTAAATAAAAGAATCAAAGAAATGTAAAAAAAATTTTATATTGGCTCCCAGGCAGAACCTTCGCAAGGGATTTCTTTTTCGGTGGGATGTTCATCTAATTTCAAACAAATTATTGCTGTTTCATCAAAATGTCTGCAACTTGAACACAATGAGTTTGTAATAATTTTTTTATTTGCATTAAACCATATTTGGTATTGAATATATGCGGGATGAAAAATAAAACCGTAAACTGTTAGTGAAACTACTGCCCACCAGTATTTATATTCAAAATAATCAACAGCAAGCCACAAAATCGGCAGCAAAATTGCTAAACGAATTATCCCCTGGTATATTATTTTTCCCATAGATATTTTATTACATAAATTGATTTTAGCTTCATATTAAGTTAATTTTATTATTTATTTTAATCAATTGATTTATAATTTAAACGAAATCTTTATCGTTAGTAAATATTAAGAACATGAAACAAGAAAGTGTAAATAAAAACAATGAAAATTTATCGGATAAAAATACCGATAAAAGTTCAAATATTGTTAAGAAAAAACCGTATAAAAAGAATAAATATGATTACAGAAGATCAAAAAGATATAACTATAATACTCGTGGTAACAAAAATGAAAATGTTAAAAATGAAGAAATAAAAGATAATTTACCTCAACAAAATAAAGACGTAAAAAAATTTCCGTTTCGCAAAGTTTCAGTTTTAGTTCCTTTATTTAACGAAGAAGATTCTTTAAATACTTTAACAAAATTAATAAACGAAGTCTTCGAAAATATCTCCTCAGGTTACGAATTACTTTTTGTAGATGACGGAAGTACCGATGATTCTCTTAAAAAGATTAAAGAATTAGCTAAAACAAATAATAGAATTAACTACATAAGTTTTAGAAAAAATTACGGTAAATCAGCCGCTTTGAATGTAGGATTCAAAAATGTTTCGGGCGATGTTGTAATTACAATGGATGCCGATCTTCAAGATGACCCCGAAGAAATTCCAAACTTACTTGATGAAATGCAGAAAGGTTACGATTTGGTTTCGGGATGGAAAAAACAAAGACACGATCCTTTCATAAAGAAATACTCATCTCGTTTTTTTAATTATGTAACCAAAATATTAACCGGAATAAAAATCCATGATTTCAATTGCGGATTAAAAGCTTACAAAAAAACGGTCGTAAAAAGTCTGAATGTGCACGGTGAGTTACATAGGTACATTCCCGTCCTTGCCGATTGGAAAGGGTTTAAAATTTCGGAAGTTGTGGTAAAACATCATCCTAGAAGATACGGAAAAACCAAATTTGGAATATCAAGATTCTTTAAAGGATTTATAGATTTAATTACCGTAATCTTTACAACCCGCTATATTCAGAGACCTTTACATTTTTTTGGAATGCTCGGAGTCGCCAGCTTCTTAATAGGTTTTAGTATTGATGCTTATCTATCTATTCTTTGGTTTTTAGATAAAATTCATTTAAGCAATCGCCCTGTTTTATTTCTTGGTACAGTTTTAATTATTGTAGGGGTTCAATTTTTCTCACTCGGACTAATTGGCGAAATGCTTGTACATGATGATAGAAAAAAAGACAATTACGGAATTAGAGAAAAAAAATTACGTAATTTAAGAAAAACAAAATAGTTGATAATTTTTTATGTCTGTTTATCAATTTTTATTTTCAGTAATTATTCCAACTTTTAATAGAGCAGACGAAATTAAAGAGTTGTTGGAATCTCTAATAAATCAATCTATTCCTAAAGAAAAATTTGAAGTTATTGTTGTTGATGACGGCTCTAACGATAACACTTTGCAGCTTCTTGAAAACATAAAGAATAATTATCCGCTTACGTTAAGAGTTCTCGAACAAAATCACAAAGGACCAGGCGAAGCAAGAAATTTTGGAATGGAAAATGCGAAAGGAAAGTATTTTATTTTTATTGATAGCGATTGTATTGCCGATAAAAACTGGCTTGCTGCTTACAAAAAAGCTCTTGATAAAAAAGATGTTGCCGGCTTTGGCGGACCTGATGCAGTATTACCTGATTTTCTTCCAATTCAAAAAGCTATTGATTATTCCATGACATCCTTTATTACAACCGGAGGAATTAGAGGACATTCGAAAAAGAAAATTTCAAAATACTATCCAAGAAGTTTTAATATGGGCGTAAGAGCAGATATTGTGAAAAAAATTGGAGGCATGGGAAAATTACGCCACGGTCAAGATATTGAATTTAGTAATAGAATCCTTTCAACCGGCGAGCCAATAATTAAGATTGAAGATGCTGTAGTTTATCACAAAAGAAGAATTTCAATTAAGAAATTTTTTCGTCAAGTTTATAATTGGGGAGTTGCAAGAATAAATCTATATAAAATAGATAACAAAATGTTGGAATTCGTTCATCTTTTACCCGCAATAGGAACATTAATTTCTTTTACGGTAATTGTATTGGCTATAATTTTCCCCAATGTTTTTTTACCGATTATCTATTTTGGGATTTTGGTCTTAATCTTAATGGCATTACACGGAGTAATAAAATATAAAGATATAAAAGTTTTTCCGTACATTCCCATTATTGTCCCAATACAAATATTTGCTTACGGATTAGGTTTTATCAATGCTTTTATAAAACGAGTTTTATTTAACAAAAAAGAATTTACGGGTTTTGTAAAAAATTATTATAAATAAAAAAGAGAATTTGAAATGAGCAAAAAAAAATATTCAAAAAAAAAATTAAATGTTAAAGAGGAAAAAAAATCCTTACCCAAAACATTTGAAATACCAGTCTGGGTTTTTCCGTTAGCACTTACAGTAATATTACTTGCTCTTAATTACAATACAGCAATTAAAGGATTATCAACCGAAGGAACCGATATTGTAGCAGGATTAGGAAAAACTCAACAAGTTAAAGAATTTTACGAAGAAACAGGTGAAACCGCCTTTTGGAATCCTGCAATTTTTGCGGGAATGCCAAAGTATAATGATTTAAGTCCAAGAGCATTTTCTGTAGATAGTATTCTTGCAATGATACAAAAATTTGCAGGTAATGTTTTTATATATTATTTATTCGCTGCTTTAGGAATGTTCTTCTTTTTACGTTATCTCAAAGTTCCTCCTATAATTGCTTTCCTTGGAGCATTACTGTTTGTTTTATTTCCACATTATAAGGGATTATGGATTGAAGGACATTTTAGAAAATTTAGAGCATTAATGTATATTCCTTGGGTTATATTCACATTTAAATATTTCATAGATAAAAGAACTTTTCTTTCAGCTGCATTATTTGCATTAGCTTTTGGCATTCAAATAAGGACCGGACATTATCAAATTATTTTTTATACGGCACTTTTAATTTTTTCTTTGGGTATTTATCCTTTTATAAAAAATATTTTAGACAAAAAATATTCCCTATTTGGAAAATCAGTAGGACTGTTAATAGTTTCATTAGTTTTAGCTTTTTTTATGTCCGCTCAACCTTTATTATTAAACAAGGAATATCTTCCTTATTCTAAGCGAGGTAAAACCACTATTAATCTTCAAGAAAAAAAGGTTGAAAACTCAAAAACAGCTAATACCGGTGTTTCTTTGGAATATGCAACTCAGTGGTCAACTCATCCTTATGAAATAATAAGATGGATAATACCTCACGCTTACGGTGGTATTGCCAGAGAAGTTTATACCGGAAGCGATTACAAACAGCTTGCTGGACAAAAACTTCCTAATTATTGGGGCTTTATGCCGTTTCATACTTTATTTGATTATATAGGAGTAATAACCGCAATATTTTTGTTTATTGCCCTTTACACAAATAGAACAAAACCCTTTGTAGTAAGCTTAGGAGTATTTTCTGTTCTACTTATTTTACTATCTTTCGGGCGACATTTTGAAAGTTTCTATGCTCTCTTTTATAATTATATTCCATATTTTAATAAATTCAGAGCTCCTTCAATGGGCTTAACAATCCTTTATTTTGTTTTTGTGTTACTCGCTTCACTTGGATTAAAATATTTTTTTGATATAAGAAACGAAAAGCCTGATTATAAACAATACAAAAATATAATTTATATAATTGGTCTGTTTTTTTTCCTTGGTGTAATATTTCTATTTATCAGCGGAACTCTTCAATATAGTACAAACTCCGATGCACGTTACGGAAATCAAATTATACCTGTATTACAGCAAATCAGAAAAACTCTTTTTATTAATGATATATATAAATATCTTGCTCTTGTTGCCATAGTAGGAGTTGCTTCGGGAGCTTATCTGTTCAAGAAAATATCATTTAATATTTTGGGATTAGTTTTAATTGTAGTTGCTATATTTGATTTCGTTTCTGTTAGTAATAAGTACCATGAAGAATACTCTGATCTAAAAGCTTTTGAAAATAGTTATTTCAAAAAAACATCAATAGATAATGCCCTTTTAGCAGATAAAGAATTGCATCGTATTTTTCCGATTGGAAATTTATTTAGTGATAACCGCTGGGGTTATTATCATCAAACAATAGGCGGTTATAGTCCTATTAAAATGTACACAATAGAAGAGTTAGTAGAAAATTGTTATTATGGTTCTACCGATCCGAAGTTTCCGATAAACCTTAATGTAGCAAAGTTCTTAAATGCAAAATATTTAGTGATTCCGCAAATGCTCAACAATAATGGACTTTCACTGGTTCAGTATGATAATTCCACAAAACAATATTTGTACAAAATTAATGATTATTTACCTCGTGCATTTTTTGTAAAGAAAACAAAAATAATAAAAGATGAATACGAGCGGTTAAAGTATCTTAATAATCCTATTTTTAATCCCGCTGAAGAAGCTGTAATTGAAGAAGCTCTTACTGAACAAATTGAAATCCCGGATTCCAGTTTCACCAAAGTAATATCTTTTACACCAAACAAATTAGTGTTAGAAACTTATACGGATAAAGATGCTTTATTAGTACTATCGGAACTCTATTATCCACCTGCATGGAAAATCTATGTTGATGGAGTAAAGGTTAATAAAATTTATAAAACTAATCATGCTATTCAATCTATTATTATAAAAAAAGGAAATCACGAAGTAACCTTAAAGTGTGAACCATCTTCATATTTTTATTATCGAAATATTTCATGGGCATCTGTGGGCATTATTTATTTAACAATAATTTTCTCGCTTGCAGCTGATTTTATGAAAAGGAAAAGAACAACAAGCTAAATGAAAAAGGCTTTGATAGTTACATATCATTGGTATCCTGCCGGTGGTCCCGGTGTACAACGCATACTAAAATTCGCCAAATATTTAAATAAATTTGGCTGGAAGCCAATTATCTTAACTGTAGCAAAAGGGGAATATCCGGCTTTAGACTTTTCTCTTAAAAAAAATATTCCAGAGGATATTGTAGAATACCGAACCAAATCTTTGGAACCGAATTTTTTATATAAAAAATTTATGGGAATGAAACCGGAACAGAAAATTCCCACGGCAATATTGGTGGATGATAATCCTTCATTAAAAAAAAAAATAACAGCATGGATAAGATTAAATTTTTTTATTCCCGATGCCAAAATAGGTTGGCTGCCTTTTGCAGTTAATGAAGGTAAAAAAATTATCAGGGAAGAAAAACCCGATATAATTTTTTCAACTTCGCCTCCTCCGACAGTACATATTATAGCTCAAAAACTTGCGGACTCTTCAAAATTACCTTGGATAGCTGATTTTAGAGATCCTTGGACAGATATTCATTATTATGAAAAACAACCAAGACTTTCTGTGGTAAAAAAATTTGATAGAGCTTTAGAGAAAAAAGTACTTAACAAAGCAGATAAAGTTGTTTGTATAAGCAAATTAGATATTACTTTGGATTTTGGGAAAAAGGTATCTCCTACAAAATGTATTAACATTCCAAACGGTTATGATGAAGAAGACTTTGAAAATTTAAATTTAAATTATAATCACAAAAAATTTATATTGCTTCATCTCGGAGCCATTAATAAAGAGCGAAATCCTGTATCACTTTTTAAGGGAATTAAAAATTTAGCTCAAAAAAAGATTATAACTCCTGAAAATTTTATGTTGAAATTTGTCGGTAACGTTGAAAACATTGTTACGAAAACTATAGAGGATTTAGATATTGGTAACTACATTGAAATTATTCCTTACAAACCGCATAAAGAAGCATTAAGTTATATCGAAGACGCTTCCGTAATGTTATTGCTTATTACTCGATCGGAAAAAAATAAACGCATACTGCCCGGTAAAACCTTTGAGTATTTACGAACATTAAAATTTATAATTGCTTTGGGACCTACCGATGGCGAAGTTGCAAATATAATCAATAATACAAATTCAGGAATTGTACTTGATTATAGTAACGAATCTAAAATTGAAGAAACATTGGAAGCTCAAATTATTAAATGGAAACAAAAAGATTTTCATAATAATAATATTACTAACATAGAAAAATATAAAAGAGAAAATTTAACAGAAGAACTAATTAACTTATTTGATAGTGTTATAGATGAAAAGTATAAAAAATAAATATTTGTTTTTTCTTTTCAGAATTTGGAAAGATATTTTTAATCCTACAATATGGGAAATTTCAACCGATTTGAAATCCAAAAAATTAAAAGAATATTATTTCCTTTTTTCTGAAGAAGCAATGGTAAACCAAAAAGGCGGACAAAAAAGTATTATCTATGATAAGGATGGAATCCCAATGAATCCTACTTACATTGATGTAAAAGATAAGAAGCATGTATATTTCCCAATTACAATAGGGCAAGTAGGACTTGCGGTTTTTCATACATATTTAAAAACAAAAAGTGAAGACGATAAAAAACGCTTCCTAAAATTTCCGGAATGGTTTTCCCAAAATGTTATTGAAGATGAAAAACTTGGTGCCCGTTGGTTTACCGATGTTAGTCTTCCGCAATATAAAAATCCGGGACCTTGGCAATCAGCTTTTGTTCAAGGACGAGCAATTTCAAATTTATTGCGAGGATATCAGCTTACTAAGGAAAATAAATTTCTACATCTTGCAGAGCAAGCCTTACTCCCGTTTCAATTTTCTGTTGCTGAAGGAGGCGTAACTTCTTTTACAAAGTACGGACCTTTTTATGAAGAATATACGGCAAGTGTTCCCACATGTGTTTTAAATGGAATGATTTTTTCGCTTTGTGGTGTTTATGATTTTGTTAGAGTCTTCCCAGAACACAGATTGGCAAAAAAAATATTTACCGAAGGAATTGCAACGGTACAGAAAAGTCTAAGTGAATTTGATTTAAAATATTGGTCTAAGTATAATCTATGTAAAGCCGATTGGTATCCTAAAAATGATCCTTCTACAATTACTTATCAACATCTACATGTAACTCAATTACAAATGCTCTATAATTTAACAGAAGAAAAAATTTTCAAAACATATTCTGAAAAATTTAAGAAACAAATAAATATCTTTAATATTTTAAAAATGTATTTTAATAAATATAAATCATTAAAAAAACTTGGCAGGTTATAGTGAAAGAATTTCCTCAAAGACGAATAAAATTTTTTGAAGAACAGTATTGGTATTCAAAAAGCTTTCTACAAAAATATATGGATATTTCTATTTTCAAAAATTTGAATGTTCTGGAGGTAGGCTCTGCAGAAGGTGGAAGCATAAAATATTTTTCCGAACAGGGAGCAAATTGTTGGGGCATTGAGATTTCTAAAGGAAGAAGCGATTTTTCGATTGAGTATTGTAAAGATAGTAAAATCAGTTTTATTCATGATGATATTTGTAATTATGAACTTGTAAAGAAGCTCCCTAAAATGGACATTATACTTATAAGAGATGTAATTGAGCACATTCCCGATAAAGTAAAAGCATTGGAGAATATGAATACCCTTTTAAAAGAAAACGGAAAACTTTTTCTTTCCTATCCTCCCAAATATTCTCCTTATGCAGGACATCAACAAAATGTAAAAAAAATTATTGGAAAACTTCCCTTTATTCATTTGCTGCCACAATCATTATACAAGCTCTTTCTAAAGGCTGCCAAACAATCGGAAACAAGAATATCTGAATTTATGGACACTAAACGCGATATGATTTCAATACAAAAAATTGAAAAATATTTTAACAAAACAAATTATAAAATATTAAAAAAAGATTATTACTTTATTCGTCCTTGTTTTGAAAAACGTTTTGGATGGGAACCGCGTAAAACTTTTTTAAGTAGAATTCCTATTTTAAAGGAAATTTTCACAATAGGTGCTTTATATATTTTAGTTAAGAAGTAATATTAAAAGGCAAATATGAATGAGAAAAAAGAATCGAAAATAAGGATATGGCTTGCACAACAACCGGCACTAAAATTATTTATCAAAATTTTTCTTGATATTTTAAAATTTGACTTCAAGCAATCTTATTACAGTTTAGAAGCATTTTGTTTAACAGTAAAAGCTAATGCTGGTAATCTTTTTAATAAAAAAGAAAATGTAGAATGTAATTTTTGTGGTTGGAAAGGAAATTATTTTTATCCGCATCTTACAACTGCCGGCACTCGTCTTAACGAAAAATGTCCTGTTTGTCATTCAATTCCGCGATATAGAAGTTTGATGAAATTTCTAAAAACGGAAGTAAATATTTTTGATACTCCGTTAAAAATTTTAGAAGTAGGTCCAAATCGTTCTTTACAAAATATGCTTTTGGAAAAACAAAATATTGATTATGTAAGTATTGACATAAAATCCCCTCAGGCAATGTTCAAGATGGATGTAACCGATTTAAAATTTGCAGACGAGACTTTTGATTTTATTTTTTGTATAAGTGTAATGCAATATGTTGAAGACGACAAAAAAGGTTTTGCCGAGTTAAATAGAGTTCTAAAAAAAGAAGGAAGAATTATTTTTTTTAGTGGAATAGATGAAACTAAAGATTTTACAGTAACTTTTCCTAAGCGCGAAGCTGCAAATAATTTTACCGTTAGAACTTATGGTTGGGATATAAAGGATAAAATAAGTGAAGCCGGATTTAGTATGGAGTTATTTAATCCTTATAATGAATCTTCAAAGGAAGAGCAAGAAAAATTTGGTTTAGGTACACACTCAATTTTTTTATTGAGGAAATAATAGTAAAATGAAAAAAATTCTTCTTACCATCGATACTGAATTTATAATTTCCAAAAATGAAATACTCGGCATAAAAGGTTCAAATGGAATAGATGATATTCTTGCAATATTAGAAAAAGAAAATGTTGCTGCAACGTTTTTTATCGATTATTACGAGATGAAAAAATGGGGAGAAGAAATTTTTTCTGAAATTACGGAAAAGATAAAAAATACCGGTCATCAAATTGAATTACACTTACATCCCGATACTATCAAAAAAGGTCGCCCTCATTTACATCAATATTCAAAGGAAGAACAGAAACTTCTGATAGAAGAATCTATCGAATTATTTGAAAGATTTAATAATAGAAAACCAAAATTTTTTAGAGCAGGCAGTTATTCCGCTAATGATGCGACTCTTGAAATTTTATCCGAAAAAAATTTTATAGCTGATCTTTCTTTTCAACACAAACAAAAGCGTTGTAAAATAAGCAAAAATAAATTTGATAAAATTAATCAAGTTGGATTTGTTGAAAATCTTACCGAAATTCCTACAAGCGTTTATAAATATAAATTTTTTACCACTCGATATAATTCAATAAATCTTGAGTGGTGTTCTTTAAGTGAATTAAAAGAAATTACAGAGCAAATTAAGAAATCGGAACTCGATTATTTTGTAGTAATGATGCATAGTTTTTCATTTTTAAATAGATGGGATAGAAAACGATTAACGAAAAATAATCAGCAAAAAAAGAAATTTGTTAATTTTATTAGATATGCAAAACAAAGCGGTTATGAGTTCCAAACAGTTTCAGAATTTCTTAAAGAAACTGAAAATAAAACCATAAATACCACTTCAGACTTTTTACCCGAAGTAAAAAAGATGCTTCCTATTTTAACCGGAGCTTTTGCAAAATTAAGAGGTAAATTTATTCTCAATAAAAAATTTAGAAGAATATTTTTAATTTCATCCATTCTCTCTTTTATCTTTTTTCTCTTTCTCTTGTATATTCTCTTTTTTAATTTATTTTCACCGGGCTATAGAGAAATGGAAAATGTTAATGTTAATGTAACTTCTTGGAATGCAGATAATGATATAACCACTATTGAAAGTTATTTTATAGAACTTAAAGATTATAAAATAAAAACAAAAAACTTTAAAGATGAAAATGGAATATTATTTCGTAAACCTTATAGTGATACTGTAAAATACAAAATGAAAAAAGGAGTTGAAAAACTTTATATTCCTACTGATATGAGCGGAACAATTATACGAGATTACACAAAATTATTTTTAACAAAAGATTCTTCATTAATAGAAGATATAAACCTAAACGCAAATTGGCTTTTGCAAAATGTTAAAATAGAAAATAATTGTGCAATGTGGGAGCATCCTTACATTTTTACTAAGTACGATTTGGATTACGGTTGGTGCGGTGCTTGGGCATTAGGAAATATATTGTCTGCAATATCACGAAAGATACAATTGGCTCCAAATGATACTAACTTTATTCAACTATCGGAAAAAATCTTAAATTCCTTTCAAACAAAAATTGAAGAAGGAGGAATTTTATATATTGACAAAAATCAAAATTACTGGTACGAAGAATATCCTGCAATTCCACCTAATCATGTTTTAAATGGACATATAAACGGTGTTTTAGGTCTGTTTGATTATTGGCGGATAACAGGCAATAAACGAGCAAAATTTTTATTCGATAAAGGCGTAGAAACAACTTTAAATTACTTGGAAAATTTCGATTCGGGATTTTGGAGTTTTTATGACTTAGAATATCCTTATATTACCGATTATTTTTATCACAAAGGTGTTCACATTCCCCAATTAAAAATCTTATGGCAACTTACGCAAAATGAAACTTTCAAAACTTACTATAAAAAATGGGAAAAATATTTAGATGAACCATATTATACTTTTTATAAACTTAAAATGATATACGATGGTTTTCACAGACGTTTTACCTATAAATCTTTCTTCACTCTTGGAAAATAATTACTTTTTTGGGGAAAGTATAATTTTTTATTATTGATGTCTTTTAATCTTTTCGGATAAAATTAGTATTCAAGGAATTGATAAATCAAAAGGTAAGTATAGAGTATTGAAAATCATTGAATATAGTTCCGTCCAAGAAGGAATAAAACTGTTGAAATAACTGAAAACACTTATTAAATCAGCACTGAATCTCAAAAACAAAAATTAGTAAGATATACCTGCTAACTAAAGAACAAAAAATACCTGCCAAGAATATTTGGCTTTGGATAGGATGCCCCGGTTAGGAAATCAGTTTTTTTTATATTAAGACAATTCTCAAAATTTGTTTTATATCACAAGATACACTAATAACTCTATAAATAGCTTTTTTAATATAAATTTATGGACTTTTTATTCGATAATGACTCGATAGTAAATTATAACAAAACAAAATAGTTGGAGTGATTTATGGGAGCACATCAAATGATGCTAGCAATTGGTGCTATGCTATTTTTATCAGTAATTATTCTCAGAATGAATACCGCTACATTAACAACAGATGAAATTACCTTAGCTTCTGAAGCAAATACACAGGCATTAGCTATTGCCAATTCCATTATTTCTGAAGCATCTTCAAAAAGATTTGATGAAAAATCTTTAAATACTATAAATGATGTAGCATCATTAACTAAAGTAAAATTTTTAGGTCCGGATATTGGAGAATTCGTAAAATCAGATTTTGATGATTTTGATGATTTTCATAATTATGAGGATTCTACAGATGGGTATAGTTTCAAAGTTACAGTAGAGTATTTAAATCCTACAAAAACTAATATTGAAAATCCTTCATCTGTACGTACTTTTTATAAAAAAATGCTTGTTACAGTTACAAGTCCTTTGGTAAATCAAGATGGCAGAAGAGACGTTATACAAGCAAGAAAAATATTTGGTTATTGGCCTGCAATAGCTAATGGAACAGCACCTAAAACAACATTACCACCAAGCGGCAGTTCATCCAGTAGTGGAAGTTCGTCTTCAGGTGGTAGTAAACCTACCGGATCAAGTGGTGGGGGTAGTTCATCAAGCTCATCATCCTCATCTTCAAGCTCATCATCTTCTTCAAGTTCGGGAGGAGGTAAAGGAGGAGGTTCGTCAAGTAGTAGCTCTTCATCCGGTGGGAGTCCAATTTATTTAAGATAATAAGTTTAACGAGTATAGAATGGGAAATTATTCACTTTTACAAATAGTGGGTTCTACAATTATTGGAGGATTATTACTTTTGGGATTGTTCCGGTACAATGGAATAATGATAGAAAAAAAACATAGTTATGATACTCAAAATATTGTACAAAAAAATATTAATGAAATTAACAATCTATTGTATTTAGATTTTAGCAAAATAGGATACTGTCTTAATAAAAATGAAGCATTAAAGATTTTTGAAGATCCAATAATAGAAGCTACCGATTCAACTTTTGCATTTAAAACCGATGTTCCAATTGATGTAGCAAATCCTTTTGGAGATGGTACTCCTGATATTGTTAAATATTATTTGGGTGGTTCTTTATCCGGCACTGTAAACCCCAGGGACAAAGCTTTATTCAGGAAAGTGAATAGTGATGCCCCCCTTGAACTAAACTACGGTATTACTAGACTAAAATTTAACTATTATGATAGAAGTGGAAATAAATTATCTTCACCAATTACCATTAGTTCTATTGCAGTTATTGAGTATGATGTTACTGTTGAAGATATTTACGGATATAATTATAACTATATAACTCTTCCGGATACTACATATTCAGTACAAGGAAAAACTTTCTTTATGAAAATGAATCGAAAAAATAAAATTGCAATCAGAAACTTGAAAAAAAGGTAGAATAAAATGAACGGAAAAGCGATACTAATCTTAACAATAAGTTTCAGTACAATATTTTTCATATTCGGTAAAAATTTCTTTGTAATTTCTCAAAATTCAACTAATGAAATGGTTGAAAGAATTAATGAAAAAAAAGCTCTAAATATTGCCAACAGTGCAACAAATATTGTAGTCAGCTATTTCTGGCAACAACCGGATAGTGTAAAACTAATTGGAACCAGTAAAACTTTTTTTGATAGTGTGAAATTTGATGAGGGATTTGTAACAAGCAGATTAGCACAAGATCCTATTGATTCCAATTTATACCATATTAAAACGAATGCTTTTGTTGGAAGCGGAAATAATAAAAAACAAAAGACAGTTATTGTTTTGTATGGTCCTCAGAAACTGACTAAAATGGCCTCTTATAGTGAAAATTCCGGGAACATTTGGTGGACTGGTGATGATACAGTAAAAGGTGCAATTTATTGCCGTTCATCAATTCCGGTTTATAATCATCCTACCTTTTTGAATGAAGTTTATTCCCACTCATATAACTTTAAACTTTATCCAGATGGTGATTGGGCTACGCGAATGGCAAACCACTATCCTAATGTTGACCCGAATAATCTGCATTTTAAGACAGAGTTAAAAAGACCAAATAATGCGCTTTGGGATCTTAAATCTGAAGCAAAAACTTCAGGGTGGTATCTTTATGGAGGAAATTCATTATGGGATAAACCAAGTAAGGATACAATGTTTATTGAATTAAAGGGTCAAATGATGGATGTTAAATTTTCTGAAAGTGCAACTCCGGTTACCTATAATATTGCTTCTAAAGTTCCTAATGGAATAATTTATGCAGACAATTATGTTGTAAGATTGAAAGGAAAATTGGATGGACAGTTAAGTATATCATGTGATGGTGAGCAGAGCCAGGGAAAAGGAAAAATAATGCTAGATGATGATATTACTTATCAAAGTGATCCATCCAAAGGTCCCTCTGATGATTTACTGGGTTTAATTGCAGGAAACAATGTTGAAGTATCTGATACTCCACCAAATCAAACAGATATTAATATTCAAGCAGCAATATATTCTCAATTAAGTGGCTTAACTGCCGAAAATGCAAAAACCAAACCAGAGTCCGGAACAATAAATTTTTATGGGTCTTTAATTGAAGGTAGAAGAATGGAAGTGGGTAGATTTGATCCTGCAACAGGAAAACTCTGGGGATATGGAAGAAAATATGCTTATGATGATAGATTAAAAACAATATCATCACCAGGTTTTCCTCAACTTGCCGGATTTAATGTATTGGCATGGTATGAGGGTGATCCTACAAAATAATTAAAATGAGTACATTATTACTATTCTATAATGAAGTTCTTTCAGAGAAAATTAAAACATCTTTAAAAGAAACAATAATAATTCTATTGTTGCTTTTGGTATATAATTTTTCATTCTATTATTCTTCATTTTTGAATGAAGTTTCAATAGAAATACTGAACTATATAGGTGCAATTTATATATGTTATGTATGGATAAAAACTATCAAAGGGTCAGGAATTGATCATCTTAGGTTTTGGATTCTTTTCGAATTTATGAAAAGAACTTATTTAAAATATTTTCATAAAGATAATATCTCTTATCAAAATAAATTACTTAATGAACAAGAATTAAATAAATTACTATTTGTTGTTGTTAAAATATTTTACATCCCAGTGATGTTAAATTTTACTATAAATAATTTTAATCACGTTGATAATATTCTTTTTAGAATACAATTCTACAGATTTTCTGATTTCACAATTGCACATTGGTACAAATTATTTATTCCTTTCATTTTTTTTATTGATACAAGTTATTTTTTATTCGGATACTTATTTGAGTCAAAAAAACTTAATAACAAAGTTAAATCTGTTGACAAATCCGGTATTAGCTGGTTAGTAACCCTTGCTTGTTACCCTCCCTTAAATCTTGTTACCGCAAAGATTTTCCCTTGGTATGCAAATGAAGAAAACTTAATGGTTTCTTCTCCAGTAAATGAAGCTTTACTTTTAGTAATAATATTATTATTTGGAGTTTACTTATCGGCTACACTATCTTTGGGACCCAAATGCAGTAATCTCACAAATAGAGGCATAGTTACAAATGGTATTTATAAATATATAAGACATCCCGCATATACCTCAAAAGTATTTGCATGGTGGCTAATGACTCTTCCTATTATGGACTTTGGCGTATTTATCTCAATGTTTATGTGGACATTTATTTATTTATTTCGCGCTTTGAAAGAAGAAGATCATCTATTAAATGATCCTGATTATCAAACTTATTATAAAAATACTCCTTACAGATTTATTCCTAAAATATTCTAATCTACTTTTTTTATATTTCTTCGATGGCAAGATATTTGGAAAAAACTTTTTTTAGAATATTTTCTCATTAATATACTTTTTTTGATATCCTTGGGGGTTGGTTGTTTACAGAAAAATTTTAATAATATAAAGCTTTACTTTTTTAGTAATGACTATTTGTGAGGGGACGGGTTTCAAACCGTCCCCTACAAGATTTAATTAATAAAGAATGATGAATATCTTATTTTCTACTCAAACCAAGAAACAACATTTAAATTTTTTGTATGCGGAAAATATGGTGGTGTTTTAAATTCAAAACGTTTATCATATATGTGTCTTAAACGATAACCTTTATAAGGAGTACCATCTGGACGATAATAAGCAGTTCCCCTCACATTATGTGCGGTAATTCCTCCTAATATATTCCAATCAGCCAAGTGACCACCATTCTTCATTAATAGATTATCCGGACCAACATTACCATTATACGAAAACATTGTAGCATGTGTTGTTATATCATTAAATCTAGTTCTATTATTATATTGTAACCGAATATTCTCCTCAGCCACAAGTCCCAGCATATTATTTGAATTTGGGTTAGCAACCACATTATCTTTATAAGTAAGATTATCTGTTTGATAAATATTCCCATAGCCGCTTTTATTAAGCTTTGTTGCAACAATTGTAGCTGCCCCATCTACTTGCCCTTTAACAAAAACATTACCTTTTTCAACATACATCATGCCATTTATTGCATCAAGATTTGTTGTTTTTTTAGGACTCCAATGACTATGTCCATCTTTAATTTTTGTTCTATATTCAACGAGCTTATCGTTAAATGTTATTTCAACATCAATAGGTAAATTTCCACCAGAAGTATCTTTAATAATTATTCCGCCTGATAAAGCTGCTGTTTTCATTCCCAAGGTATCCAGTGGTCTCGGTTCATTAAGACCACTAGTAAAGGTATCCCTAAAAATAGGATCTATTTTGGGTAGATATTTTTTAAGACCTTTCAAACAAGTTACTTCTCCTAAAAATTCAGGAGTACCATAGGTATTAAGATAATCATTTACATGAAATGGTCCGTCAAAAACATCACCGGTTGCAGGTATGGCACCACTCATACGTTCATAGAAATTTCCATATTTTGCAAAACTCTTTCTTGCTAATTTTACACATACCGAAGCAGTATCACCAAGATAAATTCCTTCAGCAAAAACCGTAACAACACTATCTCCCGATGATGCTCCTGGACAACCTCCAACTTGATCACCATGTGCTAAATGAACAGCAAGTTGGGAAGGTGGAATACTAATTACTTTTTGGTTATACTTTCCTTTATTATGGCAGACTTTTATTTTTGCCGATGAACCTAATTTATTGGTAACATAAACATTAAATTTACCCCCATTAAATGGCTCATTAATATACCCTTCATCCCAAGTTTTATCTAAGAACAATTTGTTTGTTGCAATATTAGCTGCAGATACAGCTATAGAATGTGCAGTTGATTTTTTGAAATAGTCTGAATCATTTTCAACAGCACGTGTTGAAAGATTATTGAAGTTACTTCCAAAAACCAAAAAAATCATGCTAAAACCAAGAACCATTAACATTGATGCTTTTCCACCCATTTAGATTCTCCTTATTTTTTTGTGATATTTCTTGAAGATAATTTTATTTGTTTCCAAAATGCAGATGCATACTTATCTGTATTTTGTTTTTCATCATTCTTTGTATCATATCCATATACATCTTCTATCTTTATATTTATTTCTATCGATTGAATTTCAGTTAAATAGTTTATCGGAAAACTTAATTTATGACCAAGAGTATTATAATAAGCCAATTTAAATTCTGTAAGACCTAAGTTTGTACCAACAGGTGGTTTATCATTAACTACTCTATATAAAAATCTATCCCTTGGGTTAGGTGTTCCTTTTAACTCAGATGTAGGACCTATGTAATAATGTATTGAATCAACAATTCCGTCAGAGTCTATATCTGTAGAAAACTTTATACTGTTTGAATCGGCATGTAAAATAAATTGTTCTTTTGGTAAAGCCACATAATTTTCACAAAATCCAATTTTTCTAAAGTCATGTTCAATTAATTCAACTATTTCTACAAGATTCTCTTGAATAATTAGTTCTCCACCATACATATAATTATTTTCGACAGTAGCATCATTTATTCTAAATAAAATAAGTAAGAGCATACCACCTACTAAAGTCGATCCGAGAACATCAATTAAAGTACTAAATCCCATAATACCTCCTTGCTATCTTGAAAACCAATAACTATTTACTGCAGACATCTTTATTGTATCAGGAATACCGTCAAGTCCATACATTGACGGACTAGATACAAAAACCGTTATTTTTTTATGCCATGTTTTTGCGTTTGTTGATCCATCAAGGTTAGTATCCTTTACATAATTTACCATACAATCCACAACAAATTGTCCTGCAGGTGATGAATTATCTACTCTGTGAAGTTTGTTGAAATCATCAAAATCATTAAAGTATGGATATACTTCTCCTGATTCAGGTCCTAAGTGAGATGAAGCAGTTAACTCAGAAACATCCGAAGCTGAATGACTATCGGTTTTTTGATCAAAAATTTTTCCACTGGCTTCTTCAATAAAAGAACTTGCTAAAGATGTAGCTACAACACCTAACTTACTATTTATAAGCGTTGAATTTGTGTTCATAAACCCATTATTTACCCTTAAAATAACCAATGCTAATAAAACCATTGCTCCTAATGTTATCATCATTTGACTTGTATTCATATCTTGATCCTTAAATAAATAATAAGACAACTTACTATCGGCAGTAAAAAAGAAAAGTAAAGATCAGAAACCGCATAAAATTACCTGTTGTTGAGCTAAATCAAGTGAGTTGTATTTTTTTGATACAAAAAAGAGAAAAATCAAAAAATAAAGCACATTTAATAATTTGTTTGTAATTTATTATGTTTGTTTTAAATATTTTTTTATTTAGGTATTATATAATGGATCCGATTAATATTTTGGTTGCAATAAACTTATTTGCTTCTATTACCGCAAATTATTCCGGTGCAAAAAAAGGAATAAAATCAAAATTAAGTAACACAATAATTAAACCCAAAACGTATTTACAAAAAGTACCGCCAAATATAGCAGCGTTAGTTTTTTTGTTAACTATCCTAGCAATTTTTAATATCGGAACTTTTTCTGAAGAAATAAAGAAGAATTATTATTCTTACAGAATAATCGGATTAATATTTTTCGTTATTTTTTCTTGGATTCAGGTTTACTCGTATAAATATCTCGGGGAAAATTATTCTCAAGAGATTCTTATTTTTAAAAACCATAATTTAATAAATAAAGGATTTTACCGATTTATAAGACATCCACAATATGTAAGTCAGATTTTAAGTGATTTAGGGGTTGGAGTAGCTTTAATGGGCTACTTAGTAATTCCTATTGTTTTAATTTTAGAAATTCCATTATTTATTTTAAGAGCAAAAAAAGAAGAAGAAATATTTGAAAAACATTTTAGAAGTGAGTTTACAAGTTATAAAGAAAAAACGGGTTTCTTTTTTCCTTTTATAGGTTAAGTTTTTGATATGAAAATAAAAATTTTACTAATATATTTACTGCTTTTTTTAACCGTTAATTATGCCGGAATAATTACTTTAAAAAAAGATGGCAAAAAAGCACAAATAAACTCAATTGAAATACGAGGATTGCAATTTGTTTCTTCGCGAGAGTTATCAAAATATATAGCTGATAATTATTATTTTAACTCCGAAAAAGAAAAATCTGAAATTAAATTTGTTGATTATAAATTAAAATTTACTGCAAATAATCAATTTGTAATACTTACCGATAAAAAAAGTAATAAACATCAAATTTTTCAAATGCCTATTTCGGCGGTACTAAAAGATGATGATATTTATGTTCCCATTAAATTTGTAATAAAATATTTAAGTTATGCTGCCACTTCAAAAATAACTTTACAGGAAGATGAAGTAATCATTCATTCTCAAAATATAGATACAAAAAAAGAAGTAACTTGGAATAAAAATATTTTAGACAGAAATTCAATAACTTACGATATCTTTTCGGCTAAAATAGAAAACAAGGCTAACGGAACTTTATTACGATTGGGTACAAAAAGAAAAGTTATTAAACCTACAAGTTCAATTACCAATAATACTCTTTATGTTTTCTTTACGGATTTATCGATTGATAAAAATATAATAAGCGAGTTAAAATCCAAAGGCTTTATTAAAAAAATAAAAGTAAAGCATATAAATGGTAATCCGCAAATGGAAATAAAACTCAGATCCGGTTTTGACAAACATGAAATTTCTTACGATGAAGATATTGGTGAAATATTAATTTCAATACATAATAAATCCTTAAGAGGTGAAAGTTCGTTAGACGATGAAATCGATAAATGGAATTTTGACGTTATAGTCCTCGATGCCGGGCACGGCGGAAAAGATCCCGGAGCAATTGGTCTGGGTGGTGTTAAGGAAAAAGATATAAATCTTGCCATCGTTAAGGAATTAGGCAAATTATTAGAAAAATCAAATAAAAATCTTAAAGTTGTCTATACTAGAGAGGGTAACTCTTTTTTAGAGCTTTATAAACGCGGTAAAATAGCCAACGAAAAGAAAGGTAATCTTTTTATTTCTGTTCATTGTAATTCAACCCAAAAGAAACCTACAAATGCAAGAGGTTTCGAAGTTTATTTATTACGGCCAGGTAAAACCAAAAATGCCATTAATATTGCAGAATTTGAAAATAGTGTTATCAGCATGGAAGATAATCCTTCGAGGTATAAACAGCTTAATGACGAAAATTTTATTCTTGTTAGTATGGCTCACTCTTCCTATATGAGATATTCTGAAACTTTTGCAGATATGCTGAATACAGAATGGATAAAATCAGTTGAAATCCCAAGCAGAGGAATAAAGCAAGCCGGATTTTATGTTTTGGTCGGGGCTTCAATGCCGGGAGTTTTAATTGAATCTGGTTTCCTATCTAACAAAAAAGATGTAAAATATCTAAATTCTAAAAAAGGACAGAAAGAAATTGCCGAAGCTATATATAATTCTATAATTAAATATAGAAATTATTACGAATCATCCATAAATACTGAATTACACACAGAAGGATAAACTTAGGATATGACTAACGCACAAAAATGGGTTGCATTTTTTTTAATTCTATTTATCTTGCTTTTATTACTTTCCAAAGTTGTGTAACACACATAGAAAAAAAATCCCTTAAAATAACTTAGCAACTTTTTTTGCTGTGTAAAATTTTTTTGCACTCCCAAAAAAGACCGGAAAAGCTATTTATAGCAATATTTATACTCTTCCGTCAAATTTATTTTCATACTTTTGCTTTTTATAAGAAAAAATTCAATTTGCTGAAAAGTTTCGATTTTGAGCTGTTTTCGCATTATTTTGTTGTGATTTTGCTCACTCAAATTATATGGCATCATTGCTGGATAAGTAATTCCCAAAAACAAAAAATAAAAGGGAAAAACAATGACAGCCAATTCATTTAAAACAATGGTAACAGCACTTTTAATCTTATTAAGCACAAACAATTATTTTGCAAATCCAAAATATAAAATGACAATAGAAAATTTAACAGTGGTAGCCAGCGATAAAGTTTCCGCAGATGTATATTTGGAAAATATTGGCGAAGCTTTTGAATTAACAAGTTATGAATGTGCCTTAAGTATAAATCAAGAAATAGATTTATCTACATTAACTTTTGAATATGTTGAAGGAAGTTCAGAACTAAAAAATAAACCTAATTATGTTTTGGGTAAATATAATTTGGACGGTTCAACAGAATTAGGTATTGTATCTTTTATTGGTCACGATATTATTAACGGAAGAAAATTGGTCGGAAAATTTACATTATCAGGAAAAATAGATATTTCAAACGTTAATATTCTGGGAATAGATTGGAATTTTGACGGAGCGGTAAGTACTATATTAACAGGAATTAATTTTACAGACATAACTTATTACAAAGGACATAAAGCATTATTTGGTAAAAACGAAGAAGATACTACAACTACAGAATATGTTAAGACAGAAATAGTTGCTGCAGAAGCATCAGCGAGTTTAAATGAAAACTTTGGACCACACAGACTTTTTGATGGTATTACATCAGAAAGCTTACAAGGTAATTACAATGCAGGAACAGAAGGAAGATGGGCAACAAAAGGCTTTCCACAATGGGTTACTTTAGATCTTGGATCAGAAAAAACTATTAACCACGTAATGATAGATGCTTTTGGTTCTGAAAACGGAATAACCTATGATTGTAAATTTTATTCCGGTAATTATGATAACAAATCTTTGATTTCAACTGAAAAAACTCAAGAAAATACAAACTGGTCTAAACATTCTTTGAATAATGTAAAAACAAGATATTTAACTATTGAAATAACAGGCAGCAAAGGTAATAATTACACAGATTTATGGGAAGTTGAAGTTTATGAAGATACTACTTCAAAAATAAAAACAGATGACCATACTGCAATAAATGATTTTGCTGAAAAAAATATTCCAACTGAATTTGGTATTAGTCAAAATTATCCAAATCCATTTAACCCAAGCACAAAAATTCAAGTAAATATGAAAGAACGTGGAAATGCAACAGTAGAAGTTTATAATTTATTGGGCGAAAGAGTAATGAAAGTTTTAGATAGTGAGTTATCAGCCGGTACACACGAAGTAACTATTGATGGTTCTCAATTAGCAAGTGGAATATATATTTATAGATTAGCAGTTAATAATAATTTTATACAAACAAGAAAAATGAATTTAATAAAATAAAAATTTCTCTTGCCGGGTGGAACTTTTTTTTGGCTGGGAAAGTTTCACCCTTCCCTCTTTTCTTTTTTTTATACTCAACTTTAAATTTTATACTTTTATTCAAAAAAAATAAACTCAAGTACTTAGATATCCAAAATTATAATTATCTTTGATGTATAATTTTTTTGTTAAGAGTATGAAAAAAATAACATTAGATCCTGTAGTAAAATTTTCTGTTGTAAGCATTGCTTTTGTAATTTTATTTGCCATGCTGAAAGAGTTGCAATACATTTTTGTTCCATTGGTAACAGCTTATTTATTGGTATTTGTTTTTGAACCATTGAATGAATATTTAGTAAAAAAAAGAATCCCTAAAGGAATTGCTATAATTGTAGATTTAATAATTATAGTAGGTTTTTTCTGGGGACTTTCCAATTTTATAATCGGTTCGTTTAGCCGATTTGGAAAAGAGCTTCCTCTTTATCAAGAAAAGCTCAATAATATAATTAGAAATACCGCTTTTTCTTTTGGTATAAAAGATACATTTTTTACAGAATTCAACATTTCAAAAATTTTAACTGAAATTGATTACGGCGGCATTGCAAGCGGTTTATTTTCTTCAACTCTTTCCTTGTTCTCGGCAGGTTTTTTTGTTTTATTCTTTTTTATTTTTGTTAGTACCAGTCATAAACAAATTCTGAGAGCTATTAAAAACAGATATGTAAGATCCAAATCTGAAATATCAAGGAAAAATATTCTTATGGCTGATAAAATCGGCGGTACTTCAAAGTCCCGTAAGGAATCGGTAAAACTGCATAAAGAAAAGAAAATAGAAAAAACATTCAAAGATATAACCGAACAAATTCAAAGATATATTGCTACCAAATTTTTAATCAGTTTACTTACGGGAATATTTACCGGAGTAATACTTTGGATTTTTAATGTTGATTTTGCTTTGGTTTGGGCTGTAATGGCATTTTTCTTAAATTTTATACCTAATATCGGTTCAATAATTGCTGTAGTATTGCCAACGGTAATGACTTTGATTCAGTATGAATCATTTGGGTTTATGCTGCTAGTAGGCGGTATAATTACAATTGTGCAAAATATAATGGGAAATATTGTTGAACCAAAAATTCTTGGTGATAAACTGGGAATTAACCCTCTATTTATTTTAATTTCATTATTGGGCTGGGGCTATATTTGGGGAATTGCGGGAATGTTTTTATCTGTTCCTCTAACTGCTGTTGTTAAGATCATAATATCAAACTCCGATTCATTAAATCTTCAATTTTTAAATGAATTAATTTCAGGTGAAGATGATGTGCAAGAAGTTTAAAAATTTGTTCTCACAAAAAAGAACTCTTATTATAGAAACTTTACAAATTAGTTAAACAGAATCTATGCAAATTAACTCTTTTTTGATAATTCTATTAAAGTAATTTCCGGGGGCATACCTACTCTTCCCGGGAAACCAATAAAACCGATGCCGGTATTTACATTTAAGAGTTGATTGTTTTCTTTGTAAAGTCCGCCCCAGCGTTTGTAACGAATATTAACGGGACTCCATCTCCAACCCGGAATTTCAATACCAAACTGAGCACCATGTGTATGACCGGAAAGAGTTAAGTCAATGTTTGTAAATCTAAGTACCTGCTCATCCCAGTGTGTGGGATCGTGCGATAGTAAAATTTTGAAGGAATCATCTTTTACATTTTGCATTGCTTTTTGTAAATCACCATATTGCGGAAACGGCGGAAGTCCCCAATTTTCAACACCGATAATTTCTATTTCGTCATCATTAATTTTTAATGTTTTGTTTGAATTTAATAAAAGCTCAAAACCTAAATCTCTTTGTTTCCGTTTTAGTTCAGATAAATTTGATTCTTTTGCAGCTTCACTTTTCCAGTTAATATATTCGCCATAATCGTGATTACCCAAAATAGAAATTTTAGCAATCTTTGATTTAAGTTTACTTAAAGTTTTAAGAAACTTATCCATTTCACCGGAAACATTATTTACAAAATCTCCTGTAAATAAAATTAAATCCGGATTTAATGAATTTACTTTTTCCACAACTTCTTTAACAAAATTTGCATGATTTAAAAAACTTCCTATGTGAAAATCTGAAATTTGAACAACTTTTAATCCGTTGAAACTTTCCGGCAAATTTGGAAAAGCAAGGTTAAGCTTGCGGATAGTTATATTAAATCTTCCCCAACCAATTCCGTAAGTAATAGAAAGAAAAGGAATACCTGCAGCAATTATTCCGACTTTTGTTAAAAACTGACTTCGGGTTATTTTCTTTCCGTTATTTTCAACCTTATTAGAAGATTTTTCTTTTTTGAATATTTTTTTCAGTAGTAAAATTATATCATCAATTAAATTAAAAACTATGAAAATCAATTTAGGCACATAGAACAGAATTAAAGTGCCGGCTATAAAATGAAAATAAACTAAAAACTCAGCAGGATTTATTTTTTCTCTCATTAACGGAAGAAAGAGAAAGCTGATAATTAAAATAATAGGAACAGCCCAAAATAAAATATTTATTAAAGTATTAAGTTTTGGTTTAAGTTCTCTTGTTAATTTTTTTACCCCACGAAAAGAGTAAAAATCAATTAATAAAATAATTACGATAAAAACAGTTAAAAACAAAAATGGATTACTTTTCATAATTCTTTATATTTATAAACTTCCTTGCATTAAGTCTCAGCGAATAAGATTTGTGTATTTATTAATTATCCGCAGCTTGCTTTATTGAGATTTGTTAACGGATTAAATATCATTTAAGTTATAATTTAATAATTTTAATGAGAAAAAATTAAATAAATTCAAATATTTTTTATTTTTCCTATAAGTTAGTTAATAAATTTCTTAGATTTTATACACAAAAAAATAATTTTTATTCAGTAAAAAGGAGTGTGTAATGGCAAATGCTCAATTTATGATTAATTTTCCTACAAACGAACCGGTAAAAGATTACGAACCGGGCTCACCGGAAAGAGAATCCCTAAAAAAAAGAATTGAAGAATTAAAAAAACAAAAAATTGAAATTCCTTTAATAATTGGCGGTAAAGAAATTAAAACCGGTAATAAAGGTAAATGTGTAATTCCACATGATCATAAAACCGTTATTGGTGAGTATCATCAGGCAAGCGAAAAAGAAATTGATATGGCAATTAAAGCGGCATTAAAAGCAAGAGAAAGCTGGGCTGCAATGGATTGGACGGAGAGAGCTTCTATTTTTCTAAAAGCTGCCGATTTACTTTCTTCGCCTTATTGGAGAGATACTTTAAATGCTGCAACCATGCTTGGGCAAGGTAAAAATGTTATGCAGGCAGAAATTGATTCGGCTTGCGAATTAATTGATTTCTTAAGATTTAATGCTTATTACGCACAACAAATTTATGAAGAACAACCAGTTCATAATGCTCAATATGTTTGGAATAAAATGGAATATCGAGCATTGGAAGGTTTTGTATTTGCAATTGCTCCTTTTAATTTTACTGCAATAGCAGGCAACTTACCAACATCGCCTGCTTTAATGGGAAATGTAGTTTTAATGAAACCTGCATCAAGTGCTGTTTATTCCGGCTATTGGTTAATGAAATTATTTAAAGAAGCTGGTTTACCTGATGGAGTAATTAACTTTGTACCGGGTTCCGGAAGAAAAGTCGGTGATCCCGTAATGAAATCACCTCACTTGGCTGGAATTCATTTTACCGGAAGTACTCCTGTATTTCAAAATATGTGGAAAACTATTGGCGAAAACATTGCACAATATAAATCTTATCCCAGAATTGTTGGTGAAACCGGTGGTAAGGATTTTGTTTTTGTACATAAAAGTGCAGATTTTGAAGAAGTCGGTACCGCTTTAATAAGAGGTGCTTTTGAATATCAAGGACAAAAATGTTCTGCAGCTTCAAGAGCTTACATTCCACAATCGATGTGGAACAAATTAAAAAAGTTTATGCTTAAAGAATTGGAAACCGTAAAAATGGGTTCCCCTGAAGATTTTACAAATTTTGTAAATGCTGTAATTGATAAAAGTGCTTTCAATTCCATTAAAAGCTATATAGATTTTGCAAAAAAATCTAAAGATGCTGAAATTATTGCCGGCGGTAATTACGATGATTCCAAAGGTTACTTTATTGAGCCGACCGTAATTGTTGCAAAAGATCCTAAATTTAAAACTATGGAAGAAGAAATTTTTGGTCCGGTACTTACGATTTATGTTTATCCTACGGCAAAATACAAAGAAACATTACACCTTTGTGATGAAACCTCCCCTTATGCTTTAACAGGAGCTGTTTTTGCCAAAGATAAAGAAGCAGTTTTATTGGCGAATAAAATTCTTGTTAATGCTGCGGGTAATTTCTACATTAACGATAAACCAACCGGTGCGGTTGTAGGGCAACAGCCATTTGGCGGTGCAAGAGCCAGCGGTACTAACGATAAAGCAGGCAGTTATCTAAACTTAATCAGATGGGTTTCTGCAAGAACAATAAAAGAAAACTTTGTTCCTCCAAAAAATTACAGATATCCGTTCTTGGAAGAAGAATAAAATTACTTTTAGAACTTTTTAAGCAGGGTACGGTAGTTTCAAGCCCGTACCCTATGCAATATTTAATCTATTTAGTAAGTATCATCTTTTTAGAAGCGGTATAATCATTTACACGAATTGTATAGAAATATATTCCGCTTGTTAATTTACCTGCATCAAACTTAGCTTCGTAAAAGCCTATTCCTTTTTGCTCGTTTACTAAATTTGCAACCTCTTGTCCTAACATATCATAAACTTTTAGTGTAACAAAACCCGGTTCACTCAATTGGTATTTTATTGTTGTGCTTGGGTTAAATGGATTTGGATAGTTATTTTCTAACTTTGTTTTTGTAGGAAGCAAGTTTTTATTATCTTTTATACTTTTTTTAAATAAGAATCCCATATTTTCACCATGAGTTGTAAAAGCATATTGAACTTGAGAAGGAGCACAAGGATACCAACCAATTAGTTCATAAGTAATACCTGAAATAGTACCGTCACTAACTAACCTATACACTTTATAGCAATAGGTTTCTAAAGTTGCAGTATTTCCTTGAATAGTTCCCGGAACTACATCACACCAAGGCATTGCAAATTTTGGGTCGTAAGCCCAACCGGTAGTTTGTGCACCTCTGCCCCAAACATAAGGTGTACGAAAATGAGGGAAAAATTGTACAGTTTTCCTTACATTATGGCGTTCAAACCAATAGTATCCGTCAGCAAGACCCGGAGCTCCCATAATTTGAGACAAAAACTTATCTGATGGGGAACCGTAAACCGTA
>PDPT01000032.1 GCA_002746605.1 Ignavibacteriota bacterium
AGAAGCACAAGTAAGCTTTGATAAAAAGTACAATATCTCATACGATGGTAAAAAGGATAAGTATCCGCTCAGCAACCATGTGCGAAAAGAAATGGAAGTTTTGGTAGCAATGGAATATTATGAGGGTGCTTCAAAACTTTTAGAATTGGCAAAAAAATTAGACTTGGGTTCAGTAAGTATTGATCAATCTCGTAGAGAAAATATAAACTAACTTGAGATAGACTCAGTAATTTTGCATACTACAAGATGGTCATTAAACTTTTAATTAGAAATAATCTTTTCTTTACTTAGTCGGTACTAAAAAAAGTGTATATATTATTAAAACTTTTCTGTAAACAAGCTACTCAAAGGTATTAAAAAAGTTCAATAAGAAAACATTATAAAGTTTTCTTAAGTTAAATCCGCAAGCAGCCAAAATAACTGAAGATACATCTGCCAGGGGGATTTAGCAAAAGATTGAAAAATATTTAATTTACAACTCTCTGTTTACACAAAAGATTTTACACGCTCATTTTCTATAACTTGTATAACTCTTCCATCAACCGGCTATATTGTTCAAAAGTTAATGCCTGATCTGCATCGCTTAATGCTTTAGGCGGATCGGGATGGAACTCAACCATTATTCCGTGTGCACCTACAACCTTTGCTGCTTTTGCAAGCGGTGCTATTTTATCCCTAACACCAATTGCATGAGAAGGATCAACAATTATTGGTAAATGAGTCATTTCTTTTAAGAATGGAATTATTCCCAAATCAAGTGTGTTTCGTGTTGTTGTTTCAAAAGTTCTTATTCCCCTTTCGCAAAGGATTACTTGTCTGTTGCCTTGAGAAAGAATGTATTCGGCAGCATTTAGTAATTCATCAACTGAAGACATCATTCCTCTTTTTAACATTACAGGACGATGAATTTTACCGACTTCTTTTAATAAAGAAAAATTTTGCATATTTCTTGCCCCTACTTGAAGAATATCGGCTTGAAGAGCAACATCAGCAACTTGTTCCGGGGCAAGTACTTCCGTAATTATTGGGAGTTCATATTTTCTGCCTGCTTCTTTCAATTCATTAAGTCCGTCAAAACCGAGACCTTGGAAACTATAAGGAGAAGTTCTCGGCTTAAAGCAACCGCCCCTTAAAATCTGTGTCCCGTTTTCCTTAGCGTGTTGTGCACAATCAAAAATTTGATTATGAGATTCAACCGAACAAGGACCTCCTATCACAATAAAATTATCACCGCCAACGGTTACATTATTTACTTTTATAATTGTATCTTCAGATTTATATTCACGACTTGCCAATTTATAACTTTTAGCTTTTTTAGGCTTGTCGGTTTTCTCTTTTTCTTCAACTCTTTCTTTTTGAATTTTATCAACGGATGCATCCAAATCTTTACCTTTAATAAAGTAATCAATTTTTGCTTTTGCAATATCTTTTGCAGGATAGCAGCCGAGCACTTTCAAGAATCTGGTGTGTCTGCCCAGATCGTCAAGAAGCATTTTAATATTTTCGTCATTGATATTCCCTGCAAAATCGAGATAGAACATCTCTTCCCATGGATTTCCGATAATTGGTCGTGATTCCAATTTTTCCATATTCACGTCATACTTACTAAAAACGGTCAATGCGTTGAGCAACGATCCGGCTTTATGTGCAGTTGCCATTACCAAAGAAGTTTTGGCAGGTATTCTAACATCTACAGTATTTAATTTTCTTGAGCAAACTAAAAATCTTGTAAAGTTATCAGGCTGGTTTGCTATATCTTTTTGCAGAATTTTTACATTAAATAATTTTGCAGCTTCTTGACTTGCAATTGCTCCGTATTCCGGATTGTTTTCATCTTTAATTTTTTTAACCGATAAAGCTGTATCTGCAAAATATTGAATATTTGCATCGGGAATTGAAGCAAGAAATTTATTGCATTGTGCCGCAGCTTGATAATGAGCAAAAATTATTTTCAACTTTCCTATGGAAGAATCATCTGTACCAACGAGACAGTGTTTAACATGAAATTTTTCTTCACCAATGATTGATAACGTTGTATGAAGAAGAAGATCATAGACTTCGTTAATTCCACCGGAGGTTGTATTCTCAATTGGAAGCATTGCAAAATCAGCTCTTCCGGCTTCTACTTCAGCAGCAACTTCGTCAAATCGTTTTTTGCTGATAAAAATAATTTCTTTGTTAAGATGAGAAAAAAACTGTTTTGCTGCAAGTGAACTGTATGAACCTTCAATGCCTTGTATTGCTATACGAATAACATCAGAACCGGTATCAAAAATTGAATCTTGAAAATAATTTTGTTGTAATCTTACCGAATCCTCAATAATATCATAAAATATTTTTGATACATAATGTGCATCTAATCCTAATTTTTTACCTGAATTTATAATTTCAGATAATAATTCGGTTTCTCTATTTTTATCTCTAATGGAACGATTTGATTCAATTTTATTTTTAATTACTTCTTCACTTAGTTTTCGTCTCTTTGAGAGAAGTTTCAAAATTTCAGAATCAACATTATTAATGTTACTTCGCAAGTTGCCAAGAGTATTATTTTTTTTCATATCTTTTCCAGAAATTAAAATTAAGTGTACAAGCTAATAAAATAACAAATTCAAAAAAACTTTAATAATAAAGTATCCTATTTTTTTCTACCATTTCAAGTTTTTTATTTATTTTTTGTAATATTTATTCTATGATACATAGAACAGAAGAAAGTAATATAAAAACCGGTTAAGAACTTAAAAATATTTTTCTCTTTTTTCTTTCATATTTTTTACATTGGCATTATTTTTAACTTTCTCAATCTTGCATTTATTGATGGAATATTTTCGCTCTTAATTGCTTGGATGGTTAAATCAAAATCCCGTTTTAACTCATTGTGTTTTATTACCAAGTTAAATAGAGATTGAATTGAGTTTACTCTAACAATTTTACTTTCTTTATTATTAGTTGCCCAATGTGTTAATTTATCCCACACTATACCTAATTCCGTATTTTTCAAATCAAGTCTGGAAACCATTAATGCCAAATGCCATTTCAGTTCTTTATCATTTACAGCATTCATTAGCTTAATAATATCTTGCTTGTGTCGCTTGAGATACTCAGTATTGTTTAATGTTATCTTTTCAATAGCATCTGCTGCCCGCATTCTAATTAATCTATCATTATCAAATAAATGCTCAAATAATTTATCAAAATCCGATTGTTTTTTTATCAAAGAAATTACTTCATCAGCATTTGCAATAGACCTTAAATCGCCACCTTTTAGATATGTAAGTAAATTACTCATTTACACTTTTTTTTTTGTTAGCAGCTTTATTTAATTTCAATTTCTTTTACCATTGACTTAATAGGAATTGCTGTGATTTTGTTTTTGGTCTTCAAGAAAAGATATTCAGTTGTTTTACCAATGAATAATCCTTTTTTGACTTCTCCATCATTAAATTTCACTCCAATCATTTTACTTTCACTTTCAATCTGTTTTTTTGCTGAATTACCATATCCATCTGAAGCAATGTATAGATAACTCAAAAGAAAGATAGAATATACAGCATATCTAACTGGATTAAACCATTTTTTCTTATCCATTCCCATATTAATCTTTGAATAAGATTCCGGATGCTTTTTTTTCCAATATACATCAAATTGGATTATTGATAATCCTAAAAATATTGAACCAAATGAAAATAATATAACTTTCAAGTCAACAAAAGGTGCAATTAAAAAATCAAAAATATCTGAATAATCAAAAATATTGATTCCAAATTGGTGATATTTTTGAAAAGAAAATAACATTCCTATTCCAACTGCTATT
>PDPT01000025.1 GCA_002746605.1 Ignavibacteriota bacterium
TTTACAAAGCCAAGTTTGATGCAGATAAATTAACAAGCGGAATTTACTTCTATACAATTAGTGTAAATGATTATACCGCTTCTAAAAAGATGATACTTACTCCTAAATAATTCAACATGTAAAAGAGAGTTTGAAACTCTCCTTTACATTAAATTAAATCAGAATAAATATTTAATTCCGACAAAACCACCAATTAATAATATTGTAAAACCAATTGCGAGCCAGTTAAAATATTTATCAATAAAACCTTGAATTTGCTTGCCAAATTTCCAGATTAAAAATGAAACTAAAAAGAATCTTCCCGCTCTTCCAACAACAGAAGCTATAATAAACATTATTAAATTTATAGTAAACGCTCCGCCGGTAATGGTAAAAACTTTGTAGGGGATTGGTGTAAAACCGGCGGTAAAAATTATCCAAAAGTTCCATTCGTCGTATAATTCTTTTACTTGATAAAAAATTTTGTGCGTAAAACCCGGAATATTGTTAAAGAAAAAATTTGCAACGGCAGAGAATTCATTTAAGTTTTCCCACCATACAAAGTAACCGATTCCGTAACCGACTAATGCTCCAAGTACTGATGCAATTGTACAAATTGCAGCAAATTTAAATGATTTAGCTCTTGCTCCCAAAGCCAAAGCAATTAAAAGTGCATCGGGCGGTATTGGGAAAAAAGAAGATTCCGCAAAAGCTAATAAAAAAAGTGCAATGGGACCATAAGGTGTTTCAGCCCAATGTAAAATCCAATCATATATTTTTCTGATAAAATTCATTTAATATTCCGTTTGTTGTGTAATAAGTAAAATAAAATTATTAAATACTATCGAAAAAAATTAATTATTTTTTTTAATTGATAGCAGAAAAATACTAAACTTTTATTACCTTATTGTTATGAACAAAAAAGAAAGATTAGTTTCCTTAGACGTTTTTAGGGGTATTACAATTGCAGGAATGGTACTTGTTAATAATCCCGGTAGTTGGAGTAATATTTATCCGCCTCTAAAACATGCTGCGTGGCATGGTTGCACGCCAACCGATTTAGTTTTTCCATTTTTTTTATTTATTGTGGGTGTGGCAGTTACTTTATCTCTTTCCAAGCGAAAAGAAAGCGGAGCAGACCAAACAAAACTAATCCTAAATATTTTAAGACGAAGTGCTATTCTCTTTGGGCTTGGTTTACTTTTGCATGCCATACCTTATTTTAACTTTTCTACAATAAGAATTCCCGGAGTTCTTCAACGAATAGCAGTTGTTTATCTGATATCATCACTCATTTTCTTAAAGTTAGACTTTAAAGCAATAATTTATTTTACAGTTTTTAGTTTAATTTTGTATTGGATACTTATTATGTTTGTACCTGTGCCCGGCTTCGGAGAAGCCAATCTTGAAAAGGGTACAAATCTAAGTGCTTGGTTGGATAATTTGTTGTTAAGTGGTCATATGTGGGTTTACACAAAAACATGGGATCCCGAAGGAATTTTGAGTACTTTACCCGCATTAGCCACAACTTTAATTGGAGTATTAACCGGCAAATGGCTTCGCAAAAAAAATGATAATGTTGTTAAAGTAGTTTGGATTTTTGTTTTTGGAAATATTTTAATGCTTGCTGGATATATTTGGGATGGTTGGTTCCCGATGAATAAAAGCCTATGGACAAGCTCATATGTTCTTTATACGGGAGGATTAGCATTAAACTTTCTTGGTATTTGTTTTTGGTTTATCGATGTAAAGAAAATTAAGTGGTGGATTAAACCGTTCCAAGTGTATGGGATGAATGCAATTACAGTTTTCTTTTTATCAGGTTTAACTGCTAAAATGTTATATTATATAAAAGTAAATGATTATGCCGGAACAAAAGTAAGTTTAAAGACTTATCTATTCAAGAATTATTTCTTAACATGGTTAGAGCCTATAAATGCTTCCTTGCTTTGGGCAATCTGTTATGTTCTTATTTGGTTAGGCTTAATGTGGATTTTATATAACAGAAAAATATTTATTAAAGTTTAAGTTTTTAAACTTTTATTTTTCTCACTTGAATAAGAAATGGTAAAGAGATGTTTAAATGAACGCTTTATTTACTATTATGAATTTAATTGTTACAATTCTTATGTTAAAAACATTTCTTTTGATATAAATTTTCACATCCATAAAAAATACCATAAGTTGATTTTTTTCAAATTCTGAGTTATCTTTATAAATTTTAATAAAGGGAGCAAAGATGCCGGCAATTAAAGAATTTAAGACTATTCCTGAAATGTTCGATGTTGTTACAAAAAAGTATGAATCCAATAAAACTTATTTTAAATATAAAAACAAAGATAAAAATAATTTTGTTGATGTTACTTATAAAGAAGTTAGAGATACAACAGAAAACTTTGCACTTGGTTTAGCTTCGCTTGGTATTAAAAGAGAAGATAGAATTGCAATAATTTCGGAGAACAGACCCGAATGGTATTATTCTGATTTTGCTATATTAAGTCTTGGTGCAGTTGATGTACCGCTTTATCCTATTTCTACTTCAGAAAGTATTGGGTATATTCTTAACAATTCCGAAGCAATTGGTATTATAGTTTCCACAAAATTTCAGTTAAACAAAGTTCTTAAAATAAAATCTAAATGTAAAAAATTAAATTTTATTATTACTATGTTTGGTGATGATAAAGATTTACCACACAATACCTTTTCGTTTAGGCAGATTATTGCAAAAGGTAAAATCTATAAAGAAGAACATAAAAATCACTTCCAAACTCAAATAGAATTAGCAAACGAAAACGATCTTGCTACTATCATTTATACTTCCGGCACAACCGGTGAACCCAAAGGAGTTATGCTTACTAATAAAAATATAATCTCAAATATTTTTTCTTCTTTACAAGCACTTCACGTTACGGATGAAGATACATTCTTATCTTTCTTACCTTTAAGCCATATTTTTGAAAGGATGGCAGGTTATTATCTTGCTTTGGCTTGCGGTGCTACTGTAATTTTTGCTGAAGGCATCGAAAAGATAGCAATGAACATGACCGAAATGAAACCAACAGTTATGACAGCTGTTCCCCGCTTATTTGAAAGGATGTACAGTAAGATTAAAAGAAATGTTGAAAGTCAATCCGAAAAAAAACAAAATATTTTCAATTGGGCTGTAAACATTGCACAAGATTATTCTGAGCTAAAAAGAAATAATGAAACAATACCCATTTCTTTAGCTGCAAAATATAAACTTGCGGATAAATTGGCTTTAAGTAAAATAAGAAAAATAACCGGCGGTAAATTACGATTTTTTATTTCAGGTGGTGCACCTCTTCCCAGAGAATTAGGAGTATTTTTTGAAGCTGTTGGAATTTTAGTTCTTGAAGGTTATGGATTAACCGAATCATCTCCGGTTATAGCAGTTAATCGGGAAAACGATTACAAATTTGGAAGTGTAGGCAAACCTATTCCCGGAGTTGAAGTTAAAATTGCTAAAGACGGAGAGATTTTAGCTTGTGGAGCAAGTATAATGGAAGGTTATTTCAAGAAGCGAAAAGAAACTAATGAAGTATTAAAAGACGGCTGGCTTCATACGGGAGATATTGGAGTTTTTGATGCTGAAGGTTTCTTAATAATTACAGATAGAAAAAAGAGTTTGTTTAAAACTTCCGGAGGCAAGTATGTTGCTCCTGCTCCAATTGAAAATTTATTTCTTGCTAGTAAATATATTGAACAATTTATTATTATCGGTGATCGTAGAATGTTTATAAGTGCTCTTGTTGTTCCTGATTTTGAAGCACTTAAAGAGTATGCTGATGCCCATAGAATTCAGTATAGCTCTAATGAAGACTTAATTACCAAAAAACAAATTGAAGAAATGATGGAAAAAGATTTTTCGCAATTCCAAAAGAAATTAGCAAGTTATGAAAAAATCAGAAAGTTTACTTTGCTAAGTAAACCATTTAGTGTAGAAAGCGGAGAAATGACACCTAAGTTGAGTCTGAAACGAAATGTAATTGAAGAACGTTATAGACATTTAATAGATGAAATGTATAAATAAGTAGTAATTAGTAATATACAAAAGAGAAAATACAAGTTTCAAGATCTGAGGAATATTATTTGATTGCATACTTTCTGTTATACTCGCATACCTTACAGAACTCATCTAATATTTTTTGTTTCTCTATTTTACTACTTTTTGAATATCTGTTTCTTATTTCTTATAGATATTCTTTTTTTCTTGTTGTGCTCATAATAATTTCCCTTTTTTCGGTTACTATTATTATGACGCTACATCTTTGCTATAAACTACTTTCGGTTACTTTTTTTGAGGCAATCCGTACACTTCCGTAAAAGAAAATGACTTAAATTATTCTTAATTTTTTATGTATATTTACACACGTTGTGCAACAGGCATGTTAACAAGCTACAATATCAATTTTTTTCCTTAAAGTTCACTTTTCAGAGTTTTATTTAAAAAACTTCAAATATTTTACTACAATTCTTATAAAAAGAACCGATTATTATTTTTCAAGAAAAAAAATAATAAAAAATTAATTTCATTTCTTTAAAATATTTCTATTAAATTGTGTTTTATTTTAAATCACATTTATTAAAAAAAAGTTTCAATTGTTTAGTAGTATAAACATTAAAAATTTTATAAAAATCAATCATCTTCAGGGAGGCTAAATTTATGAAAGTACCATTTCTTGATCTCAAAGCTCAATACAAAACTATAAAAGATGAAGTACTGCCCGAAATATTCAATGTGTTGGATAATACAGCTTATGTAATGGGTAAACCTGTTTTTAATTTTGAAGAAAAATTTGCAAAAGCACATAACACGAATCACTGTGTGGCACTAAGTTCCGGAACAGATGGCAATCACGTAGCTCTTTGGTCACTTGGTCTTAAACCGGGCGACGAAGTTATTATTCCGGCTAACACATTTATTGCTACGGCTTGGGGAGCAACTTTATGCGGAGCAACTCCGGTTTTTGTTGATTGTCATCCCGAAAGTTATAACCTAGATCCGGCTAAAGTAGAAGCTGCAATAACTCCTAAAACCAAAGCAATTGTTGCCGTTCACCTATACGGGCAGGCTGCCGATATGGATCCACTTAAAGAAATTGCGGATAAACATAATCTGTATTTATTGGAAGATGCCGCCCAAGCTCATTTTGCAGAGTATAAAGGAAAGAGAATCGGTGGATTATCCGATATTGCATCATATAGTTTTTATCCGGGTAAAAATCTAGGGGCTTACGGTGAAGGCGGAGCTGTTACCACCAATAATGAAGAACTTGCAACCAAAGCAAGAATGATAAGAGACCACGGCGGTAAAGAAAAATATAATCATGAAATTTATGGACATAATTACAGAATGGCAGGAATCCAGGGTGCGGTTCTTGGTGTAAAATTAAATCATCTTGATAAATGGACAGACGGAAGAAGAAAAGTTGCTGAAAAATATCGCGAATTACTTTCTGATATTCCCGAAATAAAAGTTCCTAAAGAAATGGATTACGCAAAACATGTTTATCATCTTTTTGTAATTCAAGTAAAAGGAAAAGATGGTGAAGAGAGATGTAAAAGAAGAGATGAATTACAAAAATATCTCGGTGAAAATGAAATAGCTTCAGGATTACATTATCCTGTTCCTTTGCATGAACAAAAATGTTTTGAACATCTTGGTTATAAAAAAGGTGATTTTCCTGTTACGGAAGAACTTGCTGAACAAGGATTATCATTGCCTATGTATGCGGAATTAACTGATGAACAAATAAAATTGGTTTCTGAAACAATACATAAATTTTTTCAAAAATAATATTCTAAAAAATAAAGGAAAATAAATGAAAGTAGGTATAATTGGTCTTGGTTATTGGGGACCTAATTTAGTTCGTAATTTTTTGGCTCATCCTGAAGTAGATCAGGTTTTTGGCTGTGATTTAAGTGATGACAGATTAAATTTTATCAAAAAAAGATTTCCCGCAACTGAGTTAATAAAAGATTATAATGAACTTCTTAAAAAAGATATTGATATTGTTGCAATTGCAACTCATGTTGATACTCATTATAAATTCGGTAAAATGGCTTTGGAAGCCGGTAAAAATATTTGGGTAGAAAAACCATTTACTGCAACTTCCGATGAAGCACAAGAACTTATAAATATTGCTGAAACAAAAGGGCTTAGAATTTTTGTTGATCATACATTTATTTATACCGGTGCTGTTCGTAAAATGCGTGAATTAGTAGACAACGGAGAAATTGGTGAAATTAAATACTTTGATTCAGTAAGAATTAATCTCGGTTTGTTCCAGCATGATGTAAATGTTATTTGGGATCTTGCACCACATGATCTTTCAATAATGCAATATTTAATGCCAAATGAAAAAGTTGTTGCTGTTTCGGCACATGGAATTGCAAATTATTATGATCACGAAAATGTGGCACATCTCTCATTATATTTTAAAAATAATTGCTTTGCTCATTTTCATGTAAACTGGACTTCTCCCGTAAAAATCAGAAAAATGCTTGTAGGTGGTGATAAAAAAATGCTTGTTTTTGATGATATGGAGAATTTTGAAAAAATTAAAGTTTACGATGCCGGTGTTGAAATTTCTACAAAAGAAAAAATACACGAAGCCTTGGTACAATATAGAATGGGTGATATGCACTCGCCAAAAGTGAAAGCTACGGAAGCGTTATCACTTGGTGCTGCAGAATTTATTAGTGCAATTAAAGAAAAAAGAGATCCTCTCACTAGCGGGAAAGATGGCTTAGAAGTTGTTAAAATATTGGAAGCAAGTGAAAAATCTATAAAAAATAAAGGTAAACTTATAGAAATTAATCAATAAAAAACTAATTAGATGCTGAACAAATATCTATCATCTGTTGGGAGTTAATAAACGTAAGGACGTTAAATATTAGTCATTACGAGAGCATAGCGAAGTAATTTCTAAAAAAGTCTAAAGTTTAATCTGTTAATTAACTAAAATGTACTAGATGATCTTTACTTCTATTTTCAGCATAAACTAATATTTTAGAAGTTTAAAGAAGATAATAATTAAACAAATTTTTGGAAATAATTATATGGAAAAAAAAAATATAAATGATGTAAAACTTGGGAAGGATGTAAAGATATTTGACTTTGTTAATCTTTATGGCTGTTCAATTGATGATGGAACTAAGGTTGGAACTTTTGTAGAAATTCAAAGAGGCGCATCAGTTGGTAAAAACTGTAAAATTTCGTCTCACACATTTATTTGTGAAGGTGTTCACATTGGTGATGGAGTTTTTGTTGGTCATAATGTTACGTTTATAAATGACAAATATCCGCGTGCAGTTAATCCTGATGGCAGTATGCAAACCGATGAAGATTGGGAATTAATAGAAACTTTTATAAAGGACAAAGTTTCAATCGGTTCATCTTCAACAATTATGGGAGGTGTTACAATCGGTGAAAACTCAATCATTGGTGCAGGTGCTGTTGTTACAAAGGATGTTCCGCCAAATGTGGTTGTTGCGGGTGTTCCTGCTAAAGTTATTAAAGAGTTGTAAAATTTTTTTGTAATTCTGAGCTGACTATAAAAGTCAGCTTTTTTTTAATTATTTCTAATGATTATATTAATTATTTAAATAAAATTTATTTTTAATGTCGAAAATAAAAAACAAAAAATATAGTTTTTCTATTATTATTCCTTGCAGGAACGAAAAATATTACATATCGCAATGTGTAAATTCAATTTTAGCTCAAAATTACAATAAAAATTTAATAGAAATTATAATTGTTGACGGCTTATCTGATGATGGTACAAAAGAAATAGTTGAAAATCTAATAGCAAAAAACTCCAATATCAAACTTTACAATAATCCTGATAAAAAAACACCTAAAGCATTAAATATTGGTGTAAAAAAATCTAAGAATGATATTATAATAATCCTTGGTGCTCATACTGAATTGGATAGTAATTTTGTTTCTTTAAACAATAAATTTCACTCGGAAAAAAATATCAAGGTTACTGGGGGAACACAATTAAATGTTGGTAAAACATTCAAACAAAAGCTTATTGCAACTGTAATGGAAATACCATTTGGCATGGCAAGTGCAAAATATAGGTGGAGTAATAAAGAACAATTTGTTGATACGGTTGTTTACGCAGCATACAGAAGAGAATTATTTGATGAACTGGGAAACTTTGAAGAAAAATTTGCTATCTCCGAAGATGCTGAATTTAATTGGAGAGTTAGAAAAGCCGGGTATAAAATATTTTATTCTCCCAAAATTAAGAGTAAATATTATCCACGAAAGTCGATAGGAGCTTTCCTTAAACAATTATACAGATATGGAATTTTGAGAGTAAATGTTATAAAAAAACATTTTGATTCCATAAAATTTTATCATCTAATTCCTCCGATTTTTGTTTTAAGTTTACTATTCCTTTTGGTATTCTCAATTTTTTATAACATAAGTTTTTTTGTTCTTCTTTTCCTTTTAACAATTTATTTTCTTACTTCTTTTTTTACATCTCTTCCAAAGCTAAAAGGTAAAAAAAAATCATTTTTTATTTTAGTCCCATTACTTATTTTTTTTATGCACATAAGTTGGGGCACCGGATTTTTAGTAGGTGCAATTTTGCCTAAATCAGAGAAATACTAAGTGGTGAAAATTTATGATTACACAATAATCGGTGCTGGAATTGTCGGGCTTGCGACAGCTTTGATGCTTTTAAGAAAAGAACCTGAAGCTAAAATTATTATTCTCGAAAAAGAAAGTGAACTCGGAAAACATCAAACCGGACATAACAGTGGTGTAATTCACTCAGGAATTTATTACAAACCCGGTAGTGAAAAAGCAAAAAATTGTGTGAAAGGATACAAACTTTTATTGGATTTTTGTAGAGAAAACGAAATAGAATTTGATTTATGCGGAAAACTGATTGTTGCCAAAAATCACGAAGAAGAAGTTGAATTACAAAATATTTATAATTGCGGATGTGAAAACGGACTGGCAAATCTAAAAGTTCTAAGTGGAGAACAAATTAAGGAAAAAGAACCTTATTGTTTCGGTACAAAAGCTGTTTATGTTCCGCAAACCGGAATTATTGACTTTAAAGCAGTATTAAATAAATATGCCGAACTAATTCGAAAAAGTAATTCTGAAATAGTTTTTAACTCTGAAGTAAAAAATATTATTGAAAAAAATGATTATGTTGAAGTTATTGCAACAAACGGTAATTATTCCACTAAAAAAATTATAACATGTTCAGGATTGCAATCAGATAGAATAGCAAAAATTACTAATCCAAATCTTGGACTTAAAATAATTCCTTTTAGAGGCGAGTATTATAAACTCAATAAAACGAAAGAATATTTGGTCAATAGTTTAATTTATCCAGTACCCGATAAATCTTTTCCTTTTCTTGGTGTTCATTTTACAAAGAAAATTAATGGAGAAGTTGAAGCCGGTCCGAATGCCGTTTTTTCTTTTGCCAGAGAAGGATACTCAAAATTTAGTTTTAATTTTAAAGATACAATTGATACATTTACATTTTCGGGATTTCATAAAATTGTAAGTAAATATTGGAAAACCGGATTTTGTGAGTTTTACAGATCGTTTAACAAAACGGCATTTACTAATGAATTAAAAAAAATATTACCGAAAATAAAGAAAGCGCATTTAGTAAAGGGTGGAGCGGGAATCAGAGCACAAGCATGCGGTATAAACGGCAATTTATTAGACGATTTTAATTTCCAAAAAACTAAACGAATTTTACATGTTTGTAATGCACCATCACCTGCAGCAACTGCATCACTCGCTATAGGTGAAAAAATAACAAATATGATTATAAACTAAATTTTATATAAGTGAACAAAAAGTTAGAAAAATTATTTGTACTTGGAACTGATTTTATTGCAATAAATTCGGCTTGGATTTTGTATTACCTTTTTCGAGTAGAATCGGGAATGTTCAACACATTAGCATCGCCTGAGTTTTTTATTAGCATGATAATAATATATTTTTATTGGCTAATAATTTTTACTTTTGCGGGAATGTACAGAACTTGGTTTGCAAGTTCACGTTTTGATGAATTAACAACCTTATTCAAAGCAAGTTTTTTTGGAATTTTTATTCTCTTTACAATCATTTTATCCGATGATCTTGCTCATAATATAGAAAGTAATAAAAGATTTCTCATTTTTTTCTACTGGGGCTTTTTTCTTTTTATTGTAGGTTTGGGCAGAGTTTTTGTAAGAAGTCTGCAAAGGAAATTGTTAATTAACGGACTTGGAAGAAGAAAAGCTTTAATTGTAGGTTATAATTCTAAAGCAATGGATATGCACAAGACCCTTAACAAATATCGTGGACTTGGATTAGATGCAGTTGGGTATGTTGCAGTAAAAGATGAAAATGTAGGCAAAAAGTTTGACAGTATTGAAGTGCTTGGTAGTGTTAAAGATATTCAAAATGTAATAAATGAAACTAAAGCCGAAGAAGTGATTCTTGCTCTTGAAAAACATGAAGATGATGTTCTTATTGATGTAATTGCCAAATGCGAAGATGCAAATGTTAACTTAAAAATTGTACCTGATCTCTATAACATCATAAGCGGGCAAGCAAGAACAACACAAATTTACGGTTTCCCATTGATTGATATTATGCCACAATTAATGCCCGAGTGGGAAAAAAAAGTTAAAAGATTTCTCGATATAAGTATTTCATTTTTAATTTTAGCAATAACTTCGCCAATTTTACTTATTATTACAGTTGCAATAAAAATAGATTCTAAAGGTCCGGTAATTTTTAAACAGAAAAGGACAGGCTTAAACGGAAAGGAATTTAATGTTTATAAATTCAGGTCAATGGTTCATAATGCAGAACAGATATCGGGTCCGGTTTGGTCAACTAAGGATGATCCCAGAATCACAAAGGTTGGTAAGTTTATCAGAAAAATTAGAATAGATGAAATTCCGCAGATGTATAATGTACTTAAAGGCGAGATGAGTTTGGTAGGACCAAGACCCGAAAGACCTTATTTTGTTGAGAAATTATCTAAGGAAATCCCTTTGTATAAAAGAAGATTAAAAGTAAGACCCGGAATAACTGGCTGGGCACAAGTTAAACATAAATATGATGAATCCATTGAAGACGTACAAATTAAACTTCGTTTCGATCTATTTTATATAGAAAATATGTCTTTAAGAATGGACATGAAAATTTTATTTAGAACAATTTTTGTAGTAATTTTTGGTAAAGGACATTTTGAGTGAAATCAATAGTAATTATTCCCACATATAACGAAATTAATAATATTCAAAAATTAATTCCGGAACTTCTAAATCTCTATGACGATTTGGATATCTTGATTGTTGATGATAATTCACCCGATGGAACCGGTGATTTTGTTGAAGAGATTAGTGAGCAAAGTTCCAGAGTTAAATTATTAAAGAGAAAAGGCAAGCTCGGGCTTGGGACGGCTTATGTTGCGGGTTATAAGTATATGTTAGAAAATGGATACGATGTTGCTTTTCAAATGGATGCGGATTATTCGCATGATCCAAAAGAAATTGCCAACTTCAAAAAATACTTGGATGAGTACGATTTAATTATAGGTAGCAGATATGTACAAGGCGTAAATGTAATTAACTGGCCCATGAGCAGATTATTACTAAGTTATTTTGCCAATATTTATACAAAAGTTATAACCGGACTTCCTTTAATGGATTGTACCGGAGGATTTAAATGTTTTAAAAGAAGAGTTCTCGAATCTATAGATTTGAATTCTATAAGATCAAATGGTTATTCTTTTCAGATTGAGATGAATTATAAAGCTTGGATAAAAGGGTTTAAACTTAAAGAAATATCAATAATTTTTATGGATAGAGTTGCCGGAACATCTAAAATGTCTAAGCAAATTGTTAGAGAAGCAATTTTCAGAGTTTGGAAATTACGCTTCAGAAAAATTTTAGGATTACTTAAATAATTTAATGATTGATTTATCAATAATTATTGTAAACTACAATGTAAAAGAGTTTCTAATAAATTTATTAGAATCAATTAAGCCTGCGGTAAAAAATATTTCCTCCGAAATTATAGTTGTAGATAATAACTCTGACGATAACAGCATTTCCTTAGTAAATAAAAAATTTCCTTCTGTAATTACAATTGAAAATAAAGAAAACATAGGATTCGGAAAAGCCAATAACCAAGCTTTGGAAATAGCAAAAGGAAAGTATCTGCTTTTAATTAATCCCGATACAATTGTTAAAGAAAATACATTCTCGGTAATGATTGATTTTATGAAAAAAAATCTTGATGTTGGTCTTGCAGGCTGCAAAGTTTTAAATCCCGATGGCAGCCTTCAACTTGCTTGTCGCCGAAGTTTCCCCGGTCCTTGGGTTTCATTTACTAAAATAGCGGGTTTAAGCAAAATTTTTCCGAACAGCCGAATTTTTGCAAAATATAATCTAACTTATCTTGATGAAAACAAAAATTACGAAGTTGATGCAATTTCCGGTTCATTTATGTTTTTAAGAAAAAAAGTTTATGATAAAGTTGGTGGTTTTGATCCTGATTTTTTTATGTATGGCGAAGATTTGGATTTATGCTACAGAGTTCAAAAAGCAGGTCATAAAGTTTTCTATCTAAGTGAAACGGAAATAATCCATTACAAAGGTGAAAGCACTAAACGCAGCAAAATTGACGAAACTAAAATTTTTTATAATGCAATGCATCTTTTTGTAAAAAAACATTTTTCTTCATCGGTTTTTACCGAAGCCATTTTGCAATTAGGAATTATTTTGCGAAAAATTTTAGCATTTGCAAATGTTAACAAATTTGTTTTAATCGGAATCTTTTTCGATTTTATACTCTTTTATCTTTTCATTCATTTTTCCGAAGAAATTTATATAAATGAAAAATGGATTGGCTTTCCGAGTATCTTTAAACCTTATGTTTATTTTTTCCCTGCGGTTTTTCAAGTTTTAATTTCTTTCTTTTCCAATGCTTACAAAAAAGATAATCTTTCAATATTGAAAAGTATAATTTCGCTTGTTATAGGAATGCTGTTAATTACCTCTTCCACTTTTTTTCTTAAACAGTTTGCTTTTAGTCGTGCTGTTGTGTTAATTACTTACGCATTTGCAATTGTTGGGTTTTCAATATGGAGAATTATTTTTAAATATACTTTTTTGAAAACATCAAATACAAAAGAGTTTATTACAAATACTGTTGTTGTTGGCAATGATAAAAAATCGTTAGACTTGGCACACAAACTCAAAAACGGTATTTCAAGTTCGTTTAAAGTTATCGGACTTATCGGAAAAGAGTTGAATGAAATTGGTAATAAAGAAAATGGTATGGAAGTAATCGGGAGCTTAGAGAATTTCAGAAATACCATAAAAGAATTTAACATTACCAATGTTATTTTTGCCTCGGAATCTCTTGAGTTCGAACAAATGTTTTCAGTTATTTCCGAGTGTAAAGGAGAGAATATTAAATTTTTAATTTCAGGTAGTGAGTTAGATTTTATGGTAGGCAAATCCAATATTACTCACATTGAAAATGTTCCTTTACTAAAGGTTGATTATAATATTTTGCAGTCTATTCATAAAATTATTAAAAGAACTTTTGATTTTGTTTTATCGCTGATAATGATTTTTACAATATTTCCTTTTGTTTATATTTTTTCGAAAATCTTTAAGTATAAAAATGATTTTGTTAAATTTGTTAACCAAATTCCTAAAATTTTGATTGGAAAAAAAAGTTTTGTAGGACCTCATAAAAAATATCAGTCCGATTTATATCTTGGCAAACTTGGAGCAACCGGATTTTGGTTTATAGAAAAAACGGATTTAAATGATAATATTGAATTAAAAAGATTAGATTTATTTTATGCGAAAAATCAAAATATATGGTTAGATTTGGAAATACTTGGCAAAACAATTGCTGAATTTTTGTTTAAACGGAGTTAACAAATGAATAGAAATATTTTAGAATTTGAAAAACCTATCTTCGAACTAGAAGAAAAAATTGAAGAAATGAAAAAGTTGGAAGATAATCTTGATATAAAAAATGAAATTGATAAATTAGAAGAAAAAGTTAATTTACTCAAAAAAAATATTTATGAAAACCTTACGAGATGGCAAAGAGTCCAACTTGCTCGCCATTCCGAAAGACCTTACACACTTGATTATATCTATTTGATGACAGAAAATTTTATAGAGCTTCATGGCGATAGATATTTCAAAGATGATAAAGCAATTGTCGGCGGTTTTGCTACAATTGAAAATGAAAAGGTGATGATCATCGGGCATCAAAAAGGGCGGGATACTAAAAGTAATCTTGTAAGAAATTTTGGAATGCCTAATCCAGAAGGATACAGAAAAGCTCTCCGTTTAATGAAACTGGCAGAAAAATTTAAGAAACCGATTATTACACTTCTCGACACACCTGGAGCTTATCCGGGAATTGAAGCCGAAGAGAGAGGACAAGCTGAAGCAATTGCAAAAAATTTATTCGAAATGACAAAACTAAAAGTACCGGTAATTGTTGTTATAATCGGAGAAGGTGCAAGCGGAGGTGCTCTTGGTCTTGGTGTAGGTGATAGAATTTTAATGCTTGAAAATACTTGGTATTCGGTAATTAGTCCGGAATCGTGTTCGAGCATCCTTTGGAGGAGTTGGGAATATAAAGAGCAAGCTGCCGAAGCGTTAAAACTTACTGCTCCCGATTTATTGGAACTGAAAGTGATTGATAGAATAATTCCCGAACCTCTCGGTGGTGCTCATAGAGATCATAAAAAAATGGCAAATACATTAAAACAAATTCTGCTAGAAGAACTTGCCCGGTTAAAGAAAATAAAACCTGAAAAATATATGCAGAACAGAATTGAAAAATTTGGTAAGATGGGAGTTTTTGAGGAGTAATTAATGATTTCCAATATTATAAAAATTAGAGTAAGATACGCTGATACCGATAAAATGCAATTTGTTTACAACGGAAAATATCTTGAATATTTTGAAGTGGGAAGAACGGAATTATTGCGTAAGTTTGGTCTGCCTTATTCAAATTTAGAAAAACGAGGTTATCAACTTCCTTTAATTGAAGCTGGAGTAAAATATAAAAATCCAGCTTATTACGATGATGTTTTATTGGTTGAAGCAAAGCTAAACGAGCTTTATTCCGCAAAGGTTCATATCGAATATGAAATTACTCGAGAAGAAGATAAAAAACTGATTGCTGTAGGTTTTACATCGCATATGTTTATTAAAACCGAGACCAAAAAACCTGTTAAACCTCCGGAAGATTATATTAAATCTTTAAGCGAATATTTTCCTAAATAATAAATTCCACTCATGATTGAAAAACTAAAGGAATTAACCAAAGATACGGCACTTTACGGTATCAGTACAATTGTAGGCAGATTCTTAGGGTTTATTCTTGTTCCTTTTTACACAAATGTTTTTTTACCAGAAGAATTTGGTATTCAATCATATATTTATGCTTTCCTCGCATTTGCCAACATAATATATATTTACGGAATGGATGCTGCTTTTATGAAGTATGCAACTGTGGAAAACGCTGATAAAAATAAAGTTTTTTCTACGGGTTATCTCTTTGTTACTTTTACTTCTATTCTATTTTCAGTATTATTATTTTTTCTTCATGGTTGGTTTGCCGAGCAAGTAGACTTAATAAATTATTCCTCAATTTTTATTTATGTAATTGGAATACTTTTTTTTGATGCAGTTACTTTAATTCCATTTGCCGATTTAAGATTGAAAAGAAAAGCAGCAAAGTTTGCAACTATCAAAATTCTTAATATTGTAATAAATGTCTCATTAAATTTTGTTCTTATTTTGATTTATAAGTTTGGAATAGAAGCAATTTTTATAAGCAACTTGGCAGCTTCCGGTTTTTCGTTTGTTGCTCTTTTGCCTACAATAATCAAAAATCTGAATTTTAGTTTTGATAAACCTATCCTGAGAAAAATGCTCTATTTCGGTATTACATATCTTCCTGCAAGCATAGCTGCAATGGTTGTGCAAGTTGTAGATGTTCCGATTATTAGAGAATTAACCGATGAAGCCACACTTGGAATTTACAGAGCAAATTATAAACTTGGTATTTTTATGCTTTTATTTGTCTCCATGTTTCAATATGCTTGGCAGCCTTTTTTTCTTACAAATGCCAGAGAGGAAAATGCAAAAAAGATTTTCTCTAAGGTTCTTTCACTCTTTTTAATTTTTACAAGTTTTATTTGGATAATTCTTTCACTCTTTATTGATGATATAGCAGGCTTGCAAATATTACCGGGTAGAAGTTTAATAGGGCAAAAATATTTGGTTGGGACTTACATTGTCCCGATTATTTTACTTGCTTATATTTTTTACGGAATGTATGTAAATTTTATTGCAGGAATTTATCTTGAAGAAAAAACCAAATATCTGCCGGCAATAACAGGAATTGGAGCAGCAATAAATATAGTAAGTAATTTAATTCTTGTTCCGCAGATAGGAATACTTGGCGGTGCAATTTCTACTTTACTCAGTTATGTTTTTATGGCGTTAGGAATTTTTATTGTTTCTCAAAAATTTTATAAAATAGAATACGAGTATATAATAATTATAAAAATTCTTGTTCTTATTGTTTTTATTTCCATCATTTATTATCTTACTCATTATTATTATGGATTGAATTATTACATTAAAATAATCCTTTTAATTACATATCTTATTTTAATGTTTGGATTAAAAGTTATAAAAATCTCCGATCTGAAAAGTACTTTAAAAATAGTAATGAAAAAGTAGTGAAGTCTTCAACTACTAAAAATATTTATATTTAGAAATAATTTTAACAAGAAAAAAATGAAGCAATTAAAAAATAGATTTATTAGCACATTGGTCAATAGAAAAATTGTTTTTGTTTTTTTAATTACTATTTCTCTGTTAAACTTTTCAGCTTGTTCATCTTTCAGAAATCCCGAAGGACTGAATGGTGGTGAGATTAATGCCGGTTTTGTTTTGCCCGGATTTATAACAATAAGAGCCGGAGCAACTGATAATATTGAATTCCGAGTTATGACATCACCAAATTTTTCACATAGCAAAACGGATATATTTCTTCATACAAAAAACGACAGCGGAAAGTTTAACTATGGCTTAACATTGGGAACAAAATTTCATAAAAAAGAAAAACCAAACTACTACGGAGGAATAACAATCGGGAAAAGGTATGAGCTTTTCTATCCTTATTTATCTTTGTTCTATAATAGTCCGGAATATATATCTTTTGTAAAAGATGATAACGATAAAGAATATACTAAATTTTATGAACTTAGTTTTGGAAGCGAAATAATTCTTTATGAAAGCAAATCTTTTAATAGGTTTATTATTACACCGGAAATAACAATTTCTTATGGAAAAATGCAGCTTTTTACAGTGGAATAGGTATTAGTTATACATTTAATTTATTTAACTTAAAATAATATAATGTTCAATAAAAACTCATAATAAATTATACCATTAGAATTAGGATTGTAATAAACTTTTTCCCCGATTTTCTCGAAATGCCGCAGATGAGAGAAAAAATATTTTTTTAACTAAACTTGCTATTAAAGAATAATCTGTTTAGAATTTCTTCAGTCGTTTAATTTTTATGGCTCTATGTTGAAACCAATTTCAAATAAAAAAAATGAATTACATAAAATAAATATCAAAAACTCACTAGAGAGCTTAGTAAATAACACTAAATACTTTATAGAAGATGCTAAAGATTTCTTAAATGATAAAATACATTTTGGTGTAAAAACTACACTCGGGCTAATGCTTGGTAGTTATATGTTCTTTAACACGAACGCAGTAAATGCTCAAGTTACAGTGCCGGTAGATAGTATAAGTGTAGAATATGGTCACAAAGATATAAGTGAGACCGCAACATACATTTATAAATCGCTTTGGAAGGAAAAAAACGGAGCTCCAACACTAAAAGATACAATAGACTTTGGAAATCTACCTTTGGGAGATGAAGTGCCATTTAGAACCTTTAGTTCAGGGTATGGTGTGGACAGAAATGAGTACTCTTGGGACAAATGGCACAAAGTAGTAGTGATAGGCACAGTATTTTTTTCA
>PDPT01000026.1 GCA_002746605.1 Ignavibacteriota bacterium
GATGCGTTTTATCAAAAATGTACGTATTGCCAAAGGTGGTGTAAAATACTATGACCGCGTGATGCAAGATGGTAAAATTATTGCCAATGGTATCCGTTTTGATGTGGGTAAAACTACTCTGAAACCCGAAAGTATGGGACCTATCAACAAGATATATAAGTTGATGAACAAAAAGCCCGACTTGAAATTCAGTGTAGAAGGACATACCGACAGCGATGGAAACGATGCTGCCAACCAAACCCTATCCGAAGGCAGAGCCAAAGTGGTAATGGACAAATTGGTAGAAATGGGCATCAGTAAGGACCGCCTAAACAGCAAAGGCTGGGGAGAAAGTAAACCTATAGCCGGCAACGATACCCCCGAAGGAAAAGCGAATAACCGAAGAGTTGAGTTTGTATTGGTAAAATAAGTTTTAAGATGTAATAAGAAATTAACTGAACAAGTAATTAAAAAGATAATGGATAGTATTAAGATAAGACAGGCGGTTGAGAACGATGTAAAAAAGATAACACAATTGTTTTATAATACTATCCAAAATATTAACATAAGAGACTACTCCCAAGAAGAGGTTGACGATTGGTCTTCGTGGAAAGCTGATATTGATAAGTGGTTAGAAAAGATACATGAGCAATATTTTGTTGTAGCAGAAATAAATAACAAAATTGTGGGTTTCTGTTCATTAGCACAAGATGGATATTTAGATTTTTTGTTTGTGGATAAAGACACTCAAGGACAAGGAGTAGCAAGTGCCCTTTTATCTGAAATTGAAAAAAAAGCCATTGACCAAAACAATGACTTAATTTATTCAGATGTAAGTCTAACGGCAAAAGGATTCTTTGAAAGCAAAGGGTTTATTGTTGAAAAACAGCAGTTAAAGAAATCAAAGAAAAAAGAATTGATTAATTTTAGAATGGTAAAAGTAAAAAAGTAACGCACCACACACCGTATATAAAATTAATGGATAGTGTAAAAAATTTTGTGTAAATGGTTAATAAAAAAGTTTAGTTAAAAAGAATAACCATGGAAGAAGTAATAATATAATTTTAAAGTGATTTCACAACATATGCAGTAAGAAACTATTTTGCGTGTTTATCTGCGTGATAAGAACTTCTTACAAGCGGACCCGATTCAACGGCTTCAAATCCGATCCTCTGCCCTTCTTTTTTATAAACAGCAAATTCTTCCAAAGTTACATATCTATCAACCGGCAAATGATTTTTTGTAGGCTGTAAATACTGCCCAATTGTCATAATATCACAATTATGGGCTTTCAAATCTTTCATCAATTCCAAAACCTCTTCTTTTTTTTCACCAATTCCTACCATAATTCCGCTTTTGGTTCTTAATCCTCTATTATTAAACCATTTAATTAAATCCAAACTTCTTTGGTAATCAGCTTGGGGTCTAACGGCATGGTACTGTCTTGCAACAGTTTCTAAATTATGGTTTAAAATATCCGGCGGATTTTGCATAATTATTTCGAAAGCTTTTTCACTTCCTTGGAAATCCGGAATTAGAATTTCTACAGAGCATTCCGGAGAGTTTTTTCTAATTAGTTCAACTGTTTTAGAAAAAATTGAAGCTCCGCCATCTTTAAGTTCATCCCTATTTACAGAAGTGATAACTACATGTTTTAATCCTAAATCTATAACGGACTGCGAAACTCTGTTTGGTTCATCCCAATCGACAAAGTTAGGTCTTCCCATTTTTACATCACAAAATCCGCACGAGCGAGTACAAGTATCACCGAGGATCATATATGTTGCTGTTCTTTTATTCCAACATTCAGCAAGATTCGGACATTTTGCTTCTTCGCAAACTGTATTCAGTTTAGATTTTCTCATCATGGAAAGTACTTCTCTGTAGTTATCTCCCGAAGGAAGTTTAACCTTTAACCATTCGGGTCTTCTGCCCAAATCTACTTTATCTTTTTCGATTGTATGTTTATAATCTCTTTGATGTTTATTTAATTTTGTACTCATCTGTGTTCTTTCATTTTTTAAGGGCTTAAAAATAGTAAAAATTGTTTTAATAATATTATTTATTATTTTATATTATAAAAGCAAAACTAATATTTTATCTATGAAATGTCCTAATTGTAACAATCCATTAATTGTAATTGAATTTGAAGAAATTGAAACTGATTTTTGTACAAACTGCAAAGGTATTTGGTTAGATGCAGGTGAGTTGGAATTGTTTCTCACTGATTCATCTGATAAAACCGAATTGTTAAATTCTTTTCAAAAAGGTATAAATTCTCGAGAAAAAAAGAAAAAATGTCCAATCTGCAGAACAAAAATGGAGAAAACATTAGTAAGTAACGACAAAAATACTGTCCTCGATGAATGCAGCAAAGGTCATGGATTTTGGTTTGATAATGGAGAAATTCTGGAAGTAATTAGTGAACATGAAGTTAATAGTAATAATAAAATTATAAAAGTTTTGAAAGATATGTATCAGAATAAAATAAAGATGTAAGAAGCAAAATAAAAATTTCAAAATAAAGACATCAAGAAAAAAAATAGAAATAAAAAATAAATAGGAGGATTTATGAGTGCATTTTTAGTCTTCGTGATAGTTGTAGTTGTTATTGCACTTTATGCAACACAAATTTATAATTCACTTGTAAGGTTACGTAATCAAGTTAAAAATGCTTGGTCTCAGATTGACGTTCAATTAAAAAGACGACATGATTTAATTCCGAATTTAATTGAAACGGTAAAAGGTTATATGACTCACGAGAGAGAGACATTAGAGAATATAACCAAAGCAAGAAGTGCTGCAGTCGGGGCTTCTTCAGTAAAAGATAAATCGCAGGCAGAAACAGAATTATCAAGTGCTCTCGGTAAATTTAATCTTGTTGTAGAAAATTATCCTGAATTAAAAGCAAACGAAAACTTTTTAACTTTACAAGAAGAATTAACAGCAACTGAAAACAAAATTTCTTTCGCCAGGCAAAGTTATAACGATCAGGTTTTACAGTACAATAACAAAATAGAAATGTTTCCTTCAAATATTTTAGCGGGAATGTTTAATTTTAACAAAGAAGAATTTTTTGAAATTGAAGTAGCAGCAGAGAGAGAACTTCCAAAAGTAAAATTTTAGCTTAATATCTAAATGTGAAATATGAATTCGGAAATATGAGAGCGTTATCATCTCTTATTTCACATGTAGAAAGATATGATAAACTTTTGGACTTTTAATTAAAATTATGTGGGAATTAATTAGAGCTAATAAGAGAAAATCCATCATACTTTTTGTAGCAATGGGAATTTTGCTGTTACTTCTCGGATATGGATTTGGGATATACCTTTTCGGTCAAGGCGGCGGTGTTATAGGTTTGTTCTTCGCTATAATTTTTTGGATACTTTTATCACTCATAAGTTATTTTGCTGGTACGCAGATAATACTTTCTGTCAGTAATGCAAAAGAAGTTACCAAGCAAGTTCATCCTCAACTGTTCAATGTAGTTGAAGAAATGACAATAGCTGCAAATCTTCGCAAGATGCCAAAAATATATATTATCAATGAAGAGGCTCCTAACGCATTTGCTGCCGGACGAAAACCTGAGGAAAGTGTAATTGCAGTAACTGCCGGACTTTTAAGCAAGTTAAATAGAAATGAACTTCAAGGTGTAATAGCCCACGAGATGTCTCATATATTAAACAGAGATATTTTATTCATGACTTTTTCAGGCGTAATGCTCGGTGCAATTTTAATTATTTCTGAAATTTTTATCAGATCGCAATGGTTTGGGGGCAGTTCGTTAAACAGATACAAAAGCAGATCTTCAGGGAATGGTAATATTCAAATGATTATTATGGTTTTAACATTGCTTCTGGCGATACTCGCTCCCATTTTTGCACAACTTTTGTATTTTGCAATTTCCCGCAAACGTGAATATCTTGCTGATGCAAGCGGAGTGAGGCTTACAAGATATCCTGAAGGTTTAGCATCTGCTTTGGAAAAAATATCAGAAAATACTTACACACTTAAAGCTGCAAATAAAGCTACTGCGGGAATGTATATTGTAAATCCATTAAAGAAAAAAGACATGAAGCTTTCCGATTTATCGAGTACTCATCCTCCAATTTCCGAAAGAATTAAAATTTTGCGTGGAATGGTACACGGAGTTGACTATGCGGAATATCAAAAATCTTATAATTCTTTTAGAAAAAGAAAAGAAAAAATAATTCCAGATACTGAACTCAAAAAAGAAAAGTATATTCCTATTCTCTCTGAAATAAAAAAAACAAAAAAACTAACAAAAAAAGAAGAGAAAAGAAAACTCGGTAATATTGTAATGAATGTTAACGATTATAATTTCTATAATTGCAAATGCGGTGTTACAATAAAAATACCACCGGAATTTAAGAGTAATAAAATAACATGTCCAAGGTGCGGCAAAATAAAAATTGTGTAATTTTTAAGGAGCCTTAAAGATCATATTTACTTGAAATTTTTATATTTAAAACTAAAAGAGTAATACTCAAGTACCAATTTTCAACTAATCAGCCAGCTTAACAAGAGAAAAAAAGCAAAAATTCAAAATCTAATCTGACTTTCACTTTTATTTTTTGAATTTAATTTTTTTAAGAAATTGTTTCTCCTGCGTTTAAGAATTTCTAACTCGTATCTAAAATCTTATGTCAACACTCAACATTTTATCAAAATACTCAAATATTTTCCTTATGTTTGTAATAAAATTTTACAGAGATAATCTGATATGAGTAAAAAATACGATTTAATTGTTATTGGTAGTGGACCGGGCGGCGAAGGTGCAGCCATGAAAGCCGTAAAAAAAGGGAAAAAAGTTGCTATATGCGATCATTTTGCAAACATCGGTGGGAACTGTACACATAAAGGTACAATTCCAAGTAAGGCTTTAAGACACGCAAGCCAAATAATTTCCGATACAAACTCTTACGGAGATACAACTTATAAAGAAATTTTAGAATCAATTCAGCCTATTATTTCAAAACAGTACCAACTAAGAAAAAGTTTTTACAATAGAAACAACGTGGATATTCTTGATGGCAAAGCTTCATTTATTGATGAACACACAATTGAGATTGAAAATAAAGCCAAAATCACTAAAGAATTTAAAGCAGATTTTTTTATAATTGCCACAGGCTCACGTCCTTATCATCCGGAAGATATAGATTTTAATCATCCGAGAATTTTAGATAGTGATTCAATTTTACATTTGAACGATAATCCGAGAACAATTTCCATTTACGGTGCGGGTGTTGTTGGTTGTGAATATGCTTCAATTTTTCGAGAATTAAAGATAAAAGTAAATTTAATTAATACCCGTGCTCAATTATTAACATTTTTAGATGACGAAATAATTGATGCCCTTGCATATCATCTAAGAGAAAACGGCGTATTAATCAGACACAGCGAAGAATATGAAAAAGTAGTTCCTAAAGATAATGGAGTTGAAATTCATCTAAAATCTAATAAAATAATAAAAAGTGATTATCTGCTTTGGGCACAAGGAAGAACCGGAAACTCTCAAAATATGGGTTTGGAAAAGATTGGTTTAGAAGGAAACATAAGGGGATCGATTGAAGTAAATGAAAACTTTCAAACAATTCATCCTCATATTTATGCAGTAGGTGATATTGTGGGTTATCCCAGTTTAGCAAGTGCCGCTTACGATCAAGGAAGGTATGCAGCTACTCATTTAATTTCAGGTAATTGTGGTCATAATTTAGTGGAATTTATACCAACGGGAATTTATACTATTCCGGAAATTAGTTCAGTCGGTTTTACCGAAAAGGAACTTACTGAAAAAAAAGTACCTTACGAAGTCGGACACTCCCAGTTTAAGCATCTTGCCAGGGCACAAATAACAGGAAGAACAACAGGAATACTAAAATTACTTTTTCATAGAGAAACTTTAAAAATTCTCGGCGTTCATTGTTTTGGATATGGAGCATCAGAAATAGTTCATATCGGACAGGCAATTTTATCTCAAACGGGAGAAGCTAATTCCCTTATGTACTTCATAAATACAACATTTAATTACCCGACTATGGCTGAAGCTTACAGGGTTGCTGCATTAAACGGACTAAATAGACTATCGTAAATGAATAAAAATGAAAAATTTTACATTAAACTAAGAACCGATATTTCTGATTGGCTGCAAAAAAACACAAAGATAAAGCCTATTATTAAAGAATATATTTTAATTATACCTGATATTTTTTATCTTTTGCTTAAACTCGTAAAGGATAAAGATGTTCCCTATTCAAAAAAAATTAAACTTTTTGCAGCAATTACATATTTTATTTCACCTATTGATATTATTCCCGAAGCTTTTTTAGGTCCTATTGGATATTTAGATGATTTGGGATTAGCTGCTTTTGTTTTAAATGATCTTATAAATAGTATTGATCCACAAATAATTAAAAGAAATTGGCCCGGCGAAAATGATATTTTGATTCTTATTAAAAATATTTTGGCAAATATTGATAAGTTAATCGGGAAAGGAATATGGCAAAAGCTTAAAAAACTTTTTTAATTAACTGCGGGCAAAAATACTGAAAATGTGGAACCTTTATCTATTTGGCTTTCAACCGTAATTTCACCATTCATCAGCCCAACAAATTTTTTAGTTACAGATAATCCCAAACCGGTTCCTTGGTATAACCTGTTCATTCCTTCACTGACCTGCCTGAATGCTTCAAAAATTACTTTAAGCTTTGCTGGAGGTATGCCTATTCCCGTATCAATAAAATCAATTTGGTAATATTTTTTTGAGTCTTTTACAGTCTCTTTAAGTTCCAAAGTAATTTTACCGGTGGTAGTGAACTTAATGGCATTACCAATCAAATTGTTGAAAACTTTTTTTAACATCATAATATCTGCATTAACTATTGCTTCACCTTCTATCAGAATTTTTGTTTCTAATTGAATATTTTTTTCTTCTAATGCCAATCGGTATAATTCATAATTTTCTTGAATTCTATCAATAAGATCTACTTTTACTAATTCCACTTGCAATTTATTTCTATCAACATTACTTTGATCTAAAAGTAAATTTAAGGATTCAGTTAACCTATTACTGCTGTTCAAAATAATTTCTGCCATTTCCTTTAAGTCAGGATCTTCCAATTCTTCATATAAAATACCGGCATAACCTAAAATTACCGTAATAGGTGTACGAAGTTCATGACTCATATTATCAAGAAAAACTGCTTGAAATTTCTTTGCTTCTTCAAGAATAAGAAGGTCTTTTACTTCATCTTTATTTTCATTATCATTTATTTGTTTTTCTGTATGCAAATTATCCAATTGTTACCCAATAATTAATATATTACAAATTACTATCGAAGAAAATCATCTGAGATTTACATCTTTTTTTAATTAGATTCATTACATTAAATAAAAAATATTTGTAACTTTGATCACAAACATAATCTCTTTTTTTATTTAAAATAGAAAAAGAGAAAAATTCAATGTACATGGAGTTTAATATGAAATTAAAAAATAGTATTAATAAATATTGCAACACACTTATTTCAGGGACAAAATACTTTATCATTTTATTTATTTTTGCTGCGTGCTCTCAATTATCTCTAATCCCCTCAGATTTTACATGGACATTAGAATCGGTACTAGATATTGACAGTAATGGAAATGTAAAGGAAGAACGCTACTCATTCTCCACAAATGTAAAACAACTATTTTTTTCAGAAATGCAGGATTCCAATGCTTTCCTAAATTCTACAGTAAGAATTATAAGGGATGAAAAAGGTTATTATTACTTTATATCCGAAGGATTTAAGAATGTATATCTATTTAAAGCTGATGACGGAGCAATGGTATTGCATAAAAAAATAACCGTATCAGAGTTTCCTTTGGATTTACCGGCATTTAATCAAAGAAAACCTTACATTGAAATTCTAGATGGAGAAAAACATTTGGTTTTTGTTAATAGTAATGGAATTAAGGAGAATTAAAAGTGTCTAAAAGATATATATACATATGTATTCTTGTATTTTTTTCTTATATACAATTATTCTCTCAATCAGATTATAGAGTCGCTCAAGAATTTAAAAGTAAATTGAGGTCTTGGGATATTGCAATTGAATATGCAAAGACTTCCGAAGAATTGGATAATATTAGAAAGGAAATCTTAGCTTTTAAAGATGAATATAAAGACAAAAAAGAACTGCTGGATAATGCTCTCTATCCTAAAAACTTTAATTCATCCTTTAAGAAAATTCTTGCAAAAATTGAATATGCAAATAAGAATTTATCTAAAATCACAACACTATCTAAACAAGTAACTAAGGTTGAAGCCAAGAATAAATCACTTACTAAAAGCTTAAAAAAAATAAATTTAGAACTTAATGCTTTAAGAAAAAACAATTCACGATTATTACGCGAATTAAAAATTTTCAGAGCCGGATATGGCTATTCAAAAAATGAATTGGATTCATTACGCAATTTAGTTAATGAATTCAAGCTTGGAATTGCCAAAAGAGATACTTTAATATCTGAGATTATGAACAACATTTTTGCTGATGTAAGCCATCAAATTGAAACTTTAGATGATGCAGAGAAAAAAAGTATTAAGGCTAATGTTAAGAATACTAATCTAATTGATAATATAAGTAAGCTCATAAAAGATAATAAAGATTTTATAGATGCAAGTCTTTTTACAAAAGATGATTTGTTACAATTAAGAAACGAATATGATAGTTTCAACAGACAGTGGAGTTTCTTTGGACCTAAATTATTTAATGTTTACTCAACTGATACCGTTAACAGAGTAAAACTTTTTGAGGTTGACGGACTTTTATTTAAATGGGATTCGGCATTAAACGAAGCTCTATGGAAAACTATACATCAAGGATTTAAAGAAAGAGGCGAAGATATTGATTATTTTACTAACGGAATTGAATTTGAAGAAAATGTTATAAAATATATAGAAAATAAAATTGATACCGGAAGCAAGGAAAAATATGAATATTTTAAAGAAAAAGTTTGGGATAATTTTTTCAAGAAAGAATGGCTTCCTCTTATTAAAGAACAAGAACTGCTCACGACAGAACAGTTGCAAAAAATTGAAAACAAACTTGATGATTGGGGTTCTAATTCCAACAATTATATTTCTATTCTTCTATATGTAATTATTTTCATTTTCGTTATTGCAATATTATTTGTAATTTTCAAAATAACTAATAACAAAAAAACAAAAGCAAGTAGTAACAATAAATTAGTTAATGATGCACAGCAAGAAGAAAAAAAAGATAAAGAAGATTTTGGAAGTAATAAAAAATTATAGATGATGACAAAAAATAAAAAACACCTAAAATTATTTTAGGAAGTTGAATCTTTTTATAAAATGGTACATCAAACAGTAGTAATATAAATAAAATAGGAAACTAAATGACGAAGAAATTAACAAAAGAATTATTTCTTGAAAAAGTATTTAATTATGAGCAAAACAAAGAATGGAAATTTAACGGTGAGTTACCTTGCATAATAGACTTTTATGCAGATTGGTGCGGACCATGTAAAATGGTTGCTCCGGTTCTAGAAGAACTAAGTAACGAGTTTGAAGGTAAAATAGATATTTACAAAGTTGATACCGAAGTAGAACGAGAATTAGCAGGAACATTTGGTATCAGAAGTATTCCATCATTATTATTCTGTCCCAAAAATGATCAGCCTCAAATGTCGCAAGGTGCTTTACCTAAAGATGCATTAATTGAAGCAATAAATAATGTTCTCTTAAAAGACTAAAGAATAATTTCATTAACCATCTCATACTTTTTGAGATGGTTTTTTATTTAATTAGAATCAATTTACCACTTTTAACTTTTTTTTCAGTTAGCCCTAAATCTTTAATTTCATAAAAATAGAAGTAAACCCCACTTGCCAGATTATTAGCACTAAAATTTACTTTATGAACTCCCCTGCTCATATTTTCATAATCAATTATTTTTTTTACAACCTGCCCTGTTACATTTGTAACAAACAAATTTACTACTGAATTATTAGTTAAACAAAATTTAAAGGTTGTACTTGGATTAAAAGGATTAGGATAAGGAGCAGAAATAAAAAATTCATCAGGAATAGTTTCTTCATCTATGTTTGTTATAAGAGAAAAATTAGCTACAAGATTTCTATTTTCCTTGACTGTTATATTCAAAACTGAATCGGAAGAAACGAAGATACCATTTTCCGTCCAATTATTAAAACTCCATTTTTTATTGTTACTTCTTGCAATAATTTTAATATTTTCATTTTCTTCATAAGAACCATTTCCAAAAACAATTCCAATATCAATTGGATTGGGAGTTGCAGAAATATTAAACATATAAGAAGCAAAATTAGCTTTTACAGTTAAGTTCTTATTCGCAATGAACTTATAAGTTTCTTTTTCACAAACTACTTTGTCATTTATTGTCCAGTTTTTAAAGTCTTTTCCGGAATTCGGATTTGCCACTAACACAACTTCAGAACCAAATGAATAAAAACCTAGTCCATTAATAATGCCGTAACCTTCAGGTTCTATTACGGCTTCTATTCTAACGTTCTTTAATTGAAATTCCGTTGAAATATTTTTTTGATTATTAACCAATAAAGAATAATTAATTAAGTTTGAATTTATATCTCCTTGCCAAGATATAAAATTACTTTTGGAATCTGGTATTGCTTTTATTTTATATGTTTTTCCTTGTAATAGTGTTATTTTTTTAGGAAGACTATAGGAAATATTATTTATTAAAATTTTGCCGTTACCTGTTCCCGTTTTATTAAAATTTATTGTTTTTTTAACATAGACAAGAAATATTCCATTGTTAATACTGATACCGGAAGTCGTATTATTAAATTTTAATTTGGAAAATATTAAATCGGATTTGCCTTCTTTTGCAATAACACTAAACTTCAGATAAAGTAAAACACCTTTACCATAAATTGAAGTCCACCAATTATTACCCGAAATACGCACTCCTCCTTTTATTTTTTTCATGCTAATATGCCAAGCCCATGAATCACATAAAGTATTTTTTTTAACAATATCTTTGACCTTTAAAATACTTTCATCATATAAGAGATCAAAGGAATAGTTTCTTATATTTTTTTTACTTAATATTTTTAGAGGAATATTTATTTCAGTTTTATATGCCGAAGCTGTGTCCGTAATTCCGAAATTAATTTGTGCAAAAAGCGGCGATGTTAACAAAAATAATACAATCGCGATTTTTGTTATTTTCATTTTCTACTCATTAACATTATTAATAGAAAGTTAAATAATTGTATAAAACTAGATTTATTGTGATTCAAATCACATAAAATTATAGAATTGGAGGTAAGGTAGATAGGCTGTAATTGCAATAATAAATCAAAAAAGAAACTAATAGGTTTTGCGGAAAGAGGGAGATTCGAACTCCCGAGTCACAAAACGTGACCAACGGTTTTCGAGACCGCCGCATTCAACCACTCTGCCATCTTTCCGTAAAATAATTTTAAAGTATTATCTTGGTTTTTAATTTGAAATCTCAACATTTTTAACAACTTACACTGCACTAATTTATAACTTTGAAATGCGAGTTTAGTAAATAGTTTAAGAATAATTGAAAAATCAAAAAAACTCAATAAAATAAAAATGCTATGTGGAATCAGTAGTTGCTACAAGTTATGGACTATTAAACATTCTTAATCAAAATTTATTATGCGTAGCTTTTTTTGATTCCTTAATATTAAAATTACTTAAAATTTTTTAATTTTCAAATTACCAAAAACAAATACCTTGCCCTATTCACAATTTTTGCGATTTTTAATGGCTGATTTTCTTTTTATACTTTGGAAAAACTACTTGATTTTTCTTAATGATTGCTCTTCCTCTTTTACCATAAACTGTTTTGTTATATTCGCAATTGTCAATTCACAAATATTTTATATTTCTTATCTAAAAGTTTCAACATTTCCTGACTTCATTACCTTGCTTTTAACACACATTAAAAATAACTTTATTTCTTTTATTAAATTAATTATGGCAAATAAAGATAACTTTAAAAATATAACTGTTAATAGAAAAGCCCGACATGATTATACAATCCTTCAAACACTTGAAGCCGGAATTGTGTTAGTGGGGACCGAAGTTAAATCTTGTCGTGAAAATAAGGCAAACTTAGTTGATAGCTACGCAAGGATTGATACTTATAGCGAAGTATGGTTAGTGGGAGCTTACATTAATGAATATAAACAAGGTAATAGATTTAATCACGATCCGGTTCGTGATAGAAAACTTTTACTTTCCAAAAGAGAGATAAGAAAATTAAATCGATTAGTAAAAGAGAAAGGCAACACCTTAATCCCGCTTCGTCTATATTTTACAAGAGGGAAAGTAAAAGTTGAGCTTGCAGTTGCAAAAGGTAAAAGAAGTTATGATAAGCGTGAAGCAATTGCAAAAAAAGATATGCAACGCGATGCTGAAAGAAAAATTAAATTGTGATTCACTTTCCTTTTGTTATTTCGAATAGGGCAAGCATTTACCTAATTTACATAAACTTAAACTAATAAAATTGATAAAATTAAATTGAGAGAAAATAATGTTTCCAAATGTTGAAGAGCAAATGGCTCTAATTAGAAGAGGTGCTTCGGAAATAATTCCCGAAGAAGAATTAATAAAGAAATTAGAAAAATCTAAAAAAGAAAACAAACCGTTAAATATAAAACTCGGTTGCGATCCGACAAGACCCGATTTGCATCTTGGTCATTCTGTTGTACTTAAAAAACTTGCACAATTTCAACAGCTTGGTCATACTGCCATTTTGATTATCGGGGATTTCACCGCAATGATCGGCGATCCGAGTGGAAGGAATGCTACACGTCCTCCTCTTACTTTTGAAGAAGCAAAAGCAAATGCAGTAAGTTATTGGGAACAAGCAAAAAAAATATTAGACCCTGAAAAAACTAAAATTGTACATAACTCCGAGTGGCTTCAAAAAATGAATTTTGAAGATGTAATTAAACTTGCTTCGAAATATACAGTTGCCAGAATGTTAGAACGCGATGATTTTACAAAAAGATTTCAAGGCGGTATTCCAATAAGTATGCACGAACTCCTTTATCCTCTTGCCCAGGCAATGGACTCAGTCGCAATTGAAAGCGATGTCGAGCTTGGAGGCACAGATCAAAAATTTAATTTACTTGTCGGTAGAGATATTCAAAGAGAAAATGGAATGGAACCACAAGTTATTTTAACAATGCCTCTGCTTGTGGGAACTGACGGAACTGAAAAGATGAGTAAGTCTTACGGCAACTACATAGGACTTGATGATACACCTAGAGACATTTACGGTAAGAGTTTATCAATCCCCGATGAATTAATTTACGATTATTACAAACTTGTAACTGATGTTCCTGAAACTGAATTAGAAAAAATTAAGCTTAAGTTAGACGATAAGAATACTAATCCACGCGATATAAAAAGAGCACTAGCAAGAACATTTGTAGAAATGTATTACTCTGCAGATGCAGCAAAACAAGCTGAGGAAGAGTTTGATAAAGTTTTTATTAACAAAGGAATTCCTGATGATATTCCTGAATTAAAATTAGAAAATGCTACTATAATAAATGTAGTTGATTTAATTATGGAAGCTAAATTTGCTCCCTCACGAGGCGAAGCTAGAAGATTAGTCATTCAAGGCGGAGTTTCAATTGACGGAGAAAAAATAACAGACCCCAAGAGTGAATTAAATATTTCTGATGGCAATATCCTTAAAGTTGGTAAGAGAAAATTTGTAAAGTTAGTAGTCTGAAAATAAAAACATAAAAAGTTTGCTGTTTCTTAAACTGATTTTTGAAATTCCATTTTTTCTGAAATAAGCTCTCAAAAAGTGCGACTTTTCCGAAGTTAAAAATTAGACAGAAGAATTAATTACACAATTTAATTACAAAAAAAGCCGCAGAAAAAAAACTTCTACGGCTTTTATATAGTGGGTTTAACTCTAATTATCTACGTGATTTTTTAATTTCCCTTTTTGATTCACGACTTCTTTCCGAGTTGCTACTCCTTGTATTACTGTTTACATTACCTTTTTCATTATTAGAGCTGCTTCTTTTACGTGATTTATAAACTTCCCTTCTCGAATTATTTTTTCTTTCTATTTTTGTAGTTTTTCTTTTGGGAGTTACATTATTTTCTTTATTACTATTTCTATTCATTCTCGGTTTTTCTCTAAAAATTTTATGTTTTCTAGAAATTCTTCCATTCTCAATTGTACGTTGTCTTTCATAATTTCTGTTATTTCCATAATTTTTTCTGTTATTTCTCTTCTCTAATTTTCTTTCGTTTTTAGTGTTACCAAATTTTGTATTTGAATTATGTCTCGGTTTTCTTTTATTAAAAGTTCTTGGTTTGTTACTACCTCTTTTTTGAGAAGTTTTGTTTCTATTTATTACAATCTTATCTCTATTCAATGTTGAAGAACTTCTTCCTTTAATTATCCGCTTTCTACTAAAGTTATTTCTGCTCGATTCTATTTCCCTATTTGCAGGTCTGTAATCAACAATTCTTCTAGTTTTAACTCCCCTTGAATTGTTATAAGTTGAAAAATTATTTGTTCTATCAATCCTTCGTGTAGTTAATTTTCTTCCCAATCGATTTTCAACAAATCTTCTGTTTATGCCTCCATTTACTATTCTATTATTATCAGCGAAATAATTTGTTCTGTATTTAGTTCTGTTATAAACATTTTGCACATTATGATTGATGAAATAATTATTCACGTTATAAGAAACAAAATTATTATAAGTTACAAAGTTCCAATTTGTGTAATGCGAATTCCAAGAAATTGAAAAACGAATTCCTCTTCTTCTATCAAATCTCGCATAAGGAGGCAGTGGTGCCCAACCAATGTAATTATTGTTATATCTCCATTCAACCCAAGCAGGTGCCCAGACATTATCCGGCATCCATAACCAGCCGTAGTAATCATCATAGAACCATCTTCCGTAATGGTATGTAGCCCAGCCAAAAGGCTCATAAGAAACCCAATACCATCCGTTTCTTGTCCACTCCCATCTTCCCTCGGAATATGGACGCCAATTATAATCTGAATCATAAGGTCGCCAGGCATATTCATCATAATCTATTTCGATCCATTCACCGAATGGCTCCAATGCTCCGTAAAAATACTCGACATCTATGTTTCTATGGTACTTATTAAAGTTTCTGGCATCTATATTTGTAAATGAAAATATAAATCCTAATAATGCAATAATGATAACTGACTTTTTCATCTTATACCTCGCTTCTTTTAATTTTACAAGTATTATTACATTTTTGATGCCAATTAAAAAGAGCAGATAATTACCTTTATTAAAGTATTTGCAAATAAAATTGTTTAGTTTTTTATACACATACGCAAAAAAATAAACAAAGTTCACATAATTTTTAGTAAGTTTTAACATCAAATTTATTCTAAAAAAGCAAAGAGTATTATGAAAAAGTTACATTTTATTAGTTATTTATTAATTGCAATAATGATTATTTCTTGCAATAACAAAAAAACTGAAAATAGGAGCAACGAATTGGAAGCAAAAATTAATCAGTATTCTAAAACAAGCATTAATTATAATGAATCGTTATTGGACGAAAATCAAAAAGTTGTGGTACAAAAACTCTACGAAGCAGCTAAAATTATTGATGAGTTATTTCTGGAGCAAGTGTATGACAAAAATTTAGAAATCAAAGATAGTCTTAAAAATTCTAAGAATAAATTTGAAAAACGAGAATTAGAATATTTCAATATTAATTTTGGACCTTTCGATAGATTAGATCACAACAAACCATTTATCGGAAATTCAGAGAAACCCAAAGGCGCTAATTTTTATCCAAAAGATTTAACTAAAGATGAATTTAATAATTGGATAAAAAATCATCCCGATGATGAAAAAAAATTCACAAGTGAATTTACAGTAATTCGTAGAGATGGAGAAAACCTCAAAGCAATTCCCTATTCTGAATTCTATAAAACTAAATTAGAAAAAATCTCTAACTTGTTAATTGAGGCTGCCAAATACGCAGAAAATGAATCGTTAAAAAATTATTTGACTCTAAGAGCTAAAGCTTTTCACAGTAATGATTATTTTGAAAGTGATATGGCTTGGATGGATTTGAAAGATCACTTAATTGAAGTGGTGATAGGACCTTACGAAGTTTATGAAGATGAACTCTTCAATTATAAAGCAGCATTCGAGTGCTTCTTGACTATTGTCGATCCCGAAGCAACAGAAAAATTAAAAACTTTTGCTTCGTATTTAAAAGAGATGGAAGAAAATTTACCAATTCCTAATAAACACAAAAATTTTGAACGTGGTTCTGATTCACCAATTATGGTTGTTCAAGAAGTCTTTGGTGCCGGCGATACAAAAGCCGGAGTTCAAACTTTAGCTTTTAATCTCCCTAATGATGAACGAGTGAGAAAAGCCAAAGGCTCTAAAAAAGTTATGTTAAAAAACTTGCACGAAGCTAAGTTTAATAAACTTTTAAAACCAATTGCAGAAATTGTTCTAGATAATGAACAATTAAAATATGTTACTTTTAATGGATTTTTTACTCATACTTTAATGCACGAAATGTCTCACGGACTCGGACCAGGATTCATAAAAGTTAATAATAAAGAGACCGAAGTAAAAAAAGAATTGAAAGAAACTTACTCAACTATTGAAGAATGTAAAGCTGATATACTCGGAATGTTCAATAATAAGTTTATGATTGAAAAAGGCGTTCTTTCTAAAGAATTTGAAAAGAAAATGTGGGTTACATTTCTTGCAGGAATTTTTCGTAGTGTAAGATTCGGAACAAATGAAGCACATGGAGGCGGAAGCGCAATCATTTATAATTACCTTCTCGAAAATGGAGCTTATGAATTTGATAAACAAAATAACAAGGTGAAAGTAAATTTCGATAAAGCTTATGATGTATTAAAAGAACTTGCCAATAAAATATTAATGATTCAAGCTGAAGGAAATTATGAAGGAGCAAAAAATTTAATAAAGAAATATGCTGTACAAACTGAAAGCATGAAAATCTTGGTTAATAAATTATCCGAATTGCCGATAGATATTAAACCTGAATTTGAAATAGAAAAATAAGTATTTAACTTTCTCAAAATCAGTTGCTTGGACAATTTTTTGAATAGCTTCTTTCTGCTGATCTTCTAAACTTTTATTTGGTGCAGTTATAAATTGAGATTGAAAAATAATAAGAATTAATAAAAATATTTTTTTCATTTTTTACCTCCAATTATTGTTAATGTGATAATAGCTTTATCTTCAATACCATTTATATAATTTTTGCCAACAGCAACAACTATATTTTTATTAACAGCAATACTATTGTATTTCCTAAATATTTGG
>PDPT01000046.1 GCA_002746605.1 Ignavibacteriota bacterium
TGCTGCTTTTATTGATATTTCCAATTGTTCAGGAACAGCAAAAATACCATATTCCTTTTGGAAATTATACATTGAGTCTTCAGCAGCTTTTAAATCAGTGATATTTCTTTCATATCTTTTTTCAATAAATAATCTATTATTTTTAGCATTCATTCCCGCCAGATTTATATTTAAGCTATCAACTATTTTAACAAAATAGTTAGCCATTTTAGCACTAATTTGAGGATCTTTATTAATAACACTAACTTCAATCATCCCAAATTCATTAGGCTCAATTATTATATCACTACTAAATTGTTTTAGTAACTTATCATAATTCCTATCTTCAATATCGTAATATTTATATAAATGAAATTTTTCAATAACATTTTCAAGAACTACCCTACTTTGAAAAAGTCCCTCTATCAGATCCGCATCACTACTAACATTCACACCTAATAGTTGGCTACCGAGAGACAGAGCTGAATTTCCTGAAATAAGACTACCTAGCCCCCCGATACCACTCCCACTTTGAGGTGTTAAAACTATCTTAGCAGTAGATTTAAAAGTTTCCGGTATTAAAAAAGATATTACTGTAGATAAAACTAGTACAACAAGAAGATTAATTATTAAAAACTTCTTCCACTTGTAAAGAATGCTTAAATAATCTGTTAATGTATATTGTTTCTTTTCCATTTACCTTTCACTTACTTTTTAAAAAAATTATTGTTCAATAAAATTATTACTGTTGTTACAGAACCAACTATAGCGGCATAGGTGGCTATACGTCCCAAATAAAATTGAAAATCTCTGGGAATTTCTTTGTTTACATAAATAAAATCGCCCGGCTCAACTTTATAATTATCATTATCATAAACATTTATCCAGTTCCTCGATTTCCCTTTTATTAGATAAATCTCATCTATACCGTAAGCAATATCCGTTAAACCACCGGCTTGGTTAATATAATCTTCAACACTATAGTTTGAATTAAAAGCATAACCACCAATTTGTGCAACTGCCCCCCAAACATAAACTTCGTTTGTAATTTTCGGGATTAAAATAACATCTCCATCTTTTAGAATATAATTACTCTCTTTAGAATTTTCATCTTCCAATCTTGTAAAATCAACAAGAGAAACGCCTTCACTTCTCCTTAGTGCAAGATCAATGTTAAAAGTTCCTCTATTGGAATAAGTTAAACCGGCATCACGAAACATTTTATAATATTCAAGTCCATTAAAATTCATTAGACTTACTTTTTCGGGAATTGATATTTCTTGATTTTCAAATGCTTTTTCAATCGATTCTTTTTTTAGTGCATAGTATGAATCATAGCCTCTAAACAACTCTGCAAATTTTAGTGAAGCATTTTCTGTAAATCCGCCGGCACGTTTTATTACATCTTTTAGTCTTGTTGAGTTTTTCCCGATAGGAATATAGCCGGGATTTTCAACTTCACCAAGTACAAGCACTTTATCATTTAAATTGTTTTTTTCTTTGTAGAGAACTCTAATTCTATCGCCAGCTTGCAATTTAATATTAGAAGCTAAATCAACTTCAATTATATCTTCAGTTTGCCCGTTATCAGTTAATCTATAAATTTCTGCTTTGTTTACATTTTTATAACCTTTGTTAATTCCTCTGGCAAAGAAAAGAGCTTTTTGTAAATCATCGCCTTCAACAAACTGGAAAGTAGTAGGTTTGTTTACAGCTCCGGATATTGTAACTGAATTATTTTCCATATCGTAAGGAGGAAATAAAATTAAGTCCCCTTCTATTAAGTAAGGATTATTTTCAAATTTTCCGGTTAACCTGAATTCGGCAAGATCAATAATTTCTTTTTTACCATCTTGATGAATTATTTCTATATTCCTTAAAGCAAAATCATCAGTATTATATTTTACTTCAACCATTGAATTTTCTTGATCAGTATTATTACTTGCAATATTGCTTACCTGACTCATTATAGCAGTTTTTGCGGTATTATAAATTCTGGTAACAAGCTGATCTACGCGTTCAGTTGAACTTGCAGAAAAACTTCCGTTAACTAAAAACTCACCCCCAATTGTTACAGTTATCTGATTTAAATTATAGGAATTACCAGATTTTAACAAAGAGGAGAGATCATCTTGACTTATTTGTGCATTTAAAACTACACTAAATAAGAATAAAAATATTAAAATTTGTTTTTTTATCATATTTTGAATATTTGTTGAAATAAAAAAATTTAACTAAATAAGTTAATGAATATTTTTTATTTAATAAACCTAAATATATAAACCCAACTTTTAAAAAATTGGTTTTATTAAAAACTATAATGCTTTAATCATAACTGAGAGAGATTTAATGACTTCGGCTATAAATGTTGCGAATTAATTCTTTCACAACGAAATTTTACTATAATGAAAGAATATAGCGTTAACTAAACTTATAATGAAGAAACTTTAATCTCAAATTATAAACAATCTGTGCTGCATATAAATAATTTATATCAATATAAAGAAAGATTAAAATGCAAAGAGGCCTATTAAAATGCCGGTTTGGATAAATAAACCGTTTCCGTTTAATCCATCTGGGATATTAAGTAATTCTTTATCATTAGCAATTGTCCAATCATTCGTAAAAGTAAACTGATACCCCAAACCGCCTCTTATTGCAAGAAATCTTGTTATAGGAACATCAAGATTAACAGTTGGTGAAAAGAATAAGAAAGAATTTTTTATAGATATTTCTTTGGAATAAAAACTGTTTTCAGGTAAATTTGACCAAACATTATCCCAAGAAAAACTTCCACTATTTTCATATATATTCAATTCCAAGGAACCACCGCCAAGGATAAATCCGGCTGAGAGAGCCATGTTCTTAACAAACGGCATTGTATATTCAATGGTAAATCCGCCGCCGCCAAGTGAATAAATAAATTCGTTATTTACTCCATTTATTCTGCTCGTCCGGGATTGACTACCACCAAATCCTATACCACCCATTCGTAAATTATCAATAAACATTACATAAGCGTAACCGCCGCCGCCCCAAGCGACAAGTGGGGAGTTAAATTCTTCCATCGATAATTTTTGGTTGTAAGGTGTGAGTTTATCAAAGTTTGGAAATAGTATTACGGGAGTAAATCCTCCGGCGGCACCGAATTTTGCAATCAAACCAATTTGACTTTCCGACTGTGCAAAAATTGTTGTTGAGAGTAAGATTATTATTAATATTTTTTTCATTTTTAATTTCAATTTTATTTAATAAGTATTTAATGGATTCCTCAAATATTTATGGAAAAAAGAAAAATCCAAATTTTATTTATCTCTTATTATCGATAAATTTAAGTTAAAGTTATAATAATAAAAAAGGCTGCTTGATTTCTTTTTTATAACTGACGAATTACAACAAGGATGAAATCAAAACAGCCTTAAGCAAGGAATTATTGTTCAATCATTATTTTTGATTAATAATATTTGGGAACTTCCGAAAAATTAAAAAATTTTGTCATTCCGTTTTCTATTCGTTAATTTACGGAGGAATATGACTCTTACTTTTATATTTAGACACAAATAAATTTTTCAGATATTTCAGATATTTGAGTTAATACTTTTATTAACGGTTTAATCCATCATCATTCTTAAAAAAGATGACCCGCCTTTTTTATGTTTCTTTTTTTCATCTTTGCCAACTTCCGCAGGTTCAAATGCATCTAATTGGTCAAATTTGAAACCACCATTAGGAACATCTTGATTTTCCAAGAACATTTTATTTGCTCCTTTTACTCTGAAAATAGTAGGTTTTTCAAGCTCTTCTTGTTCAGAAGGAATTTCAAAATTTTCAACACTATACCCCATATATTTTTCTTGTTTTTCTTCAGGTGTTTCTTCTTTCTTTTCGGGAACAATTTTACTTGCAGGTTTATCAGTATCGCCAAAACCGGTTGCAATAACAGTATAAGAAACATTATCATTCATTTCCTCTTTGGAGACCCAACCGAATATCACATTAGCTTCTTCCCCTGCGGCATCATAAATAACTTTATTCCCTTCATCAATTTCCAACATTGTTAAGTCATCGGAACCTGTTACATTCAAGAGAATATTCTTAGCTCCTTTTATGCTTATTCCATCTAACAATGGTGAAGATATTGCTTTTTGTGCGGCTTCTATTGCTCTATTTTCTCCATTAGCAATTCCGGCACCCATTAGTGCTTCACCGCTGGAATTCATTACTGAACGCACATCAGCAAAATCGACATTTATAATTCCAGGTATAGTAATTATATCGGCAATTCCTCTTGTTGCTTCGTAAAGAACTTCGTTAGGTTTATCGAAAGCAGTTCTTGCAGAAACAGTTTTGTCAAGAATATTTAATAATCTGTCATTTGGAATTATGATTAAGCTATCAACATTTCTTCTTAAATCGTGTATTCCTTCTTCAGCATTCAGCATTCTTCTTTTCCCTTCCCATTTGAAAGGTTTGGTAACAATTCCTATAACCAAAGCACCAAGACTTTTAGCAATTGAAGCAACAAGCGGTGCGCCTCCGGTTCCTGTTCCACCGCCCATACCGGCAGTAACAAATACCATATCGCTTCCCTCGAGAACTTTGCTTATTTTATCTCGGTCTTCTTCAAGAGCTTTTCTACCAATATTCGGATCAGCTCCAGCACCAAGTCCGCGAGTAACATTTGTACCAATTTGAATCTTGTGATCTGCCCTGCTCATTTGTAATACTTGTGCATCGGTATTAACCGCCACATATTCAACTCCTTGCAGACCTCTTTCCATCATGCTTTCTATGGCATTACAGCCTCCGCCTCCAACACCAACAACCTTAAGTTGTGCAGACAACTTATCTTCTTTGTTTAATGTTATAAATTTTGACATTTTTCCCTCCTTGTTGTATTATATTATAATTCGTCAAAAAATTCTTGAATTCTCTTAATAAATTTTTTCATACCCATTTGTTTTATAGGATTTTTCGGTTTGTTCTTAAACATAGTTTTGGAACTTGTTGTACCCGGAACTCCTCTTATTAATCCTGCTACAGTTGCAAATTCCGGACTTTCAATTTCGTTTGCTAATCCTGCACCAAGTTCTAACGGAACACCTATTCTTGTCGGTTGTCCAAATACTTGTTCGGCCAGTTCGGTTACTCCGTTTAGTAAAGAACCACCGCCGGTAAGAACAATTCCTGCTTTTGTTTTATTTTTTAATCCTGCTTGTCTGATCTCATTATCAATAAGCGTAAATAATTCTTTCATTCGTACATGAATAATCTGTGTAAGTAAGGATATTGGTATTTTAATATTTCCTCTGGCACCAACACCTTTTATATAAATATCTTCATCTTTAATTATTGCTTCTTCAAGAGCATAGCCGTATTCTTTTTTTAATTTTTCGGCTTCTGCCGTTACAATGCCCAACGATTCTCTAATATCATTTGTTACTTGATTTCCAGCAACACCAATTACTTTTGTATGCTTTATACTTTTATCATGAAAGATTGCAATATCTGTTGTACCTCCGCCAATATCGATTAGTGTTACGCCAAGATCTTTTTCATTTTCTTCTAACACGGAAATACTTGAAGCAATTGGCTGTAAGATATAATCATGAATACCAAATCCGGCACGCTCAACAGATTTTTTAATATTTAAAATTGCAGGCATAGAAGCCAATACAACATGGTTTAGTGCTTCTAACCGAGAGCCGCACATTCCAATCGGATTTTCTATTCCTCCTTGGTGATCAATATAAAATTCTTCAGGAATTATATGAAGTATTTCTCTATCAGCAGGAATTCGAATTGTCTTTACATCAGCTTTCAATCGGTCAATATCAGATTGACTTATTTCATGATCAGGATTATTTATCGTAACATAATTTCTATGTCTTAAACTTGTAATATGTTCACCGGCAACACCAACATTAACAAGCTTAACATCCAGATCAGCTCTGTTAGATGCAATCTCCATTGCTTCTTTAATTGCAGCGGCAGTTTTAGCAATATTAGCAACCAAGCCTCTGTTTAATCCGTCCGAAGGAGCAACACCAAAACCAAGAATATCAATTTTGTGTTCTTGTTGTTCAGCAATTACAGCACCAACTTTGGTTGTTCCAAGATCTAAACCGGCAATAATATTCTTTTTCATGTTCTATCCTTTTCTTTAGTTAATGTTTCATCAAATCCGAGATATGCCATATTGTTATATCTTAAATCTATATATTTTAAGTATTGATCAATTTCGCCGAATTTTATATGATTAAATATTTTTGACAGATAAACAGTTTTTTTTATTTCTTCTTCTTTACCAAAATTTACTTGAGCTAAAATATTAATTAGACTCATCTTTAAATCATCAGAATTAGTAATATAAATTTCAGAAATGCTTTGGTAGAGATTCTTGTTATAAATTTCGGCAGTAGATACGATATTAAGTGCTCTTAAAATTTTTTTATTAAACTTTCCAAAATCGAATACTTTTATTTTTTCTTTGTCTTCATAAATAATTATTGGAAGGTTTATATTATTAGTGTTTTCTATTAAAGGGATAATTTCCGAATTATTTGTTACTAACAATTGTTTTGAATTATTAAAAAGAATTGCATCTATTTTCTTTTCATGAATATTAATTTGTGCAATTCCTCTTTCAACAATAATTATATCAACAAATTTTACATACGGATGCTTGCTCAAGCGATCTCTGATAATTGAAAGAGTTAATTCTTCATCTTTATTTTTTTCTTTTAATTGAGCAAATTCCAGATATGCTTCTTTATCTAACAACTTGTTATTAACTATTTTTATTGTAGAAATTTTATTAACATTATTACTTTCTAAAAAGAATGATAAAATTCCAATAATAAAAACTATAATAATTATAAATATGATATTTTGATATTTAATGAATTTCATTATTCTTAATTATTTCTTATTTTCTTTATTATATAACTCAATAAACTTTTCGCCGTACTTCCAAATATCACCGGCACCCATTGTAACAATTATATCATCCTCTTTTACAATATCCATTAATAGCTTAGGAATTTGACTTTTGTCTGCTTCATAAATAACATTCTTATGACCGAATTTTTTAGAAGAATCAGAAATTAATCTGCCCGTAACACCTTCAAGCGGTTTTTCTCTTGCTGGATAAACATCCGTACAAATAAACACATCGGAATTCAAAAAAGATCTACCAAATTCATCATAAAATTCTTTTGTACGTGAATATAGATGCGGTTGAAAAACAGCAACTAATCTTCTTTTGTAACCACTTCTTATTCCCATTAGTGTTGCTGTTGTTTCAGTTGGATGATGAGCATAATCATCTAACACCAAAATTGAATTATCATACTTTGTTTCAAATCTTCTGTAAACTCCCGAAAATGAAGCTAATGATTTTTTAATCGTCTCAAAATCAACTCCCATTTCTCTACCGATTGTAACTGCAACAAGTGAGTTTTTGATATAATGCAATCCGGGCAAGTTCAAGTTAATTTCACCAAGTTCTTCACCTTTATAAATTACCTTATACGAACTCTTATTTTCTTCGTAAGAGATATCAACTGCTCTTACATCGGCTTGCTGTGTAACACCATAGGTTATTATAGTTTTATTTATCTGCGGAATAATATTTTGTAAAGCAGGTTCATCCAAGCATAGCACAACAAAACCGTAAAAAGGGACTTTGTTTGCAAATTGAATGAATGCTGATTTTATATCATCCAAATCTTTATAAGTATCAAGATGTTCACTTTCTAAAGTTGTAATAGCAGCAATACTTGGCGTAAGTTGCAAAAAAGTTCTGTCAAATTCATCAGCCTCAACTACAATATAATCACCGTTACCAAGTCTGGCATTAGTTCCGCCAAGATCAGATAATTTACCGCCGACAATTATAGTAGGATCAATTCCGCCTTTCGTAAGTACTAATCCGACCATCGAAGTTGTAGTTGTTTTTCCGTGTGTTCCGGCAATACCGATTCCGTGCTTCATTCTCATTGTTTCGGCAAGCATCTCAGCACGTTTAATTGTTGGAATTTGTCTATCTAAAGCTTCTTTAACTTCATCGTTTTCTATATTTACCGCAGAGGAATAAACAACGAGATCCACATCTTTGATATTTTCTGCGGAATGCCCTTTATAAATTTCTGCACCAATATTTTCAAGATGCTGTGTAATCTCCGATGTTGAAATATCAGAACCGGAAACTTTAAATCCTTGGTTAAGCAAAATTTCTGCTAGTCCGCTCATTCCAATTCCACCGATTCCAACAAAGTGTATTTTTTTAATAATATTCTTAATCATTTAATTTTTCCTTAATTCCGATAATTTCAATATCTCTTCGGCAATCTCTTTTGCAGCATTCGGTTTTGAAAACTTATTTATATTGCTCTTCAGTTCACTCAACTTCTTCTCGTTATAAATAGTTTTTTCTATCACATTTAAAAGGTCTGTTTCAATTTTTGCATCTTCGATGAGCAGACCGGCATTTTCATTCACCAAAGACATAGCATTTTTGTGTTGATGATTTGCAGCCACATTAGTTGAGGGAATAAATATAACGGGCAAACTTAAATAAGCAGCTTCTGATATTGTTGTTGCTCCTGCTCTTGCAATAACCAAATCAGCAGCAGAATATGCTGAAGTCATATCTTTTATAAAAGGTTTAATTATTAAATTTTTATTTTCAAGGTTTTTAAACTCATCATAATAAAGCGAACCAGTCTGCCATATAACTTGGATATTCTTTTCAATAATTTTTTCGGCTAATTTTGAAATTGCATTGTTAATTGAGCGTGCACCAAGACTGCCTCCAATAATAAGCAATGTTTTTTTATTGGAATCCAGATTTAATTTTTTATTTGCCTCTGTTTTATCAATTAAGTTTAAAGTAGTTCTAACAGGATTTCCCATAAGTTTTAATTTATCTTTACACTTAAAGTATTGTCTAGAATCTTCAAAACTTATGTAAATTCTATCAGCTTTTTTCTCCAACATTCTATTTGTTACACCAGGATAACTATTTTGTTCAAGCAAGACTATCTTAGACCCCAACATTGATGCTGCCCAGACTATTGGTCCTGAAACATAAGCACCTGCACCAATTGCAACATTAGGTTTAAATTTTAAGTTTATAAAAAATGATTGTACAGTCGATACAATAACTTTTAACGGGAACAATAAATTTTTAATTATTGCTCCTCTGTTTAATCCGCTGACCCATATAGTTTTAAATTTATAACCAAGTTCAGGAATTACTTCGGCTTCGATCTTGTTTTTAGTCCCAATAAAAAGAAAGCTCGCATCATTATTGTTTCTTTTCAATTCTTCCACAACAGAAAGAGCGGGAAATAAATGTCCGCCCGTTCCACCGGCAGCAACAATGCATCTCAGATTCTTCTTGTTCACTATTGTGCTTTCCTTGTTTTGAGTTTTTTATTGTTAGCCAAAGAGATATTGATTAATATTCCGATAGATATTGAAAAAATAATTATTGATGTTCCACCAAAACTTATAAATGGCAGTGTAATTCCTGTTGTTGGTAATAAACCCAATCCAATGGCAACATGAATAAACGCACTTAGCACTATTGTGAATGAAATAGAGAATGCTAGCAGTTGTCCAAACTCATCCTTAGTTCTTTTGGCAATGAATAAACCAACTATAAAGATTGCCATATATGCTACCAAAATAACCATTGCTCCAAAAAATCCGAGTTCCTCTCCAATAACAGAAAAAATAAAATCGTTATGTGACTCAGGAAGAAATAAATCGCTTTGTCTGCTTTTTCCTATTCCAAGTCCTAAAAGACCACCACTGCCAAGGGCAATTTTAGATTGCAATACTTGAAAATTAATATAACCTTCAGTCAGGAAACTTTTTATGTATGGAAGAATCCGTGCCTTAGCGTGCGGCATAACCATAGCTCCTAGACCAATGGCAAAAACAAAAATACTCCCACCTATTCCTAATAAGTGAGATAATCTTGCTCCACCAACGTATAGTAATATAAATGATGTAAATGCAATTATTATTGCTGTACTCACATTGGGCTGCAAAAAAATTAGTCCGCAAACTGCAAAAATCCAGATGAGTGTAAAAACCAAGCCATGGTTAAAACTTTTGATATTTTCCTTCCCTTTTTCTTCAATTAAAACCGCAAGATGAAGCAGTAGAAAAATCTTTGCAAATTCCGAAGGTTGAAATCTTATTATCCCTAAATTTAACCATCTTGAAGCACCTTTCACTTCAGGACCGATAAATAAGGTCAATAACAACATCAAAACTATTAACATTAAAGCTATTTTACTTATTTTTTTATAGCTCTTATAAGGGATTGTTACAGAGATGAAAAACAACACAACTGCAATTAAAACTTTTTCAATATGAGAAATAAAAAATGAAAATCCTTTGGTAGAAAAAATTAATACTGTTCCCAAAATAATTAGCAATAAAATTATACCGATTAATATTCGGTGAATATTTTTCATATTATGTTTCCAACAATTTCTTTAAATTGACTTCCTCTGTCTTCATAATTCCGGAACATGTCAAAGCTGGCACAAGCAGGCGAAAGCAATAAAACACTTCCCGGTTGAGTTTCTATTAAAACTTTATTAATGATAAAATTAAAATCAGATACAATCTCAACATCTACAATAGAGTTGAAAAATTTGTGAACTGTTTCGGCGGATTCACCAATTGCATATATTTTTTTCACTCTATTTTTAACTTCATCTTTTATCTTCAGATAATCATTACCTTTATCAACACCACCGAGTATAAGGTATATAGGTTCTTCAAAACTTCTTAAAGCATACCAAACCGAATCTACATTTGTGGCTTTGGAATCATTGATAAATTTTATCCCGTTTACCTCTCTAATAAATTCCAATCTATGTTCAACACCTTTAAAAGTTCCTAAAGCTTTTTTAATATTTTCATTTTTTAGCCCGATAGTTTTTGCGACACAAATAACAGCCATTGTATTTTGAAGATTATGTTCTCCTTTTAAAAATAGTTCCGATACTTTACATATATCCTGGACGTAATTATTTTGAGTATAAACAATCCAATTATCATCAAGGAAACAACCGTTGCTCAAACTTTGCTTCAATGAAAATGGTAAAAATTGAACTCTTTCACTTATGTATCCCATTGGGATATTCTCATCATCTCCGTTATAAATAAAAGTATCACCTTTATCTTGATTTTCCGCAATTCTGATTTTTGATTTAATGTAAAGATCAAATCTATTTTCATATCGGTCTAAATGATCGGGCGTAATATTTAAGATTATGGAAAAATCGGGCTTAAAGTTACTAATAAAATCAAGCTGAAAACTTGAAACTTCGAGAGCAACGTAATCACTAATATTCACATCTTCTACAATCTCCGAAAAAGGTAAACCGATATTACCGGCAGTAAAACATTTTATGCCGCTTTGGTTTAAGATATGGCTACACAAACTAGTGGCAGTAGTTTTTCCATTTGTTCCCGTAATTGCAATTATGTTACCTTCGCAAAACCAAGATGCAAATTCAATTTCACTATGGACATTAATGCCTCTTTTTTTCGCTTCGGATAAAACTGTTGCATTAGTTGGAACACCGGGACTTGTAATGATGAAATCACTCTCAAAAATTTTCTCCGAGTGCTTACCTATTTCACAAGCGATGTTTAATTTCTTTAACTCTTCACAATTTTGCTTAACAAGCCCGGTTGTTGAAATATCACTAACAAACGGTATTGCTCCCTTGTTCCGTGCTAACTTTGCAGCACTAACTCCACTTCTTACGGCTCCTAAAATTGCGATATTTTTTCCTTTAATATTCATTAACGTATTTTAAATGTTGCCAAACTAATTATTGCAAAAATAATTGCAGCAATATAAAACCTTACTACTATTTTGGGTTCAGCCCAACCTAACAATTCATAATGATGATGCAAAGGAGCCATCTTGAAAACTCTTTTACCTTCACCGTATTTTTTCTTCGTGTACTTAAAGTATAATCTCTGAATAATTACAGATAGAGTTTCAATAAAAAATATTCCGCCAAGTATTGGAACTAATAATTCTTTTTTAATTAAGATTGTAATAATTCCAAATGCCCCTCCGAGTGCAAGTGAACCGGTATCACCCATAAATACTTGTGCCGGATAAAAATTGAACCACAAAAATCCTAGTCCCGCACCAATAAATGCAGCAATAAAAACAGTTAATTCACCGGAACCGGGCAAATAAATTACATTAAGATAATCCGAGTAAATACTGTTGCCCGTAACATAACTTAAAATTGCTACAGCTAGCATTATAATTATCATTGAACCAATTGCAAGTCCATCCAAGCCATCAGTTAAGTTAACAGCATTTGAAGTAGCTGTTATAATAAAAATTACCACAGGTATGTAAAAAATTGAAAAATCAAAATTTAAGTTTTTCATAAAAGGTAAGGTTGTTTGAGTATTATACTCACTAAACTCCGGTAAAAAATAAACTGCACAACCTACAACTAAACCAATAAGTACCTGTCCAAGTAATTTATAACGAGCAATTAATCCTTTTGATTTTTTCATTACAACTTTCAGGTAGTCATCAACAAAACCTACAAACCCAAGCCAAATTGTTCCCATAAGAACTAAAACGATGAATACACTTTTTATATCAGCCCACAACAGAACAGGAGCCACAATAGAAAGAAGTATTATGATACCACCCATCGTTGGAGTTCCTTCTTTCAGCTTATGAGATTGCGGACCTAATTCTCTTACCTTTTCACCAATTTGTTTTTTCTGCAAATATTTGATGATTTTAGGACCAATATAAAATGCAATGAACAAAGCAGTAATTGCTGCCAACATTGATCTGAATGATAAAAACTTAAATACCCCAAATCCGGGTGGCGAATAAAGTTCATCGATATATTGAAAAAGGTAGTATAGCATTATTTTATTTTATCCTTTACAACATTTAGAAATTCTTCCATCTTCATTCCTCTGCTTCCTTTAAAGAGAAGAACAGAATTTTCAATATTTAGCTCTTTTAAAAAGTCAATTAACTTAACTCTGTTTGTAAAATGTTTGGCAGTAATTTTTTTATTCAAATTTTGATTAAGCAGTTTTGCTTTTCTGCCTATCGTGTAAACCTCGTTAATATTAGTAGAATTAATATTCGCTGCCAAATCTTTATGAAACTTATCAGCGTCTTTACCAAGCTCAAACATATCTCCGAAAATTAAAATTTTATTTTTGTCCTTAAATTCATCTAAAACTTCAAAAGCTATTCTTGCACTTTCGGGATTCGAATTATAAGTATCATTGATGATTACGGAATTTTTATTTTTTATTTTCTCTAATCTTCCTTTTACCGCTTTAATTTCTTTTGCTGCTTTATTGATACCACTTTCGGTTACCCCAACTTTTAGAGCAATAGCAGAAGCCGCAAGAAAATTTTGAGCATTAGCTTTTCCCAAAAGATTAAGAGTAGTTTCTATTGTTTTATCAATTTCATCTATAATAATATTTGTTATACTGTTTTTAATTTTAACTTTTCCTTTAACCGTGCATCTTCCTTTTAAGCCATAAGTAATTTTATTTTTATAATTTCTTTTTATGGAAGCTAAAAGTGCATCATCATTATTTATAAAGACGTAACCATCATCTTTCACATATTTGAATAAACTTAATTTTTCCTCTAAAACTTTTTCCTTAGACTTTAAATATTGTAAATGCGAATTACTAATATTTGTAATAACTGCAAAATCGGGTTCGGCTATTTTTGCGGTATATTCAATTTCTCCGGGATGATTAGTTCCGTGCTCCAAAACAATAAAATCGGTTTTAGGCTTTGCCGATAAAATTGTAAGCGGCACACCAATTTGATTATTATTATTAGCTTCTGTTTTATGAACTTTATATTTTATTTCCAAAAGCCGACTAAGTATTTCCTTGGTTGTAGTTTTCCCGTTACTTCCGGTTATGGAAATAACTTTTGCAGAAAGTTTATTTCTCCAAATTTTTGCAAGTTCACCGTAAGCATCAAGAGTATTTTTAACTGAAATAATTGCAACTTCAACATCATCAAAATCTTTTAATTTTCTATTATTGATAACTACCGAAGTTGCACCTTTTTTAATTGCTTCTTTTATATAATTGTGTCCGTCAAAATTTTTTCCTTTGATAGCAACAAAAATAGAATTTTTCTTTATTGTTCTTGTATCAATAGAAACATAGCTCGCCGATTTATAACTATCAGGATTATAAATTCTTGAGTTTGGAATATTAAATATGTCTTTTAACGTAATTTTCATTTATAAATACTTGCTCGCTGTTTCTTTATCTGAAAAATAATTTCTGACACCGTTTATTTCCTGATAAGTTTCGTGCCCTTTACCCGCAATAAGAATTACAGCACTTTCCTCCGATTTTTCTATTGCCTCTTTTATTGCTTCTTCTCTGTCCGGAATAGTTTTATAACTGTTCCCTTTTAGTCCTTTTTTTATATCTTCTATTATTGATAGAGGTTCTTCCGTTCTCGGGTTATCAGAAGTAATTATAATTACATCGCTGTTTTCTTCAGCAATTCTTCCCATTATCGGTCTTTTAGTTTTATCTCTATCACCACCACAGCCAAACACAGTATAAACAGTACACTTGTCCTTAACTATATGATTTATTGATTCGAGAGCTTGTCTTAAACTATCTGCTGTATGCGAATAATCAATTATCACTTTTTTATTACCACTGCTAAGAACTTCAAATCTGCCGGGAACTTGCGGAGTTGATATAACTCCTTTTATTGCAGTATCAATATCAACACCCGAATTTATTGCTCCACCAATTGCCGCCGCAGCATTATAAACATTGAAAACTCCTATCAATTTGGTTTCAACTTTGTAATCTTTGCCTTTATGCTCAAGCGAGAATGTAGTTCCGTTTAAATCATACTCAACAGTCTTTATTTGTAAGTCAGCTTTTGGGTTTATCCCATAGCTGATTTTCTCTGATTTACAATCTTTTAAGATTTCTTTAGAATACTCATCATCTTTATTATAAATAACTTTGGCTTCAGCTTTCAAGTTATCAAATAAGATTTTTTTAGCTTTTAAATAACTTTCCGTATTGTTATGATAATCCAAATGATCGGAAGTTAAATTTGTAAAAATCCCAACATTAAAATCCAAATCATCAACTCTATGTAAGTCTAATGAGTGAGATGAAACCTCCATAACACAGTTAGTACAATCTGTTTTTACCATTTTACTCAAAAGTTCATTTATCACATTCGATTCGGGAGTTGTCATTTTAGTCGGTACTTCTACATTATCAATTATATTTTTATTTGTACCAATCAAACCGGTTTTTTCTCCGGCGGTTTCAAAAATATTTTTAATAAAATAAGTCGTTGTGGTTTTCCCTTTTGTTCCCGTAATTCCAATTAAGTTTAATTTACTTGATGGATAATTGAAAAACGAGTTAGACAATTGAGCTAATGCTATTCGAGAATTTTTGACTAAAATTTTTGTTACATCATTTAATTTTAAAAGACTATCAATGTCTTCCGAATCGGTTTCAACTACAACTGCTTTTGCTCCTTTGCTGACTGCTTCGGGAATAAATTTATGTCCGTCAATCTTAAATCCTTTAATAGCTACAAAAAGTGATTTATTTTTTACTTCCTTTGAGTTTAAAGTAATATTTTTGATTTCAACAAGTTCGGGCTTACCGATAGTTTGTATAACCGACACATTATTTAACAATTGATTCAACAACATAAATTTTTAATTTGCTCCAGCATTAGAAAGTTTCAAAACACAAACCATATTTTCCTTTAGTTTTGCACCTGATTTTATACTCTGCGATTTAACTCTTCCCGCCCCTTTCACTTTATATTTAATTTTCAACTCACTTAAAATTGCTATTGCTTCTCGCAAAGATTTATTTTTTAAGTTAGGCATTGTTGTTCGTTTAATTTTTGTCAAAGAATTTTTTTCCGATTCGCTCCCAACATTTGCAAAAGATGTAATATCATCGCTATCATCTAACTCAATATTTTCAACGAACTTTTGAAAAATTTCATCCCTTTTTATCTTATCTCTCTTTCTATCTATTCTAAAATCGGTTTCCATTATCTTTTTGGTAATGTTACCGAAAATCGGGGCTGCTACTTGTCCTCCGTATCTTCCTTTTTTAGGAGAATCGATTAATATAAAACAAAGCACTTGAGGATTATCAGCAGGAAAAAATCCTATAAAGGACGAATTATATTGCTTATTGGAATATCTGCCATCTATTAATTTTTGTGCAGTTCCGGTTTTACCGCCGACAAAAATGTTTTCTTGTTGTGCCTTGGAGCCAGTACCATTTTCCACAGCACCAAACAGCATACTTATCATCATTTCAGATGTTTCTTTACTAATTACATTTCTTATTTTCGATGGCTCAAACTCTTCATCAATATTGCCATCGGGGTTTACAATTTTTTTAAGTACAAACGGTTGCAGTAATTTTCCGCCATTAATTAAAGCTGAATATGCCATTACCATTTGAATAGGTGTTACGGAAATTTCGTAACCGTGCGAAATAAATGCTTTGCTTATACCGGAATATTGACTTGGCTTTTTGAGATTACCTCTTGTTTCGCCGAGAAGATCAATTGATGTTAAATTACCAAAACCAAAATCTCTTATTCCTTTGTAAAAATCTCTTGTATCAATTTTTTCACTCAGCTTTACCATTCCAATATTACTGGATTGCTCTATTACTTCTTGAACGGTTAGTTTATCGAATTTATGTGTATCTCTTATTAAAGCTCCCTTAATTCTATATTTACCGTTTTCCGTATTGATTACCTGCTTAATATTAACAATTTTCTCTTCCAACATTATTGCAAGAACTATTGCTTTCATCGTGGAACCCGGCTCATAAGTATCGGTTAAAGCTCTATTCCTCCTTTGAAAATTTGATGCTCTATAATATTTGTCGGGATCAAAATCGGGAATATTAGCCAGTGCTAAAATTTCTCCTGTATTCGGATTAGCTATTATTCCTATTCCGGATTTACCTTCATATTTTTCCAAACCTGCTTTTAATTCGTTAACCAATATTTTTTGATAAACTTTATCAATTGTTAAATAAAATGAATTTCCTTGAACAGGTAAATTAGAATCATCATAATCTATTGAAACAGCTCTGCCTAATGCATCTCTTTCAACATGAAGCTCGCCATCCGTACCTTTAAGTTTTTTATTGTAAAGTTTCTCCAAACCATCTTTGCCATCACAATTTTTATCAACATAGCCCAATATGTGCGAAGTATAATTTTTATAAGGATAAACTCTGGTATAATCTTCCGTTTTGAAAAATCCATCAACAACAAAATCATCTAACAGAAGTGCTTTATCTTTAGATATTTTCTTTTCGAGACAAACATTTCCTTTAGATTTGCTAATAAGTTTTTTGTATTTGTTAGGGTTTGTATTAAAAACTTTCGCTAATTTTTTTGCAATTTTTTCTCTATTCTTTTTTCTCTTTCTTAGCATTCTTGAATCAGCATACAACGAAACATCATCTTTTGTATAAGCTAATATCTCTCCGTTTCTGTCATAAATAATTCCTCTTTCGGCTTTAACAGAATAGATTGTATTTTGTTGATGCACTGCCTTAGCAGAATATTTTTCATGATTGCCAACTTGAACACGAAACAGTTTTGCAATAAGGCTCATAAAAACCAACAACAAAAATAGCAATACAACTAATGCACGAGAATTATTCATATTTTTTCGCTATATACTTTTTGAGATTTTCAATTTTATTATTATTTATATTAACTACATCCAAGTTATCAATCCTTATCAAACCGAATTTATCTTTTGCTTTACTTACAACTTCATCTTCCGATGTTAATTTTTGATATTCTACTTTCTTTATTTCCAACTTGTTTTCTTTTTCGTTTAACTCTTCTGTTTTTTTATTTTTAATCTTATTAAGCTCTTTTACTTCTTTGATAGAAAATAAATAAATATAGATAATCGGTATTATTGTAAGTACAACAAAAAAAAATCTCTTAAAAAAAGAGTTTCCGTTATTCTTTATATTTTTTCTGCGACTCTTAATCTTACACTCCTTGCTCGAGGATTTTTATTAACTTCCAATTCGCTCGCAACAATAGGTTTGCGAGTTAATATTTTTAATCTGCTTTTTTTATTACACATACAAACAGGAATTTCCGTTGGACAAACACAATCTTGGGCTTCATATTTGAAAAATTCTTTTACAATTCGATCTTCTAAAGAATGATATGAAAGTATAACCATTCTGCCATTTGTGTTTAATAATTCAACAGACTTCTTCAAAAAATCTTTTAATTCATCCAACTCATTATTTACATAAATTCTTAATGCTTGAAAAACTCTGGCTAATGTTTTGTGGGAATTTCTTGCAGGAATTACTTGTTCTATTGCAGACTTTAAGCCGGTTGTTGTTTTTATCGGCTGCTGGGTTCTTGCTCTAACAATATTTTTTGCAATTACTCTTGATTTTTTCTCTTCCCCAAATTGAAAAATTACATCAGCTAATTCTTCTTTTTTTGCAGTATTTACAAATTCATAAGCAGGCTTACCCGAAGTTTTATCCATTCTCAAGTCTAAAAGAGCCTCCTTGCGGAATGTGAATCCCAATTCAGGTTTATCAAGTTGGTACGAAGAAACGCCGAGATCAGCAAAAATCCCATCAAATCCCTCTATTTTTTCTACAAGTGCAATAGTTCTTATATTCGAAAAACTTGTATTAAAAATTGTTAATCTCTTATCTTCGTTAAATTTTTTTTCGCAATAGTTGTATGCTTCTATATCTTTATCTGTTGCAATAAATTGTGCATCTGTATTTAACATCGATAAAAATTTTGATATATGTCCTCCTAATCCGAGAGTGCCATCAAAATAAATTCCGGATTTATTACCAATTAAATAACCAGCCGATTCTTGCAGTAATACCGGAATATGGTATTCCATAAAATTATTTTCCCATTACTTTTTTTGCTACCTCTGCGAAAGTCAGATCACTACTATTTATGTACTCGTCGTAAATTTTAGGATTCCAAATTTCAATTTTCTTATTTGCACCGATTATTAAAACTTCTTTGCCAATTTCGGCATATTCAATTAAGTTTTTTGGAATTAATAATCTCGCCTGCGAATCTAATTTATCTTCAGCTGCCTGCTGTAAAAACATTCTTAAAAATCTTGCTTCTTCAGGATCAAAACTGTTTAATCGATTTAATTTACTTTGAACAAGTTCTTCCCAAAAGTTCATAGGATATAAGTCAATACATTTTGTGGTTCCTCTTGTCATAACAAAAGAATCGTTAGACTTTGGATCTACAAGCTTCCTCAATTTGGCAGGAATACTAATTCTGCCCTTTGAGTCCATTGAATAATTAAAACTTCCTAGAAACATTTCTCTCCATTTATTGGGAAAATTAAACACTTTTACCCACTAATCGAAAAATAATGCATTTATTCGATAAAAGTCAAGTTTTTTTTCATGAAAAAATTCTACTTTGAATAGATAATTTGCCTCCAAAATAGACATTAAATTGGATTTTTATGGTTTTGTGGTAGAAAGTGGGTTGTTATTTATCTTTAAAACTTTTTCCAGATATCTCTTTTAAATATATTTGTAATGATTTTTACAAAAAAAAACTGTTTTATTGAATAATATTCTATTCTTACAAAAAAAGCACATTCAAGTCTTGCATAATTGAAGTTTTTTTTATATTATTTTTATTCTGTTTCGGTAATTTTAATAACTGCTCAATTACTATTTTGATAAAGACGAAAAATATTCTATTTAATTTTTCATATAAAAAAATAGGTGATTAAAATGAAAAAACAATTTCAATTTTTTCTTTTAGTTTTTATATTATTTTCTACCTTTTGTGTTAATGCACAATGGGTGGAAATATCTGTGGGAATTAATAACTGGGATACTCCTCAAGGTGCTATAGACGCATGTGATAAAAATAGTATTGCATTTATAGCACACAACAATGAGTGGTTAGTTTATTATTCTAAAGATGGGGGGAAAAATTGGCTTATATCCACTCCACTTAAAGATAAACAAGGGTCTTTAGTAGATATTTCAATAATTGATTCATCTAATATTTGGGTTGTTTCAACCGAAGGAAGAATATTAAAATCATCTGATGGAACAAAAACATGGGAGACTCAATTTTACGATACTACTGTAACAAAATTTATGAACTATATTGAAATGTTCGATTCGCAAAACGGAGTTGCAATGGGCGATGCTCCGAATGATAGTGCTGACTCTAAAGCTGCTTTCTTAAGAACAGCAGATGGCGGTAAAACTTGGACTTTAATGGAAAACGATATTAAAATTTGGGCATCAGGTGATACTTGGAGGCGAATTGATTTTGTTAATTCAGAAGTTGGCTATTTTTATGAATATTTCGGGAATCGTCCTCTCAAAGGAATTTATAAAAGTATGAACGGCGGTAATAATTGGAGTAAAACAAGTCTTGATTCATCAGCTCTAACTGTTTTAAAATTTTTTGATGAAAACATTGGTTTGGCAGTTATTGGTTTGGCATCTAAAAATAAAGTCATGCGAACAATTGACGGGGGCAAAACTTGGACTGAAAGTGTTGTTCAGAATCTTGCTTGGGGAAATGATATTGAGTTTCTTCCAAATGATCCTTCCAAAGTTTGGTTTACAGATTATGATAATTTATTCTACAGTAATGATACAGGCAAAACATGGGTAAAGCAGAACTTCACACCTCCTGCTAAAATGCGAGATATAGTTTTTACAGATAGTGCTAATGGCTGGATTATATGCGATAATGCAGTCTATCATACAACTAATAACGGAGGCTATGCAACTAATATTGTTGATAATAAAAGTACCATATCCAATACATTTAAATTAAATCAAAATTATCCAAATCCTTTTAATCCGGAAACCACAATTGAATATACAATTCCTTCAAGCTTAAAAGGAAAAATATTAAATGTAAAATTGACAGTTTATAACGTGCTTGGCAAAAAGATAAAAACCTTAGTAAATAAAAATCAAACTTCCGGGAATTATTCAATTAAGTTTAATGCCGAGAATTTACCAAGTGGAATTTATTTTTACAGGTTACAAGTCAATAACTTTAATCAAGTAAGAAAAATGTTATTACTTAAATAATTTTATAGAAAATAGTGAACGATGTAAAAAAGCATCGTTCACTAATGTTAAAGTATTCAATTAAATTTTACTTACCCGAAACAATCTAAAAATTTGCACCTCTCCCCTGCTCATTACTAATGTAGTGCATGTACCAATTGAAGTAAATAGACAAGTTCAAAAATACCATTTGCTTTTTTTCTTATATCTGTTTTTTCAATCCCTAAACTCAACAGCATTTCCTTTCGCCTGATTTACAATTTTATTTCTAAATTGTTATATTAAATTAAGCTAATAGAAAATTACTTAGGAGATAATTATGCAAAACTTGAAAGAAGTTTATATCATAGATGCGGTTAGAACACCAATCGGTTCATTTATGGGAGTTTTAAGTTCGGTTCCGGCTACAGAGCTCGGCAGCATTACAATAAGAGGATTAGTTGAAAGAAGTAATTTAACCGTTGATTCTATCGATGAAGTAATAATGGGAAATGTAATTCAAGCCGGAGAAGGACAAGCTCCTGCAAGACAATCGGCACTTGGAGCCGGATTGGATAAGTCAACTCAATGTATGACTATCAACAAAGTTTGTGGTTCAGGATTAAAATCGGTTATGCTTGCTGCTCAAGCAATTATGGTTGGCGATGCAGATGTAATTATTGCAGGCGGAATGGAAAATATGTCACAAATCCCTTTTTATGTTAAGAGTGTTCGCAGTGGTTACAAAATGGGAAATCAAAATCTTGTTGACGGAATGTTGGAAGATGGACTTATTGATGCTTACGATAACATTCATATGGGCAACATTGCCGAGTTATGTGCAGAAGAATATAATATTACTCGTGAAGAGCAAGACAAATTTGCAACTGAAAGTTACAACCGAGCATTAAAATCAATTGAAGGAAAAAGATTCAAAAACGAAATAATCCCCGTAGAGGTAAAAGGACGAAAAGGAACAGTAACAATTATAGATACCGACCAAGAACCGGGCAATGTAAACTTCGAAAAGTTAAAAACACTTAGGCCGGTATTTAAGAAAACCGGAACTATAACCGCTGCTAACGCATCATCAATAAATGACGGAGCCTCAGCAATTTTATTAATGAATAAAGAGAAAGTTGAAGAATTTGGATTAAAACCCAAAGCTAGAATTATTGCACAAGCAACTGCAGCAAAAGATCCCAAATGGTTTACAACCGCTCCAATTGATTCAATTAGAAAAGTTCTTGCAAAAGCTAATTTAAAAGTTGAAGATATTGACTTGTTTGAAATAAACGAAGCTTTTGCAGTTGTTTCTCTCATTACAAATAAAAAATTAAATTTGGATAGCACAAAAGTAAATATTAATGGCGGTGCTGTTGCTCTTGGTCATCCTATTGGAGCAAGCGGAGCAAGGATTTTAACAACACTCATTCATGCAATGGAATCAAAAAAATCAAAATATGGTTTGGCTTCGCTTTGTATTGGCGGCGGCGAAGCTTCATCAATTATAATAGAGAGCGTTAAATAAAAAAGTGATTTGAAAAAACTTTATCAAACGAGAGCTTAGAAAGCAATTACAATTATTAGAAAAGAACTGTTTGTCTTAGTTTATCTAGCTTCATTATCAGTTAGAATTTTTATATTTATTAACGGCTTTAGTAAGTCTATCCATTATTGCTTCGCCAAGTCCTCCGGAACTTATTTTTTCTACTAATATTGCATCTAAGTTTTTATCTTCCAATTCGTGTAAAAACTTAAATAAATTTGATGCGGCTTCATATAAGTTTTTTGTTTTCGATAAAATTCTAAATTCCGAAAATAGCTTTTGATTTGTTGCTTTACTAAAAAATATTACTCCAATCTTTTTTTGTGAAAATTCTTTAATTTTTTTTTCATCATAAAAATAAATCGGAGTATTAGGAGCATAGTGAATTGGTAATTGTCCCGGAGAATTCGGCTTATGTTTCAACTCGTCTTTTTGCAATAATTTACCGATTTCTTTTTCAATATCTTCTTTGCTTACTCCTCCCGGGCGTAAATAATATTTTTTATTATTTTTAATTTCTATTATTGTTGATTCAACACCGATTTTACAATTGCCTCCGTCCAAAATTAATTTCACATTATTGCCAAGCTGCTTTGCCACATGCTCGGCTTTTGTGGGACTTAATTTTTTGAACATATTAGCACTTGGTGCAGCAATCGGTCTGCCTAATTTTTCTATCAGTTGTAAAGCAATTTTATTATCCGGTATTCTAACTGCAACTGTATCCAAACCGGATGTTACAATATAAGGAACAACTTTTTTCTTTTTAAGCACAAGAGTTAAAGGACCGGGCCAAAATTTTTCAGTTAAATTATGAAAATCATTATTAAACCAAGCTATTTCTTTTAGCATATCTAAAGACGAAATATGTAAAATAAGCGGATTAAATTGTGGTCTTTTTTTTACTTCAAATATTTTTGATACAGCAATTTCATTTAATCCGTCAGCTCCCAAACCGTAAACCGTTTCTGTAGGAAAAGCTACAAGATTACCTGCTCTTAAAAGTTTTACTGCAAAATCAATGTTTTGTTTGGTTGGTTCTTTTATTTCCATAATGATTTGATTCTCTTTCACATTCAAATTAGGTTGATGAAATGATTTATATGTCATAAATTAGTGAATTGAGCAAAAATAAAAGTACGGGAGGTTTTGAAATCCTCCCGCATGAAACCCTAAAATACGAAAAATATTAACCTACAAATCTTTCGTTAACTATTTCCATAAGTTTTACACTTGCTTCAGGTATCTTTGTACCCGGACCAAAAATTGCTGCTGCACCTCTTTCATAAAGATAATCGTAATCTTGATTTGGAATTACTCCGCCGATGATTACAATTATATCTTCACGACCAAGTTTTTTAAGCTCTTCTACAAGTTGTGGCAAAAGAGTTTTATGTCCCGCAGCAAGCGAACTCATACCAACAACATGAACATCATTTTCTACTGCTTGTCTTGCTGTTTCTTCTGGGGTCTGGAAAAGCGGACCAACATCAACATCAAACCCCATATCGGCATAAGCTGTAGCAACAACCTTAGCTCCTCTGTCGTGTCCGTCTTGTCCTATTTTTGCAATAAGGATTCTTGGTCTGCGACCTTCTTCTTCTGCAAATTTGTTTGTCATTTCTCTTGCTTTACTTAGCATTTTATCTTCGCTTCCTTCGTATTCGCTGCTGTAAACACCTGATATTGTTCGTGTAACGGCTTTGTATCTTCCACTTACTTTTTCAATTGCATCTGAGATTTCGCCGAGTGTTGCTCTTACTCTTGCTGCTTTTACTGCAAGGTCTAATAAATTTCCTTCTTTACTTTCTGCACATTTGGTTATTGCAGAAAGAGATTTTTGTACATCAGCTTCATTTCTTGTTTCTTTAATTTTATTTAATCTCTTAATTTGAGAAAGTCTAACTGCCGTGTTATCAACTTCAAGTATTTCTATTGGATCTTCTTTAGCAAGTTTATATTTATTTGTTCCTACAATTGTTTCTTGTCCCGAATCTATTCTTGCTTGTCTTCTCGCAGCGGCTTCTTCAATTCTCATCTTAGGAATTCCGGCTTCTATTGCTTTAGTCATTCCACCAAGTGATTCAATTTCAAGAATATGCTCCCAACCTTTTTTTAGTAAAGAGTCAGTTAAATATTCAACAAGATAAGAACCGCCCCAAGGATCTATAACTTTTGTTATTCCAGTTTCGTTTTGTAAATAAAGCTGAGTGTTACGAGCTATTCTTGCAGAAAAATCTGTAGGTAAAGCAATCGCTTCATCCAATGAATTTGTATGTAATGATTGTGTATGACCTAACGCAGCAGCCATAGCTTCAACACAAGTTCTTACAACATTGTTAAACGGATCTTGTTCAGTTAAGCTCCAACCCGATGTTTGCGAGTGAGTTCTCAACGACATTGATTTTGGATTTTGCGGATTGAATTGCTTAATAATTTTTGCCCAAAGAATTCTTGCAGCTCGCATCTTTGCAATTTCCATAAAATAATTCATTCCTAAAGCCCAAAAGAATGAAAGACGAGGAGCAAATTGGTCAACGCCCAATCCCGCTTTAATTCCTGTCTTAACATACTCTAAACCATCTGCAAGAGTGTAAGCCATTTCTAAGTCGGCTGTAGCTCCAGCTTCTTGCATGTGATAACCTGAAATACTAATGCTGTTAAAACGAGGCATATTCTGAGATGTGAACTCAAAAATATCTGCAATAATTTTTATTGATTGTTCGGGCGGATAAATATAAGTGTTTCTTACCATATATTCTTTTAGAATATCATTCTGAATTGTTCCGGTAAGCAGCTCCGGTTTTACACCCTGTTCTTCAGCTGCAACAATATAGAAAGCCATTACAGGAAGCACTGCTCCATTCATAGTCATAGAAACCGACATTTTATCAAGAGGAATTGAATCGAACAAAATTTTCATATCTTCAACCGAATCAATTGCCACACCGGCTTTACCAACATCACCTACAACTCTTTGGTGATCGGAATCATAACCTCTATGTGTTGCCAAATCGAATGCAACGGAAAGACCTTTTTGCCCCATCGCTAAGTTTCTTCTGTAAAAAGCGTTACTTTCCTCTGCAGTTGAAAATCCGGCATACTGTCTTACTGTCCAAGGACGAGCAACATACATTGTGCTGTAAGGTCCGCGTAAAAACGGAGGCAGACCAGACATAAAATCAAGATGTTGAAAATCCTTTATATCATCATTTGTGTAAAGAGGAGCAACGGGAATTTGTTCCATTGTTTGAAAAATAGTTTCTTCCGGTGATTTACCAAGAGATTTTTCAAATTCTTTTTTCCAATCGCTGTATGATTGTTTATCTTTATTTAACTTTAAACTTATATTTTTGAAATTTGGTTTATTCATTATTTTATCCCTCCAATTTTATTTAAGAGGTTGGTTAGTTTTTCCATTGCATCTGCTCCGAGAAAAATAAAATCATCAACTCCCGCATTTTTATATTCTTCAATTTTTTCTTTGGGAAATCCTGCAAGAATAATTTGAATATCGGATTTTTTATTTTTTAACTCTTTCGCAAGTTCAGGAACAACAGTTTCGTAATTATTATCAGTCGAGCAGATTGTTACAACTGAAGTTTCCGAAGCAATAGTATCGCTTACAATTTCTTGAACGGAAGTTGAACCCTTAGGATCAATTACTTCAAATCCGCCTACTTCAAAAAACCCTTTAGAAAAATCGGCTCTTGCTTTGTAATCTTTTATTGAACCCCAATTTGCAAGATAAACTTTTGGCAGTTCGCCCGTTTTATCTTTGTATGATAGTGCAGAGTTTCTAAGCTCTTCGAAACCTTCGGAAGCTCTTCTAATTTTTAACGGAGTAATTTCGACTTTACCTTTTTGCGTAGAGGTAAGCGAACTAAATATTTCTCCGAGTGTAGCTCCTTGTAAATATGCGTCTATCATTATATTGATAGTTTCTTTACTGAACGAATCAGAAATTGATTGTAACTTAGTTAAAATTTCTTTGTGTTTTTCGTTACTTCCTGTAACTCTGTATTGCTTCAAATACTCAGAACGTTTTTTGAAGAAAGCCTCTTTATCAAAATTATCAATTTGTAATTGTTTCTCTTTAATATCTGCGAACATATTTGTTCCTACAATTACAGCTTTGCGTTTGTTTATATCTTTGTTTCTTGCTGCAATAACAGCATCAATCTCATTTTGAATCTTATTTTGTTTTAAACTTTCTACAATACCACCGTTATCTTCAATTTCTTGAAAATATTTCCAAGCTCTATTAGCAAGTTCTTCCGTTAAGGTCTCTATAAAATATGAACCTCCGGCAGGATCAATTACTTGATCGAGATGGGATTCTTCTCTGAGTATTGTTTGCGTATTTCTCGAAATTCTTCTTGAGAAAGTATCTGATTTTCTGATTACTTCATCAAAAGGTGAAACAGTTAAACCATCAACACCACCAACAATGGCACTAAAAGCTTGTGTGGTAGAACGAAGCATATTAACATATGGATCTAATTTTGTAAAATAAAATTCTGAAGATTTAGCTGTAATATTTAAATTTAGATCTTTTTCATCAACTCCGTATGCTTCGGCTATATTACTTAACAATACTTTTACGGCTCGGAATTTAGAAATTTCCATAAAGTAATTTGTGCTTATCCCAAAAGTAAATTCAGTTCTGTTAAAAATTGTTTTAGGCGAAACTCCTTTATCTATCAACTGATTTGCATAATAGACAAATGTAGATAGTGAAATTGCCATTTCTTGAATTGAATTTGCTCCGCTGTTTACATAAGGTGTTGTGTTCACACCGATTAGTTTTAAGGCAACATTATTTTCTTCTGCCCAATCAATGGCAGCTTTAAGACTATCAAAAATAAAATTTCTTTTAAGATTTAAGTTTCCTTGTTGAACTAACTCAAAAAGCGGATCAGCAGTAATTGAACCTTTTAAATCTGCTGGATTAATTTTTTGAGATTTTAAGTAAGCATTAAACAAGGATAAAAATGAAATAGAAACTGCACCGGCATGAATTCTAACTTCGTGCTTGGTTAAATCAATATTCTTAAAGACTCTTGTTAAGCTTTGAATCCCAGAAATTGATAATCCCTTATCACCAACTTTATCGGAAGTTGAATAATCAGCATCAATACCATCTTTTGTTGCAGTATCGAGAGAAATGTTAATACAATTTTGTCCATTATTCAAAGCGTTTATTAAAGCTTCGTTAAATTCTTCAGTATCAGCTATAGAAATTTCTTGGTTTACACTCCAGGCTTTCTTGTGGTAACCTGAATATGAATCTCCTCTGACAAAATTATCATAACTCGGCAAGGAATTTATAAAAGGTGAATTTTCCACTTCTTTTCTTGTATAAATAGGATTTAGAGTAATACCTTCGTAGGTTTTTGTAAGAAGTTTTTTTTCAAAAGATGCTCCTTTTAAATCAACTTCTACTTTCTTTTTCCACTCCTCAAAAGACGGAGGGGAAAAATCATCACTCAATTTTAATTCTGCATCTAACTTCACGTCATCTGCATTAAATTGTTCGGACATAAGAATCTCCATGTTAACTTAATTTAAATATTTAACTATTATAAAATAATAAAACTGTAATTGAGTTAATAATTTAATACTAATTTATTTGATTGAATTATTTAATAAAACTTATAGTAAACTCTCGTTATAAATTTATAATTTTTTATCTCTTCTGAATCTAAGTTTAACAATATTGCAGTTTCTTTAAATAGCAAATCCGATAGTGTCGAAACCGCATCAAACATTTTAAATTACAACAGGAGCAAAAACTTTAATCGATTTTGTCATTTAGCTTACTCCCTCTAGTAAATTCCGAGCTTTCAGTAGTTCAGCAATAAGCAGGGTTCCGCCCGCAGCACCTCTTATAGTATTATGCGAAAGAATTATAAATTTGAAATCGAAAATTTCGCACTCTCGCAAACGCCCTGTAGAAACTGCCATTCCATTTTCTAATAAACTGTTTAATCTTGGCTGCGGTAAATATTCTTCCTCAAAATAATGTATTGGACTTTTAGGAGCGGAAGGCAGATTTAATTTTTGAGGCAATGTTTTAAAATTTTTCCAAGCTTCAATTATTTCTTTTTTACTTGGTTTCTTTTTTAAGTTAATTTGAACTGTTTCTAAATGACCGTCAATTACAGGCACACGATTGCACTGAGCACTAATTTTGATTTCAGCATTTTGAAATCGGTTATTTTTTATTTTCCCCAAAATTTTTAACGGCTCTTTAACCAGTTTATCTTCTTCGCCGGGAATATGCGGAACTACATTTCCTAATATATCCATACTTGAAACACCTGGATAACCACCACCGGAAATTGCCTGCATTGTTACTACATTAACCGTCTCAATTCCAAAAATATCATAAAGTGGTTTTAGTGCCAATACCATTCCTATTGTTGAACAATTGGGATTTGTAACTATTGCCCCACGTTTATTTTTTATCAGCTCTAAATGGTCATAATTTACTTCGGGAATTATTAAAGGAACGTCTTTATCAAATCTATGATTTCTTGAATTAGAAATTACAAAATATCCTTTTTGTGCAAAATCAGTTTCAATTTTTCCTGCAACTGATGAATCCAATGCACTAAAGACCAATTTTGATTTTAGATTTGGAATAGATTCCCGAACAACCATATCTGCAATTCTATCATCTAACTTAGATGACATAAGCCAATTGACTGCATCTTTATATTTTTTCCCGGCAGATTTTTCGGAAGCGGCAAGTTCCGAAATTTCAAACCAAGGATGATTAGTTAATAATTCAACAAATTTTTGTCCTACGCTTCCTGTTGCACCGATAATTGCAATACCAATTTTATTCATTTTATCCCAAATAATTTATTATTCTTAAAATATCTCTGTAAATCCCCGATACGGTAAACTCCGCTCCGGCACCTCGTCCTCTAATTATTAAAGGCTGATTATTACAATTATCAGTTGTGATAGCTGCAATATTATCATTGCCTTTTAAGTTGTAGAAAGGATGATTTACGGAAATTTCTTGTAATTTTACAGAAGCTTTATTGTTTTCAAATTTGGCTACATATCTTAAAACATTATTTCTCTTATCGGCTTTCTTTTTTCTTTCTTCGAACTTTTTATCTTCTTTTGCCAATATTTCAAAAAAGTTATCCAATGTTTTTACTTTTCTGGCTTTTATAGGAACTAAGTTCTCTATTTCAATATTTTCAAGCTCAAAATCTTTACCTGTTTCTCTTATTAATATTAATAGTTTTCTTGCAACATCCAAACCGTTTAAATCATCTCTTGGGTCCGGTTCGGTAAAACCATTTTCTTTAGCACTCTTTACCAATTTTGAAAATGGAATATCAGTAGAAAATTCATTAAACAAATAGCTGAGTGTTCCCGAGAAAACACCTTCTATTTTTGTAACTTTTTCACCCGAATTAATTAAATCCCTAAGTGAAGAAATTATTGGAAGACCGGCACCCACATTTGTGCTATATAAAAACTTTACATTATTTCTTAATGCAGTTTCTTGAAGAGTTTTATAAAAACTATATTCTTTTGTATTGGCAATTTTATTCGGTGTTGTAATAGAAATATTTGCTTCCATTATTTCCTGATAAAAAGGTATTGCAACTTCGTTTGCAGTACAATCAACAAATATGGAATTGGCAAGGTTTTGAGTTTTCATTTTAGAAATAAATTCTTTTATATTTGATTTTAGTTTCGATTGCTTTAAGTTTTGCTCCCATTTACTTAATTCAATTCCGTTGTTATCAAAATACATTTTTTTGCTGTTGGCAATTGCTGTTAGTCTTATTTCTATTCCTTTGGAATCAAATAAAAATTTACTTTTATCTTCAATATGTTCTATTAGTGCTTTTCCAATTAAGCTGGTCCCGACTAAATAGATATTATAAATTTTCTTTTGTGCTAAAAAGAGAGCATCGTGTAAAACATTTAACGCTTTTGCCAAATCTTCATTTTTAATAACAAATGAAATATTTAATTCGGAAGAACCTTGCGCAATTGCTATTAAATTAATTCCATTTTTACCGACCGCATCAAAAACCTTTCCGGAAATTCCGGGAGTGTGCCTCATATCTTCCCCCACAACAGCAATTATTGAAAGATTTTCCTCAGCTTCAATTTCGTTTACTTGTCCGTCAAATATTTCTAACCTGAGTGATTTTTGAATAGCTGCTTTTGCTGTTTTACCATCTTGAGGTAAAACAGCAATACAAAGACTTAAACTAGAAGAACCTTGAGTAAGCAGAATTGTATTAATTTTTTCGTCAGCCAAGGTATTAAAAATTTTTGAAGTTATTTCTTCGTTACCAAACAAACCACTTCCACTTACTCTTAAAAGCGTAATGTTATCTACGGAAGAAATACCTTTTGCATTAAATCTTATTTTTGACTCTCGCTGCAAAATTACTGTACCTTTAAAATCTGTATTAAATGTGTTTCTGATTCTAATTTTTATTTTTTTATCCAAAGCAGGTTTCATTGTTGGCGGATAAATTACTTTAGCACCAAAATATGACATTTCCATTGCTTCTTGGTATGTAATTGCCTTGAGGGGTGTTGCTTCGTTTACTTTTTGAGGATCCGCTGTTAAGATACCGTTTACATCAGTCCAAATTTCAATTTCTTTAGCATTTAATGCGGCACCAAACAATGATGCTGTTAAATCGGAACCACCTCTTCCGAGTGTGGTAATTTCATTATTTTCATTTGAGCCTAAAAAACCAGTAATTATCTGAATACTTTTATTCTTTTTAAAATGCTTTATAATATTTTTATAAGTTACTTCTATGTTTATATTGGCATTTCCAAAATTTGAATCGGTTTTGACAATCTTTGATGCTTTTAAGTATTCACATTTGATATTATTGCTTTTTAATGCTTCGGAAATAATGAATGCAGAAAGCCTTTCTCCATAACTGAGAATTGTATCTAAAATTCTAGGAGTAAGTTCTTTTAACAAGTAAACTCCTTTCAAAATATCAGCTAATTCATCGAAATCTCTGTGAACTTCTTTGAAAATAATATTTTTTTTTGAGTGTGTTACTAAATTATCAAAAACTTCTATATGTCTTAACCGCAAAGCATGGTAATCACTAAGATAGGAATCTTCACGGTTTAATGTTTTATTTGCAATTTCAATTAAACTATTAGTAGTACCTCCAAAAGCCGACATGATTACTGAGAATTCAGCCTTTTTGTTATAGTAGCTTTTAATAATGTTAATTACTTTTTTTATAGCTTCAACACTGCCTACCGATGTTCCGCCAAATTTTAATATCTTCATATTAAATAAAATTTTAATAAATAAACTTATATAATAGGAATAATGTTTATTAAGAACAAATCAATATTACTTTTAGAACAAAATATTAATAAAAAAACTTTTTAAGATTTAAAGTTTTAATAAAAAAAAATTACTTATTTTTGTATTATTGTTATATTATAATCTTTTACAATATAAAATGACAATAATATTATTATAATAAATCACAAAGGACCAATCATGAACAAAACATCAAACAATTTAATAGCTATTTTTTTATTCTTTCTAAGTTTCACTGTATTTGCTCAAACAGAAGATACTGAAGATACACTAAAAGTTTATAAAACAAGTTGGTATGTTGGTATCTCCGGAAGTTATCCCAGGTTTTTAGGTTTAACTCAAGAATCTATTGCCGGAGACAGAAATGTCGGTGGAGCTTTACATCTCGGTTATAATATAACCGAACATTTTAGTTTAAGGCTCTCTCCCGGTTATGTTTTATTGCATTCATTTTATTACAAGAATAATGGAGAACAAGATAATTTTGTAAATATGGGGGTCTTAAATTTAGAGTTAATCTACAATATACTTCCTTGCGAAAGAATAACTCCTTTTCTTTTGGTTGGATACGGTGCAACTTATTTTGGCTCTTCCAATCCTTACTTAGGAACAGGTGGTGAGAGAGTTCACATGGAAGATAATTTTACAGGTTATCAGTTAGAACTTGGTGTAGGTGCTGAGTTTAAATTCTGGAACAGATTAAGTTTAAGAGCTGAATTAAATTATTTAAATGCTTCTAATAATAAGATTGATGGGAATGACTCCGATAACGAGACTAAAGGTTTGCTATCCAACAATGGTGATGCTTACATGAATCTTGGCATTGGGTTAAATTGGTATTTCTGGAGAGGCAAAAGATCAAGAATATGTGAACCCGAAATAAAAATTCAAGAAGTAATTACAGAAATTCCTATAGAAAAAATTGTAGTTGATACAGTTTTTATTGATAATATAATTGAGAAAGCTATAGTTACAAGAGAATCTTTTGTATTGGAAAAAGTTAAATTTAAATTTGATGAAGCTGCTCTTACAGAAGAAGCTAAACTAATTTTACTAAATGTTGCAAAAATACTGAATAAATATCCTGAAGAAAAAATTGAAATTATTGGTCATACTGATAGCTGGGGAAATGATGAATATAACATGGAACTCTCAAACAAAAGAGCCGCTTTAGTTAGAAGATTCTTAACTGCCAATGGTGTTGATTCGACCAGATTATTTACTACTGGCTGCGGAGAAAGAGAGCCAATTGCATCTAACAATACCAAAGAAGGAAGAGCATTAAACAGAAGAATTGAGTTTAGTATTTTTGACGGCACCCCTCATCAATGTCCTGAACCTATTGGAGTAAAGCCTAAAGAAACCAATGATGAAATCTTAAAAATAACAAAGGCAATACAGAATAAAGGAAAGCTTACATTTTCCAATATTAATTTTAGAGTAAATAGTGATGAAATCTTAGACAACTCTAAAGAAATTTTAGATAATGTAGTTGTTGTACTTAACGAACTACCGAATGTTAAGTTAGATATTCAAGGTTATACAGATAGCGATGGCAATAAAAAATATAATCAAGACTTATCTGCACGAAGAGCTGCTTCAGTTAAAAAGTATCTTGTTGCTAAAGGCATAGCTGCAAATCGCTTAACTACAAAAGGTTTTGGAGAATCAAATCCTATTGCTGATAATAAAACAAAAGAAGGTAGAGCTAAAAACAGAAGAATTGAGTTTGAAGTAGTTGATTAAAACTTAAAGAAATAAACTTCTAAAATCCCTATCACTTAAATAGTTTTAGGGATTTTTTTTATATTACTCAACAAACCTAAACCCGCACTTTTCGGTAAAATTACTTTTAGATTACCCAAATTAAATCGCTTTAAATTATCGTACAAAAATTGATATTGAAAAAATTATTTAGATGCTTTAAATCCAATTTTTTTTATATGATATAATTTTTTTAGACTTAGACTATAAATAGAAGTAAATTTTTAGAACAGTAAAGGGTGAAATGGTAACGAGTAAAGGGTGAAATGGTAACGAGTAAAGAGTAAAACATTTCAATTCTATAATAGTACGATTAAAACCCAATTAGATTTTTCACGAAGCAAATATTTCCAAGATTTCAATTCTATAATAGTACGATTAAAACTCAAACAGTTCATTAAGAGTTTCAGCAGTTTCTTTTATTTCAATTCTATAATAGTACGATTAAAACCGATAAGCTAATTGAGCTTACTCACGGAGATAAATGAATTTCAATTCTATAATAGTACGATTAAAACCTTACTAAAACTATCTTGATGAGTTCTACAATGTATATTTCAATTCTATAATAGTACGATTAAAACTTTGAAAATAAATCATTAATATGATTTACTAACGGAAATTTCAATTCTATAATAGTACGATTAAAACGAACAAAGATAGAGAGTATATATGCCTTAGTTTTGGATTTCAATTCTATAATAGTACGATTAAAACCTTAGATGACATAGATTTGTCTACTTTTTTAGAAGAATTTCAATTCTATAATAGTACGATTAAAACAATTGCTGGAGTTCTTATGCTTTTGGAGGTACATGCATTTCAATTCTATAATAGTACGATTAAAACGGAATGGCAAGAAATTGTATGTCTCAGCGGTTGGAAATTTCAATTCTATAATAGTACGATTAAAACCCTAGTACCAACAATGTTGATGTTGCATCATACTCTATTTCAATTCTATAATAGTACGATTAAAACACACTACTTATATTCGGAGAATTTTATTGCAACGATATTTCAATTCTATAATAGTACGATTAAAACTATGAAAAACATCAAAAACTCATGGACAGTATTATATTTCAATTCTATAATAGTACGATTAAAACGATAGAGTTCATGGATACTTTTGATGACCCGAAAATATTTCAATTCTATAATAGTACGATTAAAACTTGGGCGCACTCGCTCAGTAAAGCGTCGAGTCTAGAATTTCAATTCTATAATAGTACGATTAAAACGGATACGAGGTCAAGAAGGCTAAGTTTGATATCTGTAATTTCAATTCTATAATAGTACGATTAAAACCACCCGCTTCACTTTCCGAAGCAAAAAAAGATCTACATTTCAATTCTATAATAGTACGATTAAAACAATAGAAAAAAAAGCTAAAGAGTTAAACGCTGCGAAATTTCAATTCTATAATAGTACGATTAAAACCTTTGCTAAAATAACTATAACATCTACCGTTAATGCATTTCAATTCTATAATAGTACGATTAAAACATAATGGAGATGATTTCACGAGTATCTGTTCTGCCCTATTTCAATTCTATAATAGTACGATTAAAACTTCATGATGTGCACCTTAATCTTAGTTGGGAAAAAATTTCAATTCTATAATAGTACGATTAAAACGAAATTACAAGAACATGTTAAGTAAGTCAGCAATAAATTTCAATTCTATAATAGTACGATTAAAACTGCCGTAAAATAGCCCTTTTTGAACTGTTTTGCAAGCTTTTTTATTGACTTAGTGCGTCTATGTACAATACTGCTTTTTTTACCGTTCCTCGACAACTGCCACTAATTTTACAGATTTTACTAGGAATTGAAGGATTTTATATGAATGTATCGGTCTCATTTCTTTCTATTCCTATTACCTCTCTTTCCGTGTAATTTTGTGAATCGAATTTATATATTATTATCGAGTCTTTTTCTTTGTTTATTCTTTCTGATATTCCTTTTTTTATTATTTCAAACTGGCTTTCCGTTACATCTCCTTCAAATACAGAGTTCTGGATCCAAATTAAGTGCTGCCTTAAAAATTTTAATAGCTTTATTCCTCGCTTAGGAGCAGCATCATAAACTGCAATCATGTACATAATAATCCCACTATTTTACAAATATTTAATTAAATCATTGTTTTTTTAAGTCATAATAAATTCGAACAAAAGTTAATTTCTAAAAAAATCTACTCTTAGATACAGCAGGATAATTCAAGGTTTGTTTCATATTTATTCTCCAACTCTTCTATTATTTTTATTTCTAATATAATTTTATTCATCAATAAAATCACCAATTTATTTACATTAAAAAAATTAAAGTCCGTTACCACCAAATTTTAAAGGGCTTATACTGCTTCTCATCCAAAATATGTTTTACAATCTTATAACATTCAAGTCTAATTAAGTGTCTATAACTTACTGAACGTTTAAGATTTCTGTGCTTGATTGTTGTCTTAAGTTTTTCATCAAACTCTTTTAAATAAATTTTTCTTCCTTCTTCCGTTAAAAGACAAAAGTTTAATTTTTTATCAAAATGTTTTTCCTTTATTTGCTTTTTATTTAGCAGACTAAAAATTATTCTATCGGCAAGAAGCGGCTTAAAGATTTCAGCAATATCAAGAGCAAGTGAAAATCTTCTTTCGCCTGGTTCATGTAAAAAACTAATTAACGGATTAAGTTGAGTTTTATAAATTTCACTTAGTACTGAGGTATAAACCAAAGAATTACCAAAAGAGATTAAAGCATTTATTTCATTTGTCGGTGGTCTCTTCTCCCTCTTAGAAAAATTTATTGGTTTATCAATTATCAAATTCCATGTTGTATAGTAAATTGATCGGATATTTCCTTCAATTCCCATTAGCTCCTGAACATCTTCTGTATATTTAATCTTAGATATTAAATCTTCAACTCTTGGTAAAAAGGGCGACATATCTTTTCCGCGTGCATTATAATAGAGCAGATTTTTTCTAATATTTTCTCCGGCTCCTTCAACAAATTTTTGTGCTATTACCGTCCGTTTAGAATTTTCAATATAATGATTAACCTGCCGAACCAAAAGTTTACCTGAGACAAACGGTTCACGCGGATAAAAACTACCACTATAATATCCGTAGTAATTAAATAGATGCAGAGTAATTTGTTTTTGAGAAATAAAGTTTAAGAATTTTGTATTGAAGCGGAGTTCACTAAAGCAATAAAGTGATTCAATATCTTCAACTGGAATAGGTTTTCTTGGCATTCTCTTAGGTTCTTTCTCATCCAAGGTTTCATTTGTCGATTCATCTTCAACTTCAATAATATCTTCATCTTCTTTGAGAAGTTCTTCAGGTTCTTCACTTTTTCCGGGTTCAAAATATAATGTGTTTTGTTTGCGGATTAGTTTCCCACTGCTAAATATGTAATAGTTTCTTTTCATAATGGTTATCAGATTTACAGGTTGTCATGTTTTAGGTTTTGGGTTTGATTGTTGTTCTCAGATATTTTATAAAACTTGATAGTTGTTTTATTATTGATATTGATTGTTCAAGATTAATTTTAAATTCTTTTTTTGTTATATAATTTAAATCATAAGCAATATAAATCAAAGTTCTTACTTCTCCTGCTGAGCCTTTAGAATAATTAAGAAATCTTTTAAATTCAGGATTACTATCTCGTTCGAGTCCTTCTGCAATATTAGTTAAAATTGAAACAACAGCTCTTTGAATTTGATCTTTTAATCCATAATCTTTTTTGAATTCATTTTTACTGGTTAATTCATAAATTACTTTACAAAATTCCCTTGATTGTTTCCAAACATTTAGATCTTCAAATCTTTCTATTCTTTTTTGTACTTTTAACCTTCTAACCTGCCAACCAATTAAACATAACACAAATCATAATAACTGCATTTTTTACAAAATGGTTTGTCAATAACATTCGGGGGAGTTTCTTCACTTAAAATTTTAATTATTTCTTTTTTAATTTCTTTTAATTTGTCTTCATCTTTTTCATTCAGTTCAACATCTACAGTTTGTCGTAATTTGGGATAATCTATTTTTCCTTTAATACCTGTAATTCCTTTTTTCTTTAGGACACTTATATAATATTTAACTTGCCAGATATGTGTCTCTTCCATCTTATCGGATTTTTTAACTTCGTGAATAGTCTTTGTCTTATGATCGTAATTATCTAACACAATATTATCAATATAGATTTCTTTTTTTTTTACGCTTATAGGTCGATTCGGAAATAAATCGCCCCATTGCAACAACATCGCTGTTATGCTCCATTTGGATAGAATTACTGAAAAGCCATAAATGTCTATGACAATGAAAAAAATACGAAATTTGTGTACCAATTAAACTCATTACGAAATTAAAATCCTATAAAATTTATATTTTCTTTAAAATCATTTTTTAGTCCATCTTCAAATGAATAAATATCTTCATAATTTTTTAGAAAGAAATATCCATACTTTTGTTCACCATAAAATGAGATTTCATTTAATGAATGGGGGTTATTCCACATACTAAAAGTAAACTTTATTAATATAGAAGAAATAATTTTTAGATTAACCTTCCAAAGAATAAAATCATCTGTTTTATTACTAATAATTTTTTCATAAATATCCCATACTTTAAAGCCATCTATTTCTAGTTTAAAGTCTATAAATAGATTCAAGAACTCTATTTCTTTCATTGAAAAATACTTTGTTGGTATCGACAGAGGAACAAAAACAGAAATAGAATTGCTCTTAATTAATTCAAAAGATTTATCTATTTCTTTATAATTACTATTTTTAACAAAATCTAAAAATTCAGCTAAATTATCACCTCGTAATTCATTTCTATTATTCTGATTTAGTTCTTCAAATACTAATTTGTAAAAAGTGTCAAACTCTTTATTTTTTAATATTTGAATATATCGGTTATTTAGCAAGCTTTGTTGAAATCTAATATCATCTTGATAAACTTTTTTTGCATCGCCAGTATAAAAAAGAAAAAGTTTTGAATTTTGTTTTTTAGCATTCCTATTTATTCTTCCTGCAATTTGTTCTTCAGAGTCAATTAAAGATTTATCTTTAAATCCAATGTCCATATCAATATCCACTCCGGCTTCTATTACTTGAGTTGTAATTACAATAGTTTTACTAGAAATTTTATTCTTTAAATACTCCAAAATATCTCTTCTTCTTGCTTCAAGAATAGTTCCTGAAATTAAAAAAATTTTATATTGACTAAAACGATTATCTTTTTTTATAAAATCATAGAAATTTAAAGCGCTTTTTCTAGTAACAAATTCAATAACGCACTTGACTAAACCGTCATTATTATAAGAGTATTTCTCTGATTCAGCATAAACAATTTCTATTAATCTTTCTTTTGAAAAATTATTTATTAAAATCTCTTTAATTTTTACACGTTTAGAAAAATTAGCATTTTTATAATAATCCTTTTTATTTTTAACCAAGTAATTAAATTCATCATCCTGTACATTATTGATTAATAACTTACTTATTTTAGGAAGCGTTGCAGACATTAGCACAAAAATAATATTATAATATTTGCTAAAATTCTTAATTAAATAATTTATTTTATCCCATTCATTTGGAGAATAAGATTGTAATTCATCAAGAATTACAATTGAATTTGCAAGACGGTGAAGAAGATAAACTTTTTCTTTTGCCGTTGAAGTTAAAATGTCAAAGAAATTTATATGAGACATTAAGGTAATTGGATAATTTATAAATAAAGAATCAATATAATTTTTCCTGCTATCTCCATAATTTTCATCATCTTTTGAATAAAATTCCGCTTTTGAATGTAACTCAATTATTTCAGAATTATCTAATTTCAATTTTTTTTTGATTGTATCAAAAGTTTGAGTAATAAGTGTTGTAAAAGGAAAAACATAAAAAACTTTTGTTATATTTCTCTTTAGATTAAGAAATTGACATATGCTTAATATTGATAAATTTGTTTTACCAGCACCCGTAGGAGCTTCAATATAAAATAAGTTTTTATCTTTAGCTTTAGTAATTTCATTTATTACATCAGCTGAAAGTTTTTGTCTTAATATATTGAGATTTTTATTGCTTCTTTTATTCAAGTTGGCAATACTTAAATTTTTATAAAGTTCAAATTCTATAAATAACTTTTTATTATACGATATTCTACCAACATTTTCAACTACTTTTGTTTTAAGTTTTTCATCAAAAATACCAAAGTCATTAACTTCTAGTCCTAACATAAATTCATTAGTAGCATAATAGTCAGATGCAGTGAGTAAAGATGAATTTAACTTTATTATAGAATATAATATGAAACTATTTTTTATATTTTTAGATTTATTTGGGAGTACTTTTTGATACTCATTTTGGAGCACTCTAATAAAATTATCTAAATTAGAAGAATCCAAAATTGTAAATAATGAAGAATAATGATTTAGATTCATTTCTATTAGTACATCAATTTTTAGGTTATAGGGATTGTACAACCTACTATGATGTTTTTCTATGGGATGTACAAAAAGAAATGAGAGGAAGAAAATAAACTCTTTAATTTCAGGCTCAAATTTACTGACTGATATTTTAGAAAAATAATATAACAGATAAAGATAAGAACTAAGTATTGAATGATTGGAAGCAATTCCATTATCCTTTTGGGAGAAATAAAAATTATTCATTTTTTAATCTGAAAATTCTCATTAACCTTACCAAAATCATGAAAGTATATTGCAGTTACAAATTGTTCTTTAATAAATTCTGCAAGAATTTTATCTTTACCAAAACCTTGGCTCTCTACTAAATCACAAATTTGATAATCTATTATTTCTTCTAGTTTATTATTCATAACTAACTTTAAAAAATATTTTAATGTCAATTGTAAATGCTCAGCAAGTGTTTCATACTTTAACGGCTCATCTCTTCTGTGGGCAAAATATTTTTCACTATTATTTAATATATTTTCTAGTCTAAATTCTTCTTGTCCAATTATAGTCTCAAAACTTTTCATAATCAAAATAATTGAATAATTTGTTTATTATCTCCAACTTTATAAAGCCCATCCAAATCAAAAGATGGTTTAAAGAGCCAGTTAGTAAAAATAAAATTCTGAAAATTATAATTCCCCGTAATATTGTTATAACCTATGGGCAGACGTTCAAAAAAAACAAATGTTTTAGATTCATTTTCAGAACTAAATCCATTCAAGAAACCAAAACTATCTGATTGCTTTAATCTGTGCTCATTTAATATATTTGATTTCTTCTTAAAAAAGATTGTCGATAATTTAAAATTATTATTAGGATTGAAAAATTCTTCAAATATTTCAAATTCTTCAAAATTATCCCACCACAGTTGAAAATCATTTTTACCAAGGTAAGGAATAAAAATTGCATTTTTGTTTTTCAATTTTTCATACAAACTATAATTAATAATATCATCTAAATCTAACTTTAAATATACTTTATAACTCGGAGCTATAAGTATCTGTTCTTTTATAATTAAATTGCCATCTGTATTTGCATACCCAACACTATTATTATATTGAACAATAGTTTTATCAAACAACCCATCTTTGTAATTCAAGGGTTGGACACCCATTTTAATTTTTTCTAATTTTTTCCAATATTCCGAAGCTTTTACTGGTTTTGGATAAGCTTGGTAAATGCCTTTATAACCAGCTATAGCACCAAGTATTCCTAAAATGGCAGGTCTATGCAGAATATTATAAGTAAAATATATTCCGGCATTCGTATCTATTTTTTTTAGAAAACCAAATTGGGCTTTGAGATCAACCGAAATTATTTTAATGTTCATGATGTAATCTCTTCATCAGTTATTATATTTTTTAATTTAATTCTATTACAATTACTCAATCCAATTATTTTTGTAGTGATTGGATTATAGAAAATCTCTACTACTTCAATATCTTCTTTTAAAGACTTAATGATTTTGTAAACATCTTCTACATCAATTTGAATTTTATTATTTTTTTTCTCAACTGCTATTAGCTCGGTTAAACTAGGAATTATTTTTATTGAATTTTCAATTAATTTTATCCAAATAGTAGCTTCATTCTCGGTGCCTATTTTTCTTGAGGAATCTAATACAGTTACACTTTTATTAAGTGCATTTTTAAAGAGTTTAATATCATTATCTGATAAAAACATTTTCTCATTATCATTTTTTTTAGTATTTAACATTTCATAGAACTCTTCTGTATTTTTGGGGTTAATTGAGAAATGAAAAACATAATATCCTTCTTTTAAGTTAGTCTGATTACCTATAGTAGACATTCCTTTCTCATTCGCACCTTCTTTACCTGGATTTCTAAATGGAGAAAGAATATCTTCAGTATAAATATCATTTTCAGGGAATTTATTTATACCATGGTTAATCTGGACAGGACCATGTAGAGAAATATTAGTTTTTCCTGCGAAAGTTGCTCCAAATAAGCGTACGTCAAGGCATGTTAAAAGGTTTCTTAGTACCTCTTTTTTCATGATCTCCTCCTTATCATCCTTAGTATTCTTGTTTTCAGGAAAATCACCAAATAATTCAACATATGTTTCATCTAAGGTTAGAGGATTAAGATTATTATTGAACCGTTTAATATAAAATAACTTTTGTTTATTATTTATCTTTCTAAAATAATCTTTAATAGTATACTTTAAAGCTTTATCTGTAGAGTAAACTACTCCGTCCGGCAGTGTTCTTGGATGATGTGTAAAATCGGCATTAAAGTTTGAATTGATTGACTTAAGTATAACAGCTCCATAAACTCTGTTTTTAAACTCTTTATTTTCCATTTTATCTCCTAATTAATTTGATTGTTTTTTTTCTAGCAGTAATGAATTTGAAAAATACCCTGCAAGAATTACAGGTTGAAGTTTTTTTAGTTCTATCTTACTTTCATAGCCTAAAACTTCGCTTACAAGTTTTTCCAGTTTTATATGTCCGAAATTAAGTGAATGCTTATACTGTTCAATTCCCCTTGTAATTACAGTTTTAAATTGTTTTGGTTCAGTTTTAGAAATGTAAGGTTCTAATAATGCATGCGTTTTATTTGCTGCTTGGCTTTGATAAATAATATAATATATTAATTGTCCTGCCGCAAAAGCAAAAAGGTAATCATCATCTGGTAAATGTTTTTCTTCGTTACTTATAATTTCACGAAGTTGTGATAAATATTTTGGTATTTGTGAAGCCATATTAATTCCTCCAAAATTTTTATTAGTTTTATCAAAAAATTGATTTATTGAAAATAAGATATTTAATTTTTCTTTTATCTCCCATGTCTTGTTAAATTCACTATTCTTTATTTCATTTAAAATTTCTGATATCAATATCCTGTAAAATATTATTTTTGTTACCGCTTCTTTTTTTGATTTATAAATAAAATTATAAAAGTTTAAACGATAATTCATAATATTTAAGTAAGTTGTTTTTGAACAGAACTTATAATCAATTTCATCGAAGTATTTAAAAAGGAAATCACCTTTTTTAGTTTTAACTATTAGAGAATTATTAAAGATTGGCTGAAGTATTTCAAGTTCAAATTGGAAAACATTCTCTATAGATTTACTTAAAACATTTTCTAATTTCATAACATTTTGAAGTTTCAAATTATGAATTTTATATTTAAAAGATGAGACAAAATCAATATCATTTATAACTAAACCATTCTTGGTATTACTCCAATTAAATAAATAGTAATTTGTCAAATCATCAGATTTATTTTCATAAAGATCTCTAATAATAGCTTGAAATCTCTTTATACCTTTAGTACCATACAAGCGCAATACTTGATTATTTAATTCTTCTCTTTCAATAAAAATTGGAAGTGGATTAGGAAGTTTTCTAGGTTTACTCTTAAGTAATTTTTCAAACTTATAAAGAGCAACAGCCTGTTTAGTATCAATTCTATTATTTACAAGATAATTAGCAGTTTGATGTTGAATAAATTTTTTTTTAACATTTGCCCCATTTAAAAAACCACTTAAACCAAAAGTTTCTTTAGTATTAGAACTGATGTTAAAATTATTACTGACAAATAATTTTTCTTTCAGATAATTATTTTGTACCGTGATAATATTATTCAATGGTACATCAAAATAAACTTTTATATAATCTTTCGCTTTAATTTTTTCATAGTTAATATCGTCTTTGATTTTCATAAATAATTTATTTTGAACAAATTCTTCAACTAAATTTATTTGCTCAATTTCTTGTGAGTTGGAATACTCCATTACCTTTTGATAATATTCCTTAATTCTATCTTTAGTATTAGAATATTTCTCTTTTTTGAACCATATGATATAAGGTGAGGTTGAATGAATTTGCTTTTTTATATCAATTGCTTTGTTCATACTAACAGGACTTGAATAATATTCTAATTTAGCGAAATCTATAGTACAGTCTACTAGAATTTCATTACCCTCTTTATCATACTTAAACGCAATGCCATTTTTCTTAAAAACATAGCTATCATAACTGTTTTCAATAACTTTCCCTTGTTCACTTAGCTGTAAGAAAATATGAAGTCCCGGGGTAGGATTTAAATTAGCAGTAAAGTAATCTAAATCATTTTTTTCTATCAACTTAATAAAATTTAGAATTTCTCTTATCACGTCTCACCTCCTAAATTGTTCTAACAAAAATTTTTATTTCAATAATTTTTCTTGCAGCTTCGCCGACTTAGTTACATTACTAAACTCTAAAATAATAATACTAATTATTTTATTAAAATTTAAATTGTTTTATTATTTTCTAATTTAAGTATTAGTTTCTAATACCTTGTTTTGAAAAAAATTTATTTAGTATAACAGACTTTAACGTCAGAACATATTGCATAGAATCAAACTATATTTTCAGTCTACCAAAGCGAAATACGAATTAGGGTTAAACTATTACTTTACTACTTCTGCTAATCCGCAACCCAAACTGCTGTTTTTTTCTCCGTAACCGGAATCATATCCTACCTTTATCAATTCGTGATTGCCCGTTAAGAAAAAAGGCAGCTGATTACCAATTACATCAACATTAACTTTTTTGTTTTCTTTAGTATAGCTTCTTAACCTAATTTTTTTTGTAACTCTTTTTTGCTTTATTTCCATTCTTTCAATATAGCTATTATCCCACTCTAACTTAATATCTTCACCGGAATAATCTTTTCCATAAATAAGTCTGTATTTATTCTTTAAGTTTATATTAAAAATCCTATTGATTTCTTGCATAGAGTCATAATATCTTAAATAGTACTGTTCGTGATAATTATAATAGTTTATATTTTTTGAAAGAACAAGTGGCGAGTACATAATAAATTTTGTTCTTTCTCTAAACTGCGGTTCTGGCAATGTTTCCATTTGTTCAATAATGAATGTAGTTTTTATTCCATCTGAACTTATTTCTATCTGCTGTTCTTGAAACGAACCTATAACAAAATTTTTAATAAAATCATTGATTAACGGTGAACTTATATAAAGATCAACTTTTTTATCAAACAAAGTTATTACATTGTATTTGGCTCTAAATTCTTTAAATCTTAAAGCAAAGGTAAATAATTTATAAGTTTTGGTTGCATAGCTGAAACCTATTTCATGAAGAAACTCGGAAAACTCGGGCGAACCGAATTGTAATAACTTATATATTGCAGCGGATAATGGATAGTAATAATTTATATTTAATTTATTACAATTTAAAATTTTCAGTTTTAATCTTAGTCGCATAAAAGATTTTGTTTTCTATTTTTATTAAAAATTTATACTCTAAATATTTTACATTTTTATTTAGTATTAGCGATTGTAAACACCTCCTCTTCTTGTTACTTTTACATCGCGTAGTTCCGGTGCTTTCATTCTTATTTCAAATCTAAAACCGGAATATCTTCCAAGAGGATTCCAACTAAAATTCATTTCCCAGCACTCTAAGTCTCTAAATATTGATACTTGTGGTGCGGAGAATTCATCATTCTGAAAATCGTAATTACCATTAACACTTATTTTCCAATTCTTGGCAAGATTAAACCCTAGATTTAGTCCTAAATTTGTTCTTAAATTTCCTTCTTTATTTGTTGGTTTGCTAAAATTATATCTGTAACTCAAACTCAAATTCCAGGGTATGGAAAAATCAACGTCTTCATCATTATAGTCATTAACATTTTGATAATCATCTTTTTTGAGTGCCTTAAATTCTTCTTTATCTTCTTTCTTTTTCCCTGTTCTTTCTTCACCCATAATTTTTTCTGCGGAAAGTGATGTGCTTATCGAAAAGTTAAAATTAGTAATTCTAAATAATCCTTTTTTCAAGCTGGCAAGATATGTATTGGTTCTTCCATTATTATCAAAGTTATAAAACGTATAGGATGAACTTCCCGAGAAGTTAAGTAATTGTCCGATATTCGTTCTGTAGTTAATTCTTAAATCCGATAATTTATTTTTCTCAGCAGCAAAATTATAACCCGTGGATAAGTCCAAGTTAAGCAATGTAATCTTTTTTGATTTTGAAGTTGTATCCGTGGGATCTTTCATAGTTTTCATTTCGAAAACATTTCCTAAAGCAAAAGAGAGACTCTGACTTTCGCCAGAACCTGCTCCACCATAAATTTCTTTGCCGTAAGGATCGTACCATTCTTCAATTCCATCTTCATTGATATAGCTTTCATAATAACCCCATTTCTTCCCCGAGAAATCAGGATGGTAATTATAGGAAACTCTAGGAGTTAGTGTGTGCCTAAATGCTTGGATACCAAAGATTTCGGGCTGCATCATTCCATACAATTTTGTAGATGCAGATACACCAAAATTAAATGTTCTTATTATATTAAAATCGTCAACATCTTTTTCAGTATAACTATTTACTGCCATCGAGTTCTTTAAAGCATGTAAAGCTGCTAAAGAATTAGATTCTTGAACACTACTTAAAACTCTTTTTGTTTTTTTATTATACCATTTTTCAACATAACTAAGACTGGGCGAGATATTAAAATAACCTATTTGAGGCGATACATTCATACTAATATTATGTCTCGCTCCGGCTCGGTTTGTTACCTTGCCATTAAGATTGGTTCTATTATTTTTAATCTGTGCACTATAATTCATTCCAATTTTTTCATACCAACTTTCATTTCTTGAAGACTCTGATGTTTTGAACGGATAAAACCTTGACTTATTAAAATTTATATTAGGTAAAACTTCTTTTATGTTAACCGAATCTAGAATTTGAGTCCGGCTATAGTTAATTGTAAGCGAGTTGCCCGATTCTTCCCACCGTTTCGATAATGTAGCATTTGAAGTAATTGCTTTAGTTAACAAATCATTGTAGTTTGTACTTGTATTTCGCAAGTAAGTACTTGATTGAAAATTAAGACTAACATCTAGTCTAAGAGTCGGAGTAAAAGTTTGATTATGATTAACATTAAGATTCCAATCGGTTGTTTTTGCAAATGTAGGATCGTTATCTTCACCGATTAAAATTTTTGAATAACTTCCGTTAATGCTGCCGTTAAAATCATATCGTTTTGCATATCTTATTCTCCCATAAGCCCGCCAGCCTCCACGCGTATAATAATCACCGGTTAAGGTTAAATCTAAATAATTACTAATTGCGAAAAAATAACCGAAATGTTTAAAGTAGTGTCCTCTATTATTTATCTCTCCGTAAGTTGGGGCAATTATTCCCGAACGCCTTCCTTTTTGAATTGGAAAAACAGCAAAAGGAATAGGGATTGGCAAAGGGACACCACCGATATACATAAAAATCCATTTAGCAAAAATCTTATCTTTTTGAATCACTTTCATTTCTTTAGCTGTAAAATGCGTATGGGGTGTATCGCTTTTGCAGGTTGTATAAAGACCATCTTTGATAAAGAAAGTATTTTTGTTTACTTTCTTTACCGCACTTCCCTCGTATCTTTGATCTTGCTTTTTATTTTTGGCAGCGGAAATAAATCCTCTTTGTGTTTTAAAATTATACTTTAAACTTGTACCTTCGTAATTTTCGCCGGCTTCGGTTAATTTAGGAGTTTCAACCAATTCATCAACATTAGTTGTATCATTCTTTCTTATTACACCCTCTGACTCTAAATCACTCGTTTTGAAATTTACACTTATCTTTCCGCCGGTTAAATCAGTTTGTTTGTATTTAAGCTCACCATTTCCGTAGATATACATTTTTTTATTTTTCAGATCGAAGCATATAGAATCTTTTGCAGTACTAACAACAACCGCATCTATGTCATTATTCTTTTTTTTTGTTGAATCGGAAATAGATATTAACGAAGAATCTTGTAATACAGCATTGGTTTGCAAGGAATCCAAATTATTTTCTTGCGCATTAAGTACAATAAATCCCAGAAGCAAAATTAGAATAATGTTTTTCATTTTAATTAAAAATCTTTATCGACTTCATTATAACTTAAAATTAAATATTATAATATTTAAAAATTTCATGGTTATGAATAAAATACTAAAGATGCAGCTCCTTCGGTTCCTGCTTTATTTCCCAAGCTTGATTTTATTACTTTTACTCTGTCGCTTAAAGATTTTAGAACTCTGGATTTAATTGATTCTTCCGTAGCTTTTAACAGCGGTTCTCCAAAGCCTGCAACACCACCTCCGATAACAATATTCGTTATATCAAAAACATTAACTATCGAAGCTAAACCATATCCCAAAGTTTCACCTAATCTTTCAATTACTTTTTTTGAAAAATTATCTTTCAGAAGTGCCGCTTCATGAATAATCTTAGGAGTAAGATTACTTAAATTATTATCGGTTAATTTATAGATAAGACTTTCTTTATTATTTTTTAGTTCTTTTCTTACATTTTCAATTATATAATTATTACCAAGATAAGTTTCCAAGCATCCGTAAGAACCACACTTACATTTGGGTCCGTTACTATCTATTGTGATATGCCCGATTTCTCCTGCAGCTCCGGTATCACCTCTAAATAATTTTCTTTTGTAAATTATTCCACCGCCAACACCCGTACCCAGGGTAACCATTATAAAACTTTCTACATCCTTTGCATTGCCGTAAATGAGTTCACCAATAGCAGCGGCATTTGCATCATTTTCAACAAAAACAGGAAGTGAAAATTCATCTTGCATAATTTTACCGAGATGAACTCTGTCCCAACCACAAAGGTTAGGTGGATTTTCTACTGTTCCTTGTTTCAGACAAACAACCCCAGGTGCACCGATTCCAATTCCAAGTATAGTGGAACGGTCAGATTCTTCTAATAACTCTCTTATCCCTTTTTTAATCTGATTAAGAGATTTATCTACTCCTTCGTTTGCAAGCGTAGGAAGTACCAATTCTTTTAATACTTCACCTTCTTGTGTAACAATACCAAATTTAACTTTTGTACCGCCAAGGTCAACTCCTATTGAATTTTTCTTTTCCATTTTTATCTCCCGTTCGTAAATGATTTATCAAGAATTGTTATTGGTTTCGGATATGATAGTTTTCCAATCGGTGTACCGAGAATAGGTTTTGCCACAAGTTTTAAGTTAGATGAACTTCCGTTTTTGCCTCCAAGACTTAAAGCTAATTTTATTAAATTATTTAATCCCTTACCTTTAAAAAAGTCCAATAGATTCAGACTCATTTCCAATGGGATTACAGTTGAACTTTTTACGGCAGGCACATTAACAGGATTTGATAATTTACCTGAAATTGTTTTCTTGCCATCTATATATAAGGTCCAAGGAAAATCATCGAGAGTTATATTAGTTAAAGATGCATTTGAATTTTTATTAGGATTTTTTGCAATTACATTAACTACAAATGTAACCGAAAATTTACCGGAAATTAAATCCGAAGTTAATTTTAAAATATCGGTACTTTTAAAATCACTCAACTTTGTTTTGTTACTTACAGAAATATTTGAAACTTTGAAATTACTTACATTTCCAAGCTTAAATTGTAACTTTGATAAGCTCATTATAGAGTTGAAAGTACTGCACGAACTCAATATGAATGTTAACAAAACTATAAACATTAAATTTTTTCTTTTCACTTTAATTTTGTATCCTCTATTTTTTTTAAAATTATTTGAGCTACTTTTAAGGCTCGCAAACCATCCTCACCGCTTACTACCGGTTTTTTATCATCGATAACAGAATCAGCAAATAATTGCAATTCATGTTTTAGAGCATTTACTTCTTTAACTTCAGGTTGTTCATAAACTACGGATTTCTTCTTATCGCCAACACCAATTTCACCGAATGATAGGAAATGATGTTCGCTCATCTCTGCAGGAGCAATTAGTCTAAATACTTCCGAAACACCTGAATTAAAATCTACAGAAATATAAGCATCTTTCTGAAACATTCTCATTTTTCTCATTTTCTTTTGAGAAATTCTGCTTGCAGTAACATTAGCAACCGCACCGTTTTCAAACTCAAGTCTTGCATTTGCAATATCTAAACTATCAGAAACAACAGCTACACCGCTGGCTCTAACTTCCTTAACTTCACTTTTTATTAAACTTAAAATAATATCAATATCGTGAATCATTAAGTCTAAGACAACTGCAACATCGGTTCCTCTCGGATTGAACTGTGCAAGTCTATCGGTTTGAATAAATTTTGGTTCTAACACATACTTTTCTAAACTTAAAAGTGCAGGATTAAACCTTTCTATATGTCCTACTTGAAGTTTAAGTTTTTTATTATTTGATATTTTAACAACTTCTTCAGCTTGTTCAATTGTTGTTGTAATAGGTTTTTCTACAAAAACATGAACATCTTTTTCGAACGCTTGTTTTATTAAATCGTAATGTGAACTTGTTGTGGCAGCTATCGAAACGGCATCGATACTGTTTAGAAATTCGTTCAAATCTTCAAAAAATTTTGTGTTGTTTTCTTCAGCAGCTTTTTTAGCAGCTTCTTTTTGAATATCAAAAACACCAACTAATTCGGTTCGGCTTAATTCTTTGGCAAGTTTTGTATGAATTTTGCCTAAGTGTCCGGTACCAATAATACCAATTTTTAATTTTTCCATTTTATCTCACAATTTGCTTGTAACCAATAATTTCATCATACTCCCCATTTATAGGAGATTTATAAAATAAAAATATAGAATAAATATTTTCCGTATCCCAAAAGTTTCCTTCAAAAATTCGCCAGTCTATGTTAACAACTTTTTCATCTTTAATATTGCCGGTTACATATTGGTAATCGTATTTTCCCCGTTTTAGTTCAATATTTATAGTATAAATATCGTTTCTTTTCTTTAATTTGAATCGAGGCAAAACTTCCCAATTAGTAAATGAACCAACAATAAAAATATCATTTTTAATTTCTTTATGTGGTTTAAACTCAAATTTTGTTTCTAAGTAATCCGCTTCAATATTCTTATTATCCATCAGCAGAAAACCACCGTTCAAATCTTTTTTATTTTGTTTGTAAAATTCCGAATATTCAATTCCACTAAACCTGGCTTTGGTTTTAGGAAACGGATAGCGATTTTCAGATCTTGTATCTATTTGTCTGTATTCGCTGCCGGGTTCTACATCTTTAATAATGAATGAAAAATATTTTCCGGCATCCCAACGAAAAGCTCTGTTTTGTGAATAAACATCTTTATCTAAAATTATGGGATTATTCAATTCGTTGTTTTTGATAATTTCTATGTGCTCAATTCTAAAAGGATCTAAAAAATACGGTATTGCAAAATTAACTTCAAAATTTATAACTCTATCTCTAGCATTGTTATCTGAAATACTGCCTTCTCTTCTTTTTTCATCAATTTCAAAATTCAGCTTAACTTTATTTCCAACTACAAAAAACTTTCCATAATCATAAATAAGATTATCATCAAATTTATCTGTAATAAAAAACATCCACTTACCAGTTACATTAAACTTAATGTTTTTAGTTGGGAAAGTTTCATTTACAAAATAATTGGCACCATGAATCTCAAAAGGAAGCGGTTGAACATCAACATTATAGAAAATCGTTGACCCTACTTCAGTTAATAAATTGTTATCATAAGGCTGCCATTCAGCGTCACAAAATTTAAAAATTATATTGAATGACGGTTGTGTTTCAGCTTCAACTTCAAAATATATATTTAATTTATTGTTAGAATTCATTTGCAGAACAGGAAGTTCAGTCTCGCTTCTACTCGTATAAGTTTTAAGGCTTTTAATTGCAACTTGCCCATGTAAAACAGCAAACCATAAAATAAAAATGATTAAAACTTTCTTCATATTCTCTAATAATTTAATTGGAAAAATAACAAATTTTAAGCTCTATTCAATGAAAATGATAATGCCCTAACATAGATGAAAGACATTAGATGACAGTATTCCATCTTGAGAACGTAATGCAAACTTTCCGGTCTGCGTACAAAGCAGCACCGAGACTTAAAAACGTTTAAATGTAATTATGAAATTGTTAACGAATTTAGATATCAAAAGATTCCGGTACATTATTATCTTCTACATGAAACCATTGATCTTTTGAAAAATCGACATCTGTGATTTTGCTAATGTGCATTTTGAAGTATTTTCCTTCGGCTGTTACTGCAACATCTCCGTTCGGAAGCACAATTCTGCCTTCACCCTCAAAAGTGCGTGATGTTTCCTTGGTAATTTTACAAATAACTTTTAATTCTTCGTTGTAAGGAACAGGCTTTTTGAATTTTACATTAAGCTCCAAAGTTACACCCCAAATTTCTTTGTCTTTTATCATTATTGCTCTACCGATTGCTTCATCTAATATCGTCGAAGCTATTCCTCCGTGCAATCTTCCCGGATAACTTTGATGAATATCTTTCGGTGTAAATGTTGCTACAAGTTCACCGTTCTTCATTTCGTAGAAAGATGCTTTCAGCCCGAGCTCATTACTCATTCCGCATACGAAACACATTTTAGAATTGTTTTGTTTTTTTATAACTTTTTGTTGCATTGTTAACTCTCTCGTTTCTCCATCAAAGTTAATAGGTTAGTTCATTTCTTCCGTTTAAGTTTTAACTATTGCCTCTTTACTGTTTCGTTTTGTATTTGTCCTTATATTCATTTCTTAACATTAAACTTTATAATTTTCGCCGGACAATTTTTCGATGCAGCTTCCAGATTTTCCAATTCGTCATATCCTACTTTTGCCGTATAAATTCCCTTTTTCTCTTTTCCATCAATAAGATTACTCTTACCATCTTTTTTTGAAACTCGCCATCTGTTCGGGTCAGCTTCTACACAACCGTTGCAGCCAATACATTTACTTCTGAAATATGTTATTGAAATCATTGAGCATCAACAACTTTATAAATTTTATCTGATGGTCTGATGGTCTTTTCAATACGAATAGAAAAATGTTCTCCTTTGTTTACTTCCTCTACGGGTTTATCATCAACTCTTATCTCTTCAGCGAAAGTTTCTAGTACTCCGGTTGTTGGTCCGGTTATTAAAATTTTATCACCTTTTTTTAAGGAATGACTTTCCAAAAGAAACTCACCGACTTTAACCTTGTTAAAATATTTAATGCCCTTACCTATAAGAATTTTCTTTGTAGTTGCTTGTGAACCATAAGAATTACTCCACTCACCCATTTTTCTGCCGAGATAGTAACCGTCCCAAAATCCTTTATTGTAAACCTTTGCAAGTTCGGTTTTCCATTTTTTAATTTTATCTTGTGTATAAGTTTCTTCAAATATTGAATCCACAGCTTCTCTGTAACATTTAACGGTTGTATAAACATAATCGGCTGATCTTCCACGTCCTTCTATTTTTAGAACTTTTACTCCGGCATCTAAAACTTTATCAAGAAAATCAATTGTAGCAAGATCTTTGGCACTCATTATATATTCGTTATCTATATCGAGTTCAATTCCCTCTTCTTTATCTATTACCGTATATTCTCTTCTACAATTTTGAATGCAGGCTCCTCTGTTTGCCGATGAATTGTGAGAATGTAAACTTAAATAACACTTCCCCGAAACAGCCATGCAAAGTGCCCCGTGAGCAAAAACTTCTACTTCTATTTTTTCCCCCGAAGGTCCGATAATATTTCTTCTTTCAATTTCTCTTGCGATATTTCCTACTTGCTGAAGACTTAATTCACGAGCCATTACCATTACATCTGCATAATCGGCATAGAACTCAACTGTTTCTATATTACTGATATTTGATTGAGTAGAAATGTGAACCGGATAACCAATTTTTTTTGCATAATTCATTGCCGCATGATCGGAAACAATAACAGCATCTATGCCACTTCCTTTTGCATTATCTATAATATTCTTCATCAAATTTATATCGTGATCATATAGAGTTGTGTTTAGAGTTATGTAAGATTTAATTTTGTTTTCTTTACAAATTGATGCAATTTTTTTAAGGTCTTCTATGGTAAAATTTATTGATGAACGTGCTCGCATATTCAATTGCTCAACACCAAAGTAAATTGAATTGCAACCTGCTTTTATTGCAGCACTTAATGACTCCCAAGAACCGACCGGAGCCATTATTTCTATGTTATTTTGTTTCATTTTTATCTTTCTAAAATTTGGACTTCAAAAATACAAAATAAAGAGTTATTTCGCTGATTAGGAATTTTGATTATAAAATTATTGTGGAATTTCTTTTGTGATGAATATAGTTAGTTTTATTGTACAAAACATAATAAAAAACTTGAAACAAAGCTATTAAATGCTTTGTGATTAGTTCCTTTGTTTATGATAAACACAAAGTTAGGTTGTAAGCAATCCGGATCAAATCAAAACAAACATCAGTATAACTTAGAATCCGATAAAATTATGGAAAGACGAAAAATTGTTTGCTTTCTACAAAGTTTTAATTATTGTACTTACGCTCTATAAAATTATAGAATTAAAACTATTGTATTCTTAAAATAATACTAAAAATTTTTGGTTTCTAATTTTTTTAGACTTATCTTTCCATAACCTTAATTCCATCATTACTTCCAACAATAATTTTATCTGCCATGTGAAGGAAAAGTCCATGTTCTATTATCCCTGCTTTACTTTCCAATTTTTCCGCGAGTTCAAACGGATTTTGAATTATTCCGAAATTTGCATCAATTACATAGTTATCTTCATCAGTTATTACAGGAGTTCCGTTATCGTATAAGCGAATATCGGGTTTACCATTTAGCGATTCAATATAATTTTCGATTATCGGATAAGCAAATTTTATCACTTCAATAGGTACTGCCCATTTTTCTCCAAGTTTTTGGGAAACTTTTGATTCGTCTGCAACAACAATAAATTTTTTACTCGCTTGAGCAAGAATTTTTTCACGAAGATGGGCTGCACCGCCTCCTTTAATTAAATTTAAGTATTTATCTATTTCGTCTGCACCATCAACCGTAACATCTATTTCTTGTACTTCTTGAAAAGTTACAAGCGGAATATCGAGTTTGTTTGCAAGTTTTTCAGTTTGTATTGAACTGGAAATTGCTTTGATATCCAAAAGATTTTTTGTTCTTATTTCTTCAGCTAATTTTTGTACAAAGTAAAAAACGGTACTGCCTGTTCCAAGCCCGACAACCATTCCGGATTCAATTTCTTTAATTGCTGCTTCACCGGCTAATCTTTTGTATTCTTCATTCATTTTATATCCTATCTTGGGTTAGTTGCAAAAACGGTTAATTCCGTAATAAAACATCTGTCATTCATTTCGAGAGCACTAACTACAGTATGTGCAATATCATCGGCTGTAATTAGAGTCGGGTTTATTTCGCCTCTATCAAATCCGGCAGTTACGGCAAATTCTGTTTGCACTTGCGATGGATTTATTAAAATTACTCTTACATTGTGTCTTCTTAATTCAGTTCTCCAGCATTCAGTCATGCCACGTAAAGCAAATTTGGTTGCAACGTAAGCAGTTCCGTTTTCGAAACCTTTTAGAGCAGCGGTCGAAGCAATATTTACAATAGCACCTTTGTTTTGCTCTTTAAATATTTTGGCTGATTCTCTCGCTGCAAGTGCTGCTCCTATTACATTTGTTTGTAACACATCTTGAAATTTTTTCTCATCAATATTTTCTAATGGAGCAAAATATCCATAACCGGCATTATTTATTAAAGCATCCAACCCGCCAAATTCTTTCTTTATCCATTGAAAAACTTTTATAACATCACCTTCTTTAGAAACATCAGAAGCATACGGGATTGCTCCGATTTCTTTGGCAGATTTATCTAATCTCTCTTGATTTCTTGCAGTAATAATAACTTTTGCACCTTTATCAATTAGTTTTTTTGCTGTTGCAAATCCAATTCCCAACGAACCGCCGGTAACTAAAATAATTTTATCTTTTAATTCCATTTTCACCTGTAGATTTAGTTTTGATAATTAAGTTAATAATAATAGTGAAGACATAAAAGGCAAATAAAAAGAAGTTGTTAAAAACATTTATGGTCTATCATTTTTCGTTTCACATTAACACTCTCAAATCCAATATTGAGAGACCGAATCCATTAATCTTCTAATTGTATCTTCGTTATAACTTAAAATCTCATCATGCCTTGGTATTTTATCAAAGGCAGGTAAGGGATCGTGTAAAGTGTTTGGGAAAGTTAAGTTAAGTATTTTTTCCCATTTGTTCTTCCAATTTACAGGCAATTCCTTTGGTATTTCCAGATTGTTAATAAGCAGATAAAGTATTACCCAAATTCTTGGAGTGGCAGTCGGGGAATAACCACCGCCAAGTGTGAACATAATATTTCCTTTACAAAATTTATCACCGATTGAAATTAATTTTTGAAAAATTTTTTCATAATCATAGGTAGTTAAAAGATTATCTGCAAGCGGATCGGAAAAATGAGCATCAGCTCCGGCTTGTACAATCAACACATCAGATCTGAACCATGATAATGCCGATTCTATAACTTTATCAAGAACTAATTCGTAAGAATCTATTTCAGAAAACGGTTCCAACGGGATATTAAGATTTAATGATCTCCCGCTTCCTTGTCCGAGTTCATGAATCCAGCCTTTACCCGGGAAAAGATATTCACCCGATTCATGAACGGAGATTGTCATTACTTTATCATCCTTATAAAACATTTCTTGCACACCATCTCCGTGGTGAACATCAATATCTAAGTAAGCAACGTATAATCCTTTGTTAGTTAATTCTTTAATGGCAAGTGATAAATCATTGTAGAGACAGAATCCTGCTGCTTGATTATAATGCCCATGATGAAAACCGCCGCCAAGCTGTAATACTTTTTTAGTCTTACCTGTTGCAATCATTTTAGCTCCTAACAAAGTTCCACCGCATTGATATCTTGCCCCTTCTGCCATATTTTTTACAATCGGATTATCCGAAGTTCCTAATCCGTACTTTTCAAAATCATTTATAGATACACCATTGCTTAAAGACTCAATAGTTTCAATATAATCTTTATTATGAATGATTTCGAGTTTTTCGGGTTGAACAACTTCGGGTTTGTCAAACTCTTTTAGAAGGTCCCATTCTTTCAAAAGTTCTATAAGCATTTGCACTCGCAGCGGACTAAACGGATGTGTTTCTCCAAGATTGTACAAACTATATTTTGGATGATATACTATTCTACACATGATATTTTGGGAGGCCAAATAATTTCAAAACCGGCACTGCATATAGCTTGGGCAAGTTGCCTTATATCCATTGTTGAAATTCTTAATGCCACTCTTAGTTTTCCGTTTTCTTCTTGATAACTCAAAATAGAATGAATGCTTACATTTTTTTCGGCAATTATTTTTGTTAGCCTTGCAATTTCACCTGTACGATCTTTTAAGCGTACATCTAAACGTCCGGAAGGTGAATGAACTCCTGCTAGCTTTAGCATAGCTTCCAGCATATCAACGCCTGTTACAATACCAACTATTTTTGATTTATCCATAACAGGCATACATCCAATTTTTAACTCTCTCATTATTTGAGCGGCAACTTCAATCGGTTCCGAAGGTCTTGTTGTTTCTACGGGCGAAGTCATTATCTTTGATACAGCATCATTTGGGTCTATCTGATTCTCAGCAAGCTTACTTGTTGATAATCTTATATCTCTATCCGTAACTATTCCAACTAAAACATCATTTTCCGTTACAGGTAGATGCCTTAAATTATTTTTTTGCATCAGTCCGTAGGCAGATTTTAATGTAACATCTTGATTAATTATAATCGGATTTTTATGCATTATCTCTTTTATTAACATAACTATTTCCTGTTGTTAATATGTAGGGCGATTATTACTATTTAAATTCAAAGCAATTTTCATCTCATTTAAAACAATTATCTTTTCACATGGATGAATTTTTAATTTTAATGAATGCAGCCAAGGTAACTCTTCAATCATTTGTGAAATTCTTCCGAGCGTTTCTTTTATACTATCAGTATTTTTTAATTTTATTTGTTCAAAAATTTCGTCCAAATCATTTTCCGTAAGAGGAGTAATTCTCACAATTCTCTTGGTACCTGTAAGTTGTAATTCAATTACAGGACCAAACAGCGGAACATTTTTCACTTCTATTTTAATGTTTAGATTTTCTTCTTTATTTTTGTTTAGTTCAATACCAAAACAAAAAATTATTTTAGATGCTTCTTCATCTGATAAATTTATTACACTTTCTTTAAGTTTACTTTTTTCTAAAATGCTTTTAACAATTTTTCTTGCATTTTCGGCTTTTACATCATTATACCAAATTAACTTACCTTGCGGTTTCTTTTTAAACTCCGTGTAAGCTACAATTCTGCTTAAAGCTCTTACAGCCGATTCAGGAAATCTGAAAGAAGGAAAATTTCTTGTTTTATAATTTTTTTCTGTTTCTTCGGGTATAATAATTATTCCGGCGGAGCCCATCAGACAAAGCAAAACGGTTTTTTCTTTTTTCTTTTCAGTCTTTAATTTTTCAGCAGCAAGTTTAATTGAGTTTGTAATTTTATCGGAAATATCATCATCGACCGATGCAAAACCAATGAGCAGCGAATCTACCGAATCATTGAATAATAAATTTTCAGCAGCATCTTGATACATCTTTGCAGTTGCAAAAGCCCCAAGGTTAAACGTAGATTCTTTATCAAGTTCCAAATTGTTTAGCTCGCAGTTATCGGCAAAGATAGTTAACATTCCCGCCGAGTTTGTAATTATCCCGACTCTCTTACCTTCGGGCAAAGGTTGATGCTCAAGAACAATTGCCGTATCAAATAATTCCTCAAGAGTTGGAGCTAATATTACTCCTGTTTGTCGGAAGAGTGCTTCGGTTTCCAAAACTCCAGCAGCTACATTTCCGCTCTTTGCCTCAATTGTTTTTTGTCCGGTAATGCTGCTTGCACTTTTCACACAGAGTATAGGTTTTTTATAACTCATGTTGCGTGCGATACGGACAAACTTGCGAGGATTCCCAAAAGTTTCAAGATAGAGAATTACAACTTTTGTATTCGGGTCTTCTTCCCAATATTGTAAAAAATCGTTTCCTGAAACATCAGCTCTATTGCCCGCCGAAACAAATGTTGTAAAACCAAGTCCGAGTGATTTTGCATAGTTCAGAATTACTAATCCGAGTGCAGCCGAATGAGCAAACAATCCTATTTTTCCTTGCGGAGCAATTTGCGGTAACAGACTTGCATTTAAATTTACAGCCGAATCGGAATTTATTATTCCAAGACAGTTTGGTCCAAGAAGTCTTACACCATTGGAGCGAACAAGTTTAAAAAGTTCGTTCTGCCGCTTAATTCCTTCCGGTCCCGATTCCGAGAATCCCGCTGAAACAACTACAATACTTTTGGCTCCGGCATTTATTGATTCTCTTGCACATTCAAAAACTTCTTCGGATTTTACAGTAATTATTGATAAATCAATTTTTTCTTTAAGCTCTTGAATTTTTATTTCAGTTCCCGGTTCTTTATTTATCGGATAAACAGCTCCTTTAAAGTTTCCATTTAGAATGTTTTGATAAATTTTATTGCCGATTGACAATTTATCATTCTCAACTCTTATAACAGCAATTGATTTTGGTCTAAGCAATGGAATTAAAGAATTCGCCGTTGCAATTCTTTCTCTAAGATTTGTAACTCCAAATAGCGAAGAAGGATTATCTAGAGGAAATTCAATATGGATTGTATCGGAACTCCAAACTTTATGAATATCGAAACCTGAACTTTTGAATACATTAATCATTTCCTGATTTTCCGGAAGCACTTCAGCTTCAAACTCAACTATTCCATTTGCAGATGCAAGTCCGGCGAGTCTTTCCAAAAGAATTGTAGAAATTCCCAGACCTTGGAAATCATCTTCCACAAGAAAAGCAACTTCGGCAGTTTTGTTGTTCCCCATCGAAATGTAATTTGCCAATCCGATAATTTTTGAATTATATTCATCATTTTCGCAAGCAAGCAGACAACCTTTATCGGTGAAATCTCCACCGCATAAATCATTTATTACAGATTCGGAAACTTGCGAAACACTTGCCATAAAACGCATACGCAAAGAATCTTGCGAAGTACGTTTCATTAAATCAGAAACTTTGCCTTTATCATTTTCTGTTGCAGGTTTAAGAAAGATGCCTTTTCCATTTTTTAAGAAAACATTTTCTTTATAATTTATTCCTTCCGGAATTATGCGGAACATTTTATCCTCAATGTTCAATTTGAATTGATATGTTGAAAAATATAAAAAAGAAATGTTAAATTAAATGAGAAAGTTTTTGCAATTAAAATTTTATTTGCGAAAATCAAAAAAAATCATATTATTTGAGATATGCTAATTAAGCATTATTGCTTTGTTGCAGCTCTAAATTTATTTCGGAATTTATTGTTAATATTTTTATAGTTTTAACAAACCCAAATAGGAGTTGTGTTGCTTGTAATAAAAAATATTGCTCCGTTTCTTCTTGTAATTTTTGCCTTGCCAAAGGCTGCCAGCCTTTTTGTGTTTTCTCAAATATTTTCGACAATTAAAATAAATCATAATATTGTTCGTTATTCTCTAACTAACAGATATATAATTAATAAAAACTCTAAACATAAAACTTATTTTTGTGGCTTTGTGTGAAATAGAATTCTAAATAATTTACTTATATTATTAAAAAATGAGGCAAACATGAAAATATTTCTAAAATCTTTTTTTATGATTATAACCTTTAGTTTGATCTTTGAAATCTTTGTAAGTTGTGATTTAACTGATCCTAAAGATGATACAAGTGTTATTTATGTATTAGAAAAAGACCATCTTTTGGGAGGTTTTGGTAATGTGGATATTTATCACCAAACTTTAATTGTAAACAGAACTAAAGATTCACTAACCATTAATGTAGAATCACCAACACCTGAAGGATTAGCAAGAGAATCAATGCGTTCACCGGCTTATGGAAAAGATGCTTTTATTCCAACAGATTTTTCAAAATATTTTTATATTCCCAATATGGCTAACGATTATATTACTAATAAACCTGATACAAGTACTAAAATAAGTCATTTTTGGAATAATTTAAAATTAGGGGCTAATGATGGGATATATATTCCTTACTCAAATAATTTAGGCAAGGGAGAAGAGCTTTTTATCAAAGAGTTTGGCACTAATAGCTTTCTTGGCTTAGATGTTGTCTCTGAATATAAAATAGAAAAAAATATGATAGATACTTCTTTACTTGATATTCAAATTAAACAAACCATGATAAATACAACTCAAGAGGATATGTATATGGTTGAGATTTTCTTAAATATACCACGAGAACTCAATACAAAACCTAATGATACCAAGTTATATGAATTAGTATCTGATACTGTGATTACTAATCTAAATTATTATCTTGATCATGATTGCGGACTCGGAGAAGGTTTTGGTTTTTTTAGATCAACTGGACAATCAATAGATATAAGTAACGAATTCTTGAAACCCCAAAGCTCATTCGAATTTACTTATAGAATGAAAATAAAACCGCTAATAGAAAAGTTTGAAATATATCCAATGTATTTAATTCATTTAGAAACTAAGGGAAAAAGAATTTGGCCCGCCAGTAAAATTACTTATAACAAAAAAGTATATGAGGGTAAAGTTGACTATTTAAGAGTATGTGGACTCTCTATTCCAACTTATATTTTATTTTCAATTGATAAAGATAATCTTAGAGTAGTTAGTCCCAATGAAATTGAACCGACTTTTAAGAAATAGTAAAATAGGAGATCAATAGGTCGTGAAAAAAGATTTGTGTAAATGATTAAAGCAAGAATTAAGGCTAAGCTGAGTTCCGCTGCGCTTCACTCAGCTTAGTCTTAAAGAAATCGATGTTGCAAAAGTCGATAATAATTAACAACTTCTTTAATCATAATAAGGAGATTACACAATGAAGATCACCGAAGAAATCATCGAACAACTAAAAGCCGATCTAAAAGATGCAAAAACATATTAAGAGCTAATGGGTAAAGATGGAGCAATAAAAAAAACTCATAGTAAGCCCATTAGAACAAATGCTAGAAAGTGAACTAACAGAACATCTTGGCTATGAAAAACATTCACCTTCGGGAAAAAACACCGGTAACAGCAGAAACGGTAAAA
>PDPT01000036.1 GCA_002746605.1 Ignavibacteriota bacterium
ATTCCAGCTATATTCAGTGTTTTCTATAAAGTGAATTATAATGATTATGTTTTTAATGAGAAACTGATGGAAGAATAGTGATTGTAACGAAGAATTAAAAATGAAAAGTCAAGTTTTGGGATTAAAAATATATCTGTATTTTGTGTATTTATTTGTAATAACTGAATAAACACATTGGTAATGTAAGAATATTTTTATGTTACTTTTTTATTAATTTTTGCTAAAAGGTTTAACATTTGTTATAACTTAAGAAAGTTAAACATTAAGTTTCTTAAATTCCAATTCCAAAATTATTTGTTAAACTTTTTCCTACAAATAAAAAATATTTTGTTATTAGCTCTAAGCTAACTTTTAAATTTATTGAGAGCTATTAAAATCTGCGTTAGATTATTTCTCTATTCTAATTCAAACTTAGCGGTAATTGATTTTTTTTGTTTAGAAATATCATCTTTAACGTTAAAAATAAACTTATAGTTTCCTTTAACATAAGAAGTATCAATTTCCAATTGGGCTTCGAGAGACATTTCGGGAATTACTTTATTACTATATTCTTCAATTGAATCATCAAAGATTGATTTTAGAGTATCGCCTTTAGGAGAAACAAGATCAATCCAATAGACTAACTTTGATATAACGGTATCACCACTTTCTTTATAGTCAAAGCCTTTGGCATAAACTTCAGCATTAACTTCCCAGTAATCCCCAACATCAAATGCAAAAGCTTCTGGACTGAATAACTCTAAGTTCGGTTCTGGTTTATTTGAACAACTTGTAACTAAAAGAAAAGTAAAAAGTAATAAGAAATTTACAAATTTCATTTTATCCTTTTGAATATTTATTATTACTTACAAACATAAAAAAATGCCGGCAATTGTAAAATAAAAACCGGCAAATAATAAGAGTTTTTTTGAAATGCCTAAATTTATTCGTTAATTAAAAACGGACGACATTGCAATTCATATAAAGAATTAGTTTTTGTTTTTGAAATCTTTCATGAATTCAACTAAATCTTCTACACCTTTTTTAGGGAAAGCATTGTATATTGATGCTCTTAAACCACCAACGGATCTATGACCTTTTAAGCCTGAGAAACCTGCTGCTGTTGTTTCGGCAATAAGTTTCTTTTCTAGTTCTTCGCTTGGAAGTCTGAAAGTTACATTCATAAGAGAACGATCTTCTTTGGCTGCAGTTCCTTTATAAAAACCATCTGTCGAATCCATATAATCATAAAGTAGATTAGCTTTATCAAGATTCTTTTGATACATACTATCTAAACCACCGTTTTTAAGTAAATCTTGGAATACTAATCCAAGTACGTAAACTGCAAAAGTCGGAGGAGTATTGTATAGAGATTCTTTGTTTGTGTGAGTTGTATAATTCAAATAAGTATGTAAATCATCGGAAGATCTTTCAAGCATATCTTTTCTGATTATTACAAGAGTTGTACCTGAAGGTCCCATATTTTTTTGAGCACCTGCATAAATTAGTGCATATTTATTAACATCAATTTTTTTGTGAAGGATATCGGAAGAAGCATCGCATACCAGAGGAACATTTCCTACTTCAGGTTCCGATTTAAACTCAGTTCCAAAAATTGTATTGTTCGATGTAAAATGAACATATGAAGCATCGGAAGTTAAATTTAATTCGTTTTGTTTTGGAATTCTTGTGAAATTATCACTTTCTGTAGTTCCGGCAATATTTACTTCGCCAACTCTTTTAGCTTCTTTTATTGCTTTTTTAGACCAAGCCCCAGTATTGATATAATCGGCTTTTTTGCCGGGTAACATTAAGTTCATAGGAACCATTGAAAACTGTAATGTTGCTCCGCCTTGAAGGAAGAGAACATCATAATCATCATTGATATTCAATAATTTTCTTAAATCATTTTGTGCACCTTTAAAAATTTCATCATAATCTTTTGATCTATGACTCATTTCCATTACGGACATACCTGTTTCTTTATATGAATACAATTCTTTTTGAGCTTCTAATAATACGCTTTCTGGTAGAACCGCAGGACCTGCACTAAAATTATAGATTCTTTTTTTCATTTTATTTTTCCTTATATAAATTATTTTGTCGTTAAATTTTTGAAACAATACCTTATTTTTCTTTTAAGTCTAAACGGTCTGTTCGAGAAATAATTCAGACTGACAATTATTTTATTTTTTCTAAGTGTTTACTTATACCTCAATACTAAATAGTATGTACTACTAAACCGTCTCTCAATTTTGGTTCGAACCAAGTTGATTTTGGAGGCATTGTTTCGCCGGCATCCGAGATATTTATTAAATCATCAACCGAAACAGGATACATTGAAAAAGCAACTTTAGCTTTACCGCTGTTGACTAATTTTTCTAATTCCGCAGTACCTCTAATTCCACCTATAAAATCAACATTATTATCCGTTCTAATATCTTCAACACCAAGGAAAGGTGTAAGAATATAATTTAAGAGAATGCTAACATCAAGGTTGCCGCCAACATCTTCTGTTTTCTTTACATTTTCATTTGGTTGAAGTGAGTACCATTTATTTGCCATATACATACATATTTTTCTAGGGCTTTCAGGCTCTTTTACTGATGTTTCCTCAACGGAAAAATTAGTTTTTATTTTATTCATAAAGTCATTTTCACTCATTCCTTTAAGATCGAAAACAACTCTGTTATAAGGGAGAATTTTTAATTGTTCAGCAGGGAAAAGAACAGCGAGAAAATAGTTATACTCTTCTTTGCCAGTGTGAGCAGAATTATTATTCTTTTTAACGGCTCTTGCTCTTGCAGCACTTGCTGCTCTATGATGTCCATCGGCAATGTAAAGATTTTCAGCTTTGGCTATTTCATCAACTATTGTGTTTGTATCATCTTCGTTTATAATCCACATTTTATGAATTATCCCATCTTCTGTTGTGAAATTATAAAGAGGTTCGCCTTTCATAGTTTTATCGACTATTTTATTAACTTCATCTATACCTTTGTAAGTTAAAAAAACGGCTCCGGTTTGAGCTTCGGTTGTAACTATGTGATTTGTTCTATCGTCTTCTTTAGCTTTTCTGGTCTTTTCATGTTTTTTAATTACATCATTATCATAGTCATCAACAGAAAAAGTGGCTGCGATTCCTGCTTGCTTTTGATCGCCCATAGTTAAATGATAAACATATAATGAAGGTTTTTCATCTTGCACCAAAGGAGCTTCATTGATTAATTTATTAAAGTTTTCTTTTGCTTTTTCGTAAACTTGTTTATCGTAAGCATCAACATTATTTGGAAGTTCAATTTCTGAACGAGTTGTACGTAAAAAATTAATAGGATTATCTTTTACTAAAGCTGCCGCTTCTTCACGGTTTACTACATCGTAAGGAACACTTGCAACTTTTTGTACAACTTCTTTTGCGGGTCTGTACGCCTTAAAGGGTCTTATTACTGCCATTATTTTACCTAATTTTAATTATATAAAGATATGTTAATTATTTTCTTTTGCTAAGTTTATCATTAAATCCAACTCTTGAAGAAATTCAGCTTTACCTCCATGTAAACCGGTACTTGCGAATTTTATTTTTCCATTTCCGTCAATTATAAATTTAGTAGGAATGCCTTGCACTTTATATGCATCCACAACAATATTTTCGTTATCTAATAAAATATGGAAAGGATATTTTGTACGTTTAAGGAATTCTTCAACATTTTTTTGTTTGTCATCTACGCGTTCCCATGTATTAACGAACAAAAATTTAACATTAGGATCATCTTTGTAGTTGTTTACGGCTTTTTGCATAAACGGAAATGATTGTAAACAAGGTCCACACCAAGTTGCCCAAAAATCAAGAATCAGAATTTTATTCTTAAAGTCAGATAATTTTACAGTATTACCTTCAATATCCTTTAACTCAAATGCCGGAGCATCTTTATTTATCATTTCGTCTTTAAGTTTCTTAATTAATTTTTCGTTTGCGGTTTTTTCGAGTCCACTCAAGTATTTTTTAAATTCTTCTTTTGATTTACCTTCGTTAATAAATATTTCACCTAAAGATTCCTTTATTTTACCAGTACTTTTCCCTTCTTTAATTATCTCTTCTGCAAATAATTTTGCTTCATTGTTTTTACCGAGTTCATATAAAAAGAGAAAATAGTTTTCGTTTAGTGAAGAATTCTCTTTATTTGTTAATTCAACAACTTCGTTAAAACTTTTAAGAGCATTTTCTTTATTCCCGAGTTCTTTTTCGATGTTTGCGTAGGTATCTAGAACCATTGCGAGAGATGTTTCTTTGCTCTTTTGCCAATCTTGCTCAGAGTAGAATTCAGGCTGATCCTTTTTCAAATTATTTAACTCTTCTCGAGCCAGTTCAACTCCTTTTAGACTTAATTCTTTAGCTTTCGGCAAATCAGTTTTACTTTCGTACATTTTCCACGCAATTGTGTTGTATATTCTCGGTTTTAGGTATTGATTGTATTTTTTGAAGAGTTCATCAATTTTCTTATAATTACTTTTTGCTTGGTATTTATTGATAATAGATGCGAACATATAGTTATTAAAACCATGTTCCGGATTTATACTTTGAAATTCGGTAAAAACATCCATCATTTTTTTTGGCGTAAGCATATTTTTGAAACGTTGATAAAATTTTTCAACAAGTAAGTCGGATTTTGGATACTTATTTTCAAGCATTTCTAAATATTTTGCAGATTTTTGAAAATTACCTAACCTTCTATAAGCGTTAGACAAATTTTCTAAATCTTTTTGTGATAAATTTTCTTCTTTTTCTAATTCTTCCAAGAAGGGCAAGAGTGTTTCCGTCTTCATTTCTTTTCTTGGAATTGAAGAAATATAATCAGCAATATATTCTCTTTTTAATTCTTTATTTTTTTCAAAATCTTTCATGAAGTAATTCGATATGGAATCTCTTGCAGCATTTAGTTTGAAAAAAGAGCTGTATCTATAATATAATGATGCTAACCCTGCGTAAGCTCCTGGCACTATGTTTCCATCTGTATTCTGTAAAAATATAACATAACCCAATTCATTATTATTGTCTTTTGCTTCATCTGTTTTAAATTGAACAAGCAGACCTTTTGTGCTATCGGAAGTGCTAACTTTTCCTGACCATACATTATCTTTTTTTGTTAAATCAATTAGATTGGTTTTATCTAAAGATTCTGAAAAAGAGTAAACTTCCATAGATATTTCATCTGAAGATTTAATCTTCGGGTTATCAGGATTATAAGTAATTGTAATTTCATCACCAGCTTTAGGGGTGCCGGGTGAGTAAGAAAACTTACCGTGTTCCTTTTGTGTAGAACATGCACATATTGTAAAAATTATAAAAATAAGAACAAATAGGCTTTTTTTCATTTTGATTTTCCTTACTTAATAAAAAAATAAATTATCATATAATATAATGAGAAGAATCATAAACTAAAACCGATAAATTTATCTCTGTAAAAATATTTGCCTTGATAGAATAAATTGTTTATACTTAATAATTATAAAAAAATAATATTAGTGATGACCAAAACAACTATAAAATATTTTACACCGGAAGAAGCAAATAAGACTTTACCTTTAGTAAGAAAAATCGTTAAAGATATTTTGACTTATAGTTTTGAATTGAAAACAGTATCTGATTCTCTTGATGGTAATATTGAAAATAGTAGAGAAGCTCAGTATTTAGTTTCATCTATAAAAGGGTTCTTGGAAGAATTGGAAGAAATCGGGTGCAGTTATAAAGATTGGAATTTTTCTCTAGGTTTGGTAGATTTTCCCGCTCTTATTGAAGGTAAAGAAGTTTTTCTATGTTGGAAAAGTGATGAAGAAAAAATAACTCATTATCACGGAATAAATGATGGTTTCCGAGGAAGAAAATTACTTCCGGAATATTATTTAGATCCGGCTGAAATTTAAGTCCTTTCTTATACGGAAGGGTTTATTGCAACCCTTCCGTACTTACTAGAAACTAAGATTTTATCTTATAAGAATGTGTAACCTCAATTGATTTTTGAAGCATTGCAGTTACACCGCAGTAAGTATTTTGTGATAAATCTATTGCTCTCTCCACATCTTTCTCTTTTATATTTTTTCCGTAAAAAACATATTCTAAATTAATTTTTGTATAAACTTTTGGGTGTGTTTCTGTCGATTCAGCCGAAATATTTATTTCAAAGTTATCTAATGCAACGCGTTTTTTTTGTAAAATTGCAGTTACATCAGAAGCGGTACATCCCGCCAAACTTAAAAGTATTAATTCTTTTGGTCTTATGCCGGCGTTACTGCCTCCAAAATTTTCGGGTCCGTCCATTGTAACCCAATGATTTGAATCTGTTTTACCTACAAAAGTCAATCCGTTTAATTGTTTAACAACTGCTTTATGCTCAGCCATAAAAATTCTCCATTATTTTAATTATTATTTGATTCAATTTTTAAGTTAAGGATTCATAAAATTTAAATCAAATTCAAATTTTTCCTTTTATTTATATTAAATAAAAACCGACATACTAATTTTTTTAAAGTTTTTGTAATTTAATATTGTATGGTTATATTTTACAATCGGCAAAGAAATTTATTTTACTAAAGAACAAGATAGAAAGGAATAATTATGAAAAAGATAAAATTTTTAATCATTGCTTGTGGACTTTTGGTCGAAACTGTTTTTGCTCAAGATTTTGATAAATCCAAATTGGATAACTACTTTGAAGTACTCGAAAAAAACAACAAATTTATGGGAAGTATTGCAGTTTCTCGGAACGGAAAACTACTTTACACTAAATCTGTTGGTTACTCCGATATTGAGAAAAAGGCAAAAGCTGATAATAGCACAAAATATAGAATCGGTTCAGTTTCTAAAACTTTTACAACTGTTTTAATCTTAAAAGCTGTTGAAGAAGGTAAACTAAATCTCAATCAAACTATTGATAAATATTTTCCGAAAATAAAAAATGCAGATAAAATTACAATTCAACATTTGTTAAGTCATCGAAGTGGAATACACAATTTTACAGATGATAAAAACTACTTAACCTGGAATACTAAGCCCAAAACAGAAAGTGAGATGATTAATATTATTGCTAAGTGCGGAAGTGATTTTGAACCGGATAGTAAAGCCGTATATAGTAATTCCAATTTTGTTCTGCTTACTTACCTTATTGAAAAAGTCCTTAATGAGTCTTATTCTAACTTATTGAAAAAATATATTATCAAACCGCTTGAATTAAAGGACACATATTTCGGCGGTAAGATCGATACTAATAATTCGGAAAGTAAATCCTATTTGTTTAGGAGAGGTTGGGAACTTCAGCCTGAAACCGATATATCAATACCGCTTGGTGCGGGCGGAATTGTTTCAACTCCGAGTGATTTGATAAAATTTAGTAATGCTTTGTTTAAGGGAAAGTTATTAAAAGATGAGAGTCTAAAATTAATGAAAACTATAAAAGATAAATATGGTTTGGGACTTTTCCAAATTCCTTTTTATGATAAAATCGGGTTTGGTCATACCGGTGGAATTGATGGCTTTACTTCTATTCTTGTTTATTTTCCCGATAGTAATATTTCCTATGCTTTAACTTCAAACGGAAGCAACATAAACAATAATGATGTACACATTGCGGTTTTAAGTGCAGTTTACAATAAACCTTACGATATTCCAAGTTTTATTTCTTACAATGTAAATTCAGAAGATTTAGATAAATATCTCGGTATTTATTCATCAAAACAAATTCCTTTAAAAATAACTATTACCCAGGAAGGCAATGTATTAATTGCTCAAGCTACAGGACAATCTTCATTTCCACTTGAAGCAACTGCAAAGAACAAGTTTAAGTTTGATCAAGCTGGTGTTATTTTGGAATTTAATCCGTCTAAAAATAAAATGATTCTAAAGCAGGGTGGGGGAATTTTTGAGTTTGAAAAAAATTAAAAAAGATTTAAAATTTGAAAAATTAAGAAATCTGGCATGTTAAGTTTTAGCAAATTTTGTAGAAGGTGAAAGACGGATTGATATTATCCGTCTTTTAAATTTTTGTACAGATTGAAGGTTTAAGTTCTCGCTAACAACAAATCCGCAAGTATATGTCCACTTTCTTCAAGAAACGGATCTTCTACTTTTAGACTTTTTTTAGTTACTTCTTTCTTATCAATTATTTCAATTTTATCGTGGGTTTTTCTTTCTTCTTCTCTTAATTTATCTTTTGCTTCTTTTTCATCACGTTCTTCTTTTCTTACTTTTTCATTGAGTGAAAATTCAATAATGTCTTTTCGTTGTTTATAATCTTCAATATCTTCATTTAAATAAATAAATTCAGGTTCCTTAGAAATTCTTTCTTTATGCTGTTGAATAAGCCTTGGCAATAGCCGGGAGAAATCACCGTACTTTTGGAAATCACTTGTTTTAATTTGGTCCCATTTTAAGGCACTCGGCTGACTACTTTCACCATATTCCTCGGGTGTAACTGGAGTAGGGAAGAGTATATCGGGGATTACTCCAAGATTTTGTGTGCTGCTGCCATTTATTCTGTAATATTTAGCGATTGTCAATTTTAAAAATCCGCTTTGATTTCCGGCAGAAGGAATGAAGCGGTCTAAACCAATCATATTTTGGACAGTACCTTTTCCGTAAGTCTGTTCACCTACTATTAAACCTCTGCCATAATCTTGTATTGCCCCTGAAAAAATTTCTGATGCTGAGGCGCTATATCTATTAACTATAACTACAAGCGGACCTTTATAAATAATTGCCGGATCAGGATCTTTTTCAACATCTATTTGTCCTGATGATTGTCTTACTTGCACAACCGGACCCTCTTCAATAAACAAGCCGGTAAGCTCGATTGCTTCATCTAATGCACCGCCACCATTATTTCTTAAATCGATTATGATTCCCTGAACATTAGCACTATCTAATTGTTTCAAAAGTTTTCTTACATCTTTGGTTGTACTTCTGTAATTTTTATCACCTTTGCGTTTAGCTTCAAAATCTGAGTAAAAACTTGGAATTTCAATCACTCCAAACTTGAAATCATTATCATCTTCTCTAATTGTAATTATTTTCTTTTGTGCAGCTTGTTCTTCTAATTTTACTTTATCTCTAACAATAGTAATTGTATCGGGTTTACTTGTAATACTTTTGTTGCCCCGTAAAACGGAAAGTTTTACAACGGTTCCCTTGTCCCCTCTAATTAAATCTACAACGTCATCAATCCGCCAACCGATTACATCAACGAGTTCGGAATCTTCTCCTTGTCCAACTGCCGTAATTAAATCATCGGCAAATAAATTATCCGCTTTGAATGCAGGCCCGCCAGGAACAATATTTACAACCTTTGTATATTCATTATCAGTCCTTAAAGTTGCACCAATTCCTTCGAGAGATAGTTTCATTCTGATATTAAAATTTTCGGAAGTTCTCGGTGCCAAGTAATTAGAATGCGGATCAATTGCATCGGCAAAGGAATTTAAGTAAAGTTGAAAAATTTCTTCTGATTTGTATTGTAAAATAGCTCTATGGTAATTTTTATATCTTTTCGAAAGTGTTTCGATAATTTTATCTTTTTCTTTTCCAGCAAGCTTTAAGTTGAGTGCCTCATACTTTAATTTTTTTCGCCAAAGCTCGTTTAGTTCCTCTTCCGTTTTCGCCCAATTTTCATCTTCTCTTTTTATTTTATAAGTTTCATCTTTTGTATAATCAAAATCCGAGTTTAATCTTTTCAATACGTATTTAATTCTTTCTCCCATTCTTTTTTTGTAAATATTAAAGATTTTATAAGCGGGCAAAAGTTTACCGAGATAAAGATTATCATCAAATTTGTTCCTTTCTTTTTCAAATTCATCAACATCTGACTTTAAAAAATAGAGTTTGTTATAATCGAGTGATTTTATGTAGTTATCAAAAACAACGGATGATATCGAATCATTCAATTCAAATTTTTTATAATGATACCTTGATAAAATTCTTGTAACCATTTTATTAACTTCCGGGTGAAAGCTTAAAGGTTCAACAACTTTATTTGTATCTATGATATTGTTTTGAGCATGGAGTTCTTCACGGGTTTTATTTTGACAATTACTGAAAATGATTATAGCGATAATAATTATCAACATTTTTTTCATATAGGATATCCTGTGTTTTTATAGATGTTCATATTAATACAAAACTTTCTTAAGAATGTTTCAAAAAAGAATGCAATATAAGAAATAAATTGTTCTATATCTAAATCTAAAATAATTTTTATCCAGACATAATAAAATTTATTTTCATAAGAAATATAATGGTAGGCAATAAACATAATAGACCGAAGAAAATTTCGGTCTATTATTGTGCATTCATTAACTAAAAGAGATTATGCTCCTAATTCGAGTCTGTTAACCAATCCGGTAACCAACTCTTTTAGCGAAATATCTTTCGAAGTTAATTTTTCAATGTTATTATAAGCATGAATAACGGTAGAATGATCTCTACCTCCAAAATGAAGTCCAATTGTTTTTAATGATGATTTTGTAAGTTTTTTTGATAAATACATTGCAATTTGCCTTGCAAGTACAACTTCTTTCTTTCTGTTTTTCTCCCTCACTTTATTTTCATCCACTTTAAATTCTTTACATACTACTCTGGTAATACTATCAATTGAAATATTTGCTTCTCTCTTGGTTGAGATTTCTTTAACAGTTTTTCTTGTTAATTCAAAATCTATTTCTTTACCACTTAGCGAAGAATTAGCCAGTAGCTTTATTAAACAGCCTTCCAATTCTCTAATGTTGGAAGTAATATTGTAAGCAATATAATCAAAAATTTCGTTAGAAAGCTCGATGTTAAAACTTTTACTTTTCTTTTTAAGGATTGCTATCCGAGTTTCAAAATCGGGAGCTTGTATATCTGCACTTAATCCCCATTGAAAACGAGATATAAGTCTATCACTCATGCCTTTCAAATCTTTTGGAGGTCTATCACTCGAAAGTATTATTTGTTTTTTTGCTTGATGTAGATTATTAAAAATATGAAAGAATAAGTCCTGTGTTTTCTCTCTGCCTGTTAGAAATTGAATGTCATCAATAATTAGAACATCTACTCCATTATAAAAAGAAGAAAACTCATTTGCCTTATTGGATTGAATTGCCTCAACAAATTGAGTTGTAAAAATATCTGCCGAAACATAAATAATTTTCTTTTTAGGGAATTTTTCAAGAATTCTATTCCCAATTGCTTGAATAAGATGGGTTTTGCCAAGTCCAACGCCTCCGTAGATAAATAAAGGATTAAAAGAAGTTTCGCCGGGACTTTCTGAAATTGCTATTGCTGCTGCACGAGCTAATTGATTCGATTCACCTTTAATGTAATTATCAAATTGGTACCTCTCAGAAAGGTTACTTTCAAACTTTTCTTCTTCAGCAGGTTTGGAATATATTTTAGGTTCAATAACTATATCATCAAAAAGAGTTGGATCTTCTTCGGTTTCTTCACTAATTATATATACAAGTTTTCCGTCTTTACCTAAAACTTGATAAACGGTTTTATTTATTAGAGTGTTGAAATGTTCTTCAATCCACTCTACAAAAAAGTTATTGGGAACTTGAATTTTTAAAGTATCTCCGGTTAAATCGTAAGGTTTTATTGGCAAAAACCAAGTGTTATAGGTGATATTGCTCACATTTTCTTTGATGTTCTTTAAGAATTCTTTCCACACTTCTCGTAAAAGATTCTTACTTTTTTTGGGTTCAATTATTTGATCTATTTTTAAGTTATCCACAGTTTTAAACATTATTAAATTTATAAGTTACTAAATCAGAAAATTAAAAAAAATTGTGAGTTTTTAATTTTATTAACAAAATATCAACACACCGGCAAAAGAATTAAAACGTTGAAAATAAATAAGTTAGAGTAATTGCCTAAATCAAGTTAACATAAACAAAAACTTTTAATTTAAATTATCTAACTTGTCAAAGAGCCCCGAAACGTTTCACGGTTTCAAGTTATCCACATTTTATTAACATCTTTTATTGTTCTTTATTCAAATAGAAAATACAGTAAATTTTTAAAGTGTACAAGTTAAATTTTTAAAAATCTTCTAATCCTTTATGTCATAATAAATTAAAATTTTTAAAAAGTTTGTTTTGTTCAGGATTTGGTAGAGTAAGTGAGGAAACAATTGTTTATTGACTATTTTTATGCCAAAAAGGACCAAATTATTTGATACCATAAATTAATTTTTGAAAAAATTATAAGTTATTCTAAAACAATAAAATAAATTTTTTTATATAGGATTTCTTCCAAAATTTGTAATTTTGGTAATGAATTATTAAGGAAAAATTTGGAGTTAACATGAAAGTAGTAATAACAGGCGGAGCAGGTTTTATTGGCAGCCATTTAGTTGAGTATTGGAACAGCAAAGATGCGGATGTTCACATTATTGACAGTTTAAGAAGCGGGTATAGAAAAAATGTTGAAAATTTTGAAAATATAACTTTGCATCAAAAAAGTATTACAAATCGAGATGCTGTGTTTGAAATTCTTAAAGATACTGATTATGTTTTTAATTTAGCAGCACTTATCTCCGTACCTGAATCTCTTGAAAAACCTGATGAGTGTCTAGATATTAATGTTAAAGGTCTACTTAATGTTCTCGATGCTGCAAAAAAGCATAAAATTAAGAAAGTTGTTCATTCGAGTTCGGCAGCAATTTATGGAGACGATCCTCGCTTACCGAAAGATATTTCAATGAAGCCTAAACCTCAAACTCCATACGGAATTACAAAACTGGACGGTGAATATTATTTACAAATGTATTACGAGCAATATGGACTTCCTACAACTTCTTTGAGATATTTTAATGTTTTTGGTCCTCGTCAAGATCCTAAAAGTCAGTATGCCGCTGCAATTCCTATTTTTGTTTACAAAGCCCTATTAGATGAAACCATTACAATTTACGGTGATGGCGAGCAGACAAGAGACTTTGTTTATGTTAAAGATGTTGTTCAGGCAAATGTTCTCGCAGCAGAAAATGAAGATGTAATTGGTGTCTTCAATGTTGCCAACGAAAAAGCCATTACAATTAACGATTTGGCAAAGTTGATAATTAAAACAACAGATTCCAAAAGTGAAATTAAATATGAACCGACTAGACCCGGAGACATTAAGCACAGTTTAGCTTCAATCAAAGAAACAAAAGAGCAGTTAAAATTTAATCCTTCCCATGATTTAACAAAATCTTTGGAAACAACAATTAATTATTTTAAAGAGTTAAAAAAATGAAAAAGAAGAATATCTTAATAATTTTTACGGGCGGAACTTTCTCAATGAAAATTGATGAAAAAACCGGAGGTGCAATTCCTTTCTTTCATGGTGAAGAGTTAATTGAAATGATTCCCGAAGCAGGGGAACTTGCTAATATAAATATTCTCAATTTTGGAAATTATCCGGGTCCGCACATGACTCCCGAATTAATGCTGCAACTTTCCAAAGTAGTAAAAGAAAATATTGATAAAGATGAAATAGGCGGTATTGTTGTTACACACGGAACGGACACACTTGAAGAAACAGCTTATTTTTTAGACCTAAATGTAAGAACGGATAAACCAATAGTTGTAATAGGCGCAATGAAAACAAGTTCAGAACCTGATTGGGATGGTCCAAAAAATTTGATTGATGCAATTCACATTTGTAATAATACAAATAGTTTAAAGATGGGAGTTTTAGTTTGCTTAAACGGAGAAATAAATGCAGCAAGCGAAGTAACTAAGACTCACACTGAAGATGTGGAAACATTTCACAGTTTAGACTTTGGAGCACTTGGTTTTGTAGATAGAGGACGAGTGCTTTTTAACAGAATGCCAAGAAAGTTAGAAGGTGTTGAATCCGATAAGGTAAACTCTAATGTGGAAATAATAAAAGTCTATACGGGGATAAAAGAAAGAATATTTAAACTTGTAGCTGATTCCGGTATTGACGGACTTGTTGTAGAAGCATTAGGAGTTGGTAATGTTCCTCCGCCTGCTTTTGAAGGAATTTCATATGTGCTAAGTAAAAATATTCCCGTAGTTTTGGTTTCTCGCTGTCCTGCCGGAGAAACTCTGGATATTTACAGTTATGCCGGAGCAGGAAAATGGCTTAAAGAAAACGGTGTAATTTTTTCAGATTATTTAAACGGACAAAAAGCAAGAATAAAACTTATGCTCGCACTCGGTAAAGGAATGAATAAAGAAGAGTTGTTAAGTTTTTTTGAATAAAAATATCATTATCTTTTATATGAATGATAAATTATTGAATATTGGCTGCCTGCTTGATTATTTCTTAGATTATAAAAAACTTTTAAGTTTATTTCTGAAAAGGTAAAAGCTCCATTTCTGCATAAAAGGCACAATGATCGGAAGCAACTGAATCTTGAATTACTTCGGTTTTTAGAATTTTCCAATTACTAATATTTTTTAATAGAGTTATATAATCAATTTTTTTAATTGGATTTTTAGAAGGAAATGTAGGTTCGGAATTATTTTTAGAAGTAATGCCCCATTTCTCTTTTAGTAATTTTATTTCGTTACTTTCAGGTAAAGCATTAAAGTCTCCTGCAAGAATTGTCGGATATTTATTATTACCAAAAGTTTTATTAAGTTTTTCAACTTGTATAATTCTTAAAGAATCGGTTTTATGATCCAAATGAGTTGAAATAAAAGTAATTGTATCTTGATTAGTAAGAATTGTTTTTACTTCGAGAGCTGTTCTTGGTTCATTATTTTTAATGTTAGGAAGAGCAATATTTCGAGAACTGATTATTGAAGTTCGACTTAAAATTGCAACTCCATATTCTCCGTTATCAAAATTAAATGCTTTGCCAAACAAGGGAATCATGTCGGTTTTAACGGCAAGCTCTAAAGCCAAATCTTTTTTATTGATACGATTAGTTTTATAATCAACTTCCTGAAGTGCAACTAAATCTGGGGAAAGTTTATTTATTATATTAGCTATTACATCAAAATTATAATCACCTTTTAATGTTGCTCCGTGAAAGATATTAAATGTAAGTACTTTTATTGTTACAGCTTTTTTATCCGAGTTTTGAGCTTGCAGAAAATTGCTTAACAAAATGATGAATATTAAAATGAATTTATGTGTTATTTTGCATATTTGCATTGTGGAAAACCCAACTTCTTAGAAAAGTTGGGTACCTTAAAAAAATTATGGCAAAAATATTCTTTCGTTAGTCATCCATCTTCCTCTTGTAAAATCTGGGAAAAATTGAGGTGAACTGTTACTTGCAATTGAGGCTTCGGATAAAGGTGTTATTGCACTCCATGCAGCAGCATCGTAAACATCAATTGGTGGTTGCACTCCGTTTTTAACGCTATCAATAAAAGCTTTTATTGTAAAATAATCTATCCCTCCGTGTCCTGCTCCTTCTGCTTTTTTTTCTTCTTCTTGCCACCATTCATGATCATATTTTTTCATAATTTGGGTATATTCATCACCTTCAGTCCAGTGATGCGGTTTAGATTTACCTTCAATATACATTCTCTTTCCTTCAAATTGACCGCACCATACTCCTTTTTCTGCGTGCATTGTAAATCCCCAAGAATATGGTCTCGGTAAATTTGTATCGTGTTTTACTATTATTGTTTCGCCATTTGCGGTTTTTATAACTGATGTAACAATATCACCGAGCTTCCATTGTATTTTTGCATTAGGGTGATTTTTTCCACCTTGGGGATGATTAACAATATAACTGTGGAGTCCTACCGACTTAGTAGCCGTAGATGTTAATGATACAAATCTGTTCCCTCTATTAATATCAAACCAAGTTGCTACCGGACCAATTCCATGTGTAGGATAAATATCTGCATTACGTTTTAGTGAATGTTCTGTTCTCCATTTAGCCTCGGAGAATCCTTTTTCACCAAACTCTACTCCGCCGCCATAAGGTTGTTTTCCGTTATTAAATTTTACTTCTCGTAAATCGTGCTGATAACCGCAAGTTGCATGAACTGTTTCGCCAAAAACTCCTTCTCTAATCATTTTTAACAAAGCCATTGATTCTCTTGCAAAGCAGACATTTTCAAGAAGCATTAGTGGAACGCCTGTTTCTTCAGAAGTGTTTACCAAATCCCAGCATTCATCAATTGTATTTGCGGCACTTACTTCTAAACCGGGATATTTTCCTGCTCTCATACTTGCAACCGCCATTCTTGTATGCCAAAGCCAAGGAGTAGAAATTATCACTCCATCAACATCATCTCTTTCTAAAAGTTTCATAAAGGCATATTCATCTCCGGTGTAAACCTCAGCTTCTTTACGCGAATGTTCTCTTAATATTTTTTGTGTTTGTTTAATTGCATCTTTATCTAAATCGCATATAGCCGTAATATCAACATCTTTATATTTGGCAACCAATGCAACATGACTTCTTCCGCGTAAGCCTACGCCGATAAATGCAATATTTAATTTTCCGTTTGGTTTATTTCTGTTAAATTTTATCGGTGAGTTTGCTTGTGTAAATTCAGGTAGTATTGATAAGCCTGCAGCCGTTATTGCTGCTGATTTTAAAAAATTACGTCTGTTTAATTTTTTCATTATAAATATCCATTTATTATATCAAATAACAATTAAAAGTTAAAAACTTTTATTATTATGGACAAGTTCTGAAGTATAAAAATTTTATTTTTTTTTTGTAGTAATAGCTTAGAAATATGTTTCGATTATACGTCAGAGTACGAGCAAGATGTACTGTAGCCTATTAAAGTAAGAGTTAGTTATATTTTTGTACAAACTAATTTTCTAAAGGTTTTCGAGTAGTAATAAAATGAAGTTTAGTTAAATTATTAAAACTTTAACTTGCAATCAAAGAATAACTATCATCGTGAATCATAACACCTTCGTCGGGTTTAACAATAAATGCCTTACAACCCATTTTTCTTAGGCTTTCTGCCACTTCTTCGGGATTTTCCGGGGCATATGCAAACATACATCCGCTACTGGAATCGTTTATTTTTGCTCCGTAAGCACCTGCATTTAACGAAGCGTCAATCATTCTATTTATTTTATTTGTTGAAACATTTAATTCTTCACGTAAAATTTGTTGTTCTTTATTCAATAATTTTCCAATCTCCTTTTGGGAATAAAATTTTTCATCAGTAAATAGTTCTTTTGCCTGCATAGTAATATTGTAATTTCTTTTTGCAGCTAAAAGTAAGTTAAAGTCATTTCTTGGAAAATATTTTCGATATTTATTGAATTCTTCTAAGGCAGTATTTCTGAAAGAAAAATTACTATCTATAAATTTAATTTTGTTAGCAATATATTCTGCGTGTATTTTTACATTGGCTAAAATAGCTTTGGTATCTTTTGGTTGCCCTGAATTACCAATAACAAATGTACCTAAATTTGTCGACAATCTTTCAATCTTAACTTGAGGCTCAAAATCTAAAAACATAACTCCACCTAAAGCAGTTGTATAATGAGCCATTTTACCACCTGGTTCATTAAACTCTAACATTTCTGCTCTATATGCTAGTTTTGCTATTTCGTTAGGAGATAAATCTATTCCATTTAGTTTTGTTAATAATTTAATCCAAGCTACAACTAATGATGCAGAACTTGAGAGCTTAGAATGTATCGGAATATATCCCGATACATTCACGTCAAGACCTTTCGTAAATTCATAATTTAATCTTTTAAGTACATTTATTGAACTCTTGAAATAATCCTTATCTTTATCGTAAGTAATATTATCGGTTATGTTAAATTCTTCGGAAGAATTAGTATTTTGTAAATGAATTTTTATGTTTGAATTATTTATGATTTCGGCTTGAATGTTAACCCTTTTGGAGATTGCAACAGGAATAACAGGAAGTTTTAAATTATCTTGATGTTCCCCGAACAAGCAAATTCTGCCCGGGGCAGAAGTGGAGATTTTATTTTTCATTCCCATTTTTACTATACTCCCTTTCTTTAGTTTTTCTTTTTATTTATTGATTATTTTTTTAATTTATAATAATATCAATCCAAAGACTCAATTTTATAAATTTTTTATGATTTTATCAAGTTTCACTTTATTTTTTTATTTATTAACTATATTTTTAAAATCATTTTTATAGTAATCCTAATAAATTTATTTTTTTATTAAAATTTATTTTCAGTCATAACTTTTTAAGGAGACTTATGTTTGCTACAATCGATTTAATAATTATTGCAATCTTTTTTGTTATAGTAATAGGCATTGGCTTTGTTGCTTCAAAAACTGCGGGGGAAAATTCGGCAGAATTTTTTCTCTCAGGTAGAAATATGCCATGGTGGCTACTTGGTGTTTCTATGGTTGCCTGTACTTTTTCTGCCGATACACCAAATTTGGTTACAGATATTGTAAGAAATAATGGCGTTGCCGGAAATTGGGTTTGGTGGGCTTTTCTTTTTACTGGAATGTTAACGGTTTTTGTTTATGCAAAACTTTGGCGTAGATCTGAGATTATGACTGACTTAGAAATTTACGAATTAAGATATAGTGGAAAGATGGCTTCTTTTCTAAGAGGTTTTCGCTCAATTTATCTCGGTCTCTTTTTTAATGTAATGATTATGGGAACTGTTTCTCTGGCAGCGATTAAAATTGGCGGCGTTATGTTTGGCCTCGATAAATATACAACTATTATTATTGCTTCCTTTGGTGTTGTTATTTACGCAACTCTTGGCGGACTTAAAGGTGTAATTTGGGCAGACTTTTTCCAATTTGGAATAGCAATGCTTGGTTCACTAATTGCAGCTTTTGTTGCATTAGATCAACCAGCCGTAAATGGATTAAGCGGATTATTAAGTAATCCTGCTATAGCTGATAAACTTTCTATTTTTCCTGATTTTAATAACCCCGAACTTTTAATTCCTCTTTTTGTAATTCCAATTGCGGTTCAATGGTGGAATGTTTGGTATCCGGGAGCTGAACCGGGAGGCGGCGGTTACATTGCTCAGCGTATGCTTTCAGCAAAGGATGAAAAAAATGCTGTAGGAGCAACATTACTATTTAATATTGCACATTATGCTCTTCGTCCCTGGCCTTGGATAATTGTTGCTTTGGCTTCATTAATAGTTTTTCCGAGTCTTACTGATATACATCAACAATTTCCTCACATTAGTGATCAATACTTAAAAGATGATATTGCTTATCCTGTGATGATGACATTACTTCCTAAAGGATTATTCGGATTGGTTGTTGCATCGTTGATAGCAGCTTATATGTCAACAATCGGAACACACTTAAATTGGGGTTCATCGTATCTTGTAAATGATTTTTACAAAAGATTTGTAAACCCAAAAGCATCGGAAAAAGAGCTTGTAAAAATGGGAAGATTATCAACAGTTATTTTAATGATACTTACTGCGGTTGTTGCTTTATGGCTTCAAAATGCAAAACAAGCATTTGATATTTTATTACAAATTGGTGCAGGTACCGGATTGATTTTTATTTTAAGATGGTTTTGGTGGAGAATTAACGCCTTTACTGAAATATCCGCGATGATAGTTTCTTTCCTTGTAGCACTTGCTTTTCAGTTTTTAGTACCTGAAGTTAAAGAAGGAGCTTCACCGGAATGGTGGCAAGCATCTCATTGGCAGCTTGTTCTCGGAATAATTGTTACAACAATTTCTTGGCTAATTGTAACTCTTATAACAAAACCAACTGATAAGAATGTTCTCAAAAATTTTGTGAAATTAACAAAACCAGGCGGACCCGGTTGGAAAGACATAAATAAAGAATTAGAAAGCGAAGGGCATAAACCCATTGAAAATAATCTCCCAACTGAAATATTAATGATGTTCCTAGCAGTATTTACCGTTTATGCAATTTTATTTACCGTAGGTTTTTGGCTCTATGCTAATACTGTATCTGCAATTATTTCATCTGTTATTGCCGTAGCAGGAACATTTATATTATTAAAGTTAGTTGAAAAATTAAAGTTTAGTTAAAAAAACAAATAGGATAATAATGCAAAACAGAAATATAGTAATTCTTGCAGGTGGAATTTCTTCAAGAATGAAGAAACCACCGACTGATACTTCAAATTTAAAGGAAGAAATGATTACGGAAGCAAATCAAAAGTCTAAATCTATGATAAGTATGAGCAACAAAAGACCTTTTTTGGATTATCTGCTTTACAATATTAAAGAAGCAGGCTACAAAAATGTTCTTATAGTTATTGGAGAAAATGATAATTCAATAAAAGATTATTACAAAAGAAATGTAAATCTTTTTGAGGGACTTACAATAAAATTTGCAACTCAATACATTCCTAAAGATAGAGAAAAACCTTTTGGAACTGCCGATGCTCTTTGGCAAGGATTAAAGACTGTTCCCGAATGGAAGGATGAATGTTTTACAGTTGTGAATAGTGATAATTTGTATTCTATAAAAGCATTAAAATTACTTCTTGAATCGGAATATGATAACGCACTTATAGATTATGATTCAAGTGGTTTTGAATTCCCTGAAGATAGAGTTAAAGCTTTTGCGATAACAATTAAAAACGAAAAAGGATTTTTAAAGGACATTGTAGAAAAACCTGAACCTGAAATTATTGAAAAAGCAAAAGATGAAAACGGTAAAGTATTTGCAAGCATGAATATTTTTAAATTAAAATATAATATGATTTTTACATACTTGGAAAATTGTCCGGTTCATCCTAAGAGAAATGAAAAAGAATTACCAACTGCAGTTAAGCTAATGATTGCTGATAATGAAAATGCTCTATATTGCTATCAGTTTTGTGAGCACGTACCTGACTTAACAAATAAAGATGATATAATTCCCGTTCAAGAATATTTAGAAAAATATTTTGCTGGAAAGTTAAGTTGAGATAATAGTTAAGTGTTAAAATTCTTAGTAGGGGGACGGTTTTAAACCGTCCCTTTTTTTGTGATTATTATAAAAATTATTTTTTAATATTAAATAAATCAGCTAAAATTACTGCAACGGAGATATTTTGATAAAACATATTTGGAAGTCCAAAATGCTCTCTGTTCTGATATGTTTAACTTAAACCTTATGTAACATTATAATTTATTTAGGAGGTATTATTACTTTATATTTTTTTATCTGCTAGTTTCCTTTTAAGTTTTACAATATTCTCTATTTCATCAAACTTTATCGATTCTCCTAATTCCTTGATTTTTTGATTTTCTATTTGTTTTCCATCTACAAAATATATTGGGATTTGAGTAGTTTTTTTTCGTTGTTTAACTGAAATTGCGGTTTGTCTTCCGTGGCTTGGTTTGTTCTTGTAGTTCACAAATATTAAATCAGGCATTAACTCTACGATTAATTTGTATGCTCTTGCTCCGTCTGTTTTTTCAGATTCAACTGAGCAACCACTCTTTGTCAATATATTAGTAATTCGTTTGGATTCTGAAAAGTCGATTACGAATGTTTTTATCATATTCCCATACTTTGTCTAGCAAATACTAATGTTCCCAATATTATTAGAGAAAACAATGTTCCAACCGGTAAATACCAAAGTGTTAATATACAAATGGCAATTCCAAAGGTAAATACCCATTGTAGATTAGTCCACAAAGCGTAAATCCAAATCAACCATAGAATTCCAAATACTATAAAAAGTGGACCAAGTTTGAAAACGTTAACGCCTGCCTTTTTAAAAAGCAATGACCAAGGTCCAGGTTGTTCAGTTCCGATGTATTGTCCCTTGAGTAAAACAAATATTCCGTCAAGCAGCATATAGCCACCATTTAACAATCCAAGCATTGTAATTATTATTTTCATTTACTTTATTTGTTTTACTTACAACTAAACTATAATATAAAAACAACAAAAATTGATTCTCTTTTTTTAGTTAACTCTTTATAACTTTAAAGTTATAATATAAAAGTTTTATTTATTTCTTAATTCCTACCAAATCAAATATAAAGGCATATTCCAAAGCTATTTCTTTGTATCTTCTAAATCTACCGGAAGCACCGCCGTGTCCTGCATCCATATTAATTTTGAAAAGTAATAAATTATTATCTTTCTTTAATGCTCTTAGTTTTGCAACCCATTTAGCCGGTTCAAAATATTGAACTTGTGAATCATGCAAACCGGTTGTTACAAGCATATTCGGATAATTTTGTTCTTTCACTTGATCATAAGGTGAATAAGAAAGTATGTAGTCATAATATTCTTTGTTATTTGGATTTCCCCATTCATCATATTCATTTGTTGTTAAGGGAAGTGAAGCATCGAGCATTGTTGTTACAACGTCAACAAATGGTACTTGAGCTATAATACCTTTATATAAATCGGGACGCATATTTGCAACAGCACCCATTAAAAGTCCGCCGGCACTTCCGCCCATTGCAAAAAGTTTTTCGGGAGTCGTATATTTTTGGTCAATTAAAAATTCTGAACAATCAATAAAATCAGTAAAAGTATTTTTCTTTTTCAACAATTTTCCATCTTCGTACCAATGGCGACCCATTTCTTGTCCGCCTCGTATATGTGCAAGAGCAAAAACAAATCCTCTATCTAATAATGTCAGTCTTGTCGAATTAAAATAAGGGTCTAAACTATATCCGTATGAACCGTAAGCGTATTGCAATAACGGATTGTTTCCGTCTAATTTAATACCTTTTTTATAAACAATAGAAATAGGAATTTTTGTCCCGTCTTTTGCAGTTGCATATAAACGTTTGGTTTCATAATTATCCTTATTAAAATTACCAAGTACTTCTTCTTGTTTTAAGAGAGTTCTTTCTTTGGTAGCCATATTAAAATCAAAAGTTGAAACCGGAGTTGTCATTGATGAGTACCCAAATCTTAATATGTCAGTGTTAAAGTCATAGTTACTTTTTAGCCAAGCCGTGTAAGTTTCTTCTTCAAAATCTAAGTAGTAGTCATTTTTATTTTTTTGATTAATAACTCTTAATTGATTTAAACCATTTTTTCGTTCTTCCAATACTAGATAATCTTTAAAAACTTCCATTCCTTCGAGTAAAACATCTTTTCTATTAGGAATTACAATTTCCCAATTTTCTTTAGATGTCTTATTTTCATTTGTTTCCATCAAACAAAAATTCTCTGCGTTGTTAATATTAGTAATTATGTAAAATTTATCTTTGAAGTTAGCAATACTATATTCCAAATTTCTTTCGCGGGTTTGAAATATTTTAAACTTAGGATTTGCTTTATCAGCCTTTGCAATTCGATATTCATTTGATAATGTGCTTGATGAACCAATTACCAAATATTTCTTAGATTTTGTTTTGTAAATGAATGTACGGAAAGTTTCATCTTTTTCGTTGTAAATTAATTTATCGTTTTCTTGTTTTGAACCAAGTTTGTGCTGATATATTTTATCCGTTCTTAAAGTTTGTTCATCCTTGGTTGTGTAATAGAATGATTTTCCGTTATTAGCCCAAACCGTTCCACCATTTGTAACACTTATTACATCGGGCAAAAGTTTGCCGGTTCTCAAATCTTTGCAGTAAATAGTATATTTTCTGCGGCTGACCGTATCAACACCATAGGTTAAAAAGTTGTTATCTTCACTTACACTTAAACCGACGACTTTAAAAAAATTATAGCCTTCTGCCAATTCGTTTACATTCAGCATAATTTCTTCTTTTGCACTTAAGTTGTCTTTCTTTCTGCAATAAAGTGGATATTCCATTTCTTTTTCGTATCGGGTGTAATAATAATATCCGTTACTTTTATAAGGCACCGAACTGTCATCTTTTTTTATTCTGCCTATTATTTCTTCATAAATTTGTTCTTGGAATTTTTCCGTATGTTCCATTACGGAATTTAAGTAAGTGTTTTCAGCATTTAGATAATCAATAACTTCAGGATTTTTTCTTTCATTGAGCCAATAATAATTATCTATTCTTGTGTGATTGTGTTTTGTTAATTCTTTTTTGATTTTTTTTGCAACAGGAGGTTTTAGATCCTTATTGCTATTGTTGTTTTTACAAGAGAGTAATGTAATCATGATTATTAAAGAAATTAGAGTTTTGAAAATTTTCATATTTACTTCCTATTTTAAATTTAATATTAAAAATAATAATCTTTAAGTTAAAAAATACTATTAGTTTGGTAAACCCAGAAGAAATGATTTGCTGATAATGAGTAATACAAATTATTTATAGTCTAAGTTCTCAGTCGATCTTGTAAACAGAACAGAAACTAAATTTACAGTTTTTGTTAATTCTATTTAGGTTTTAGTTGTTGAAAAAAATATTAAGCTAAAAGAAATATGAAGGGGAAAATGAAATATTCAAATCTTAAGAAATTTTGTTAAAAATTCATATCCCATTTTTTAGGAGCAATAATAACCACAAATTCTCCTTTAACAGATTTGTTGCTAAGAGTAACTAAAATTTTATTTGGATAACCTGACCAGCATTCTTCAAACTTTTTAGTAATTTCTCTCTGAATTACAACAAACCGACTTGGCATATATTCTTTTAATTCTTTGAGAAGCCTTTCAATTCTGTAAACCGATTCGTAAAGCACAATTGTTCTCTCTTCTTCGGCAAGTTCTTTTAATTTCTTTTGTCGTCCTTTTTTTTGTGGAAGAAAACCTTCAAATAAAAATGAATCAGTTGGTAAGCCCGAAATACTTAAAGCTGCAATTGCCGCATTTGCTCCGGGAATAGCTGTAACCAAAATATCATTCTTAATTGCTTCATTTACTAATCGAACTCCCGGATCAGAAATTGTTGGTGTTCCCGCATCAGAAACAAGTGCACAGTTTGCACCTTTTAAGATTTTGTTAATTACCAAACTTAATTTATGCTTTTCGGATTGAGCATTAAATGAAATAAGATTGTTGGTTATTTTATATTTATTCAATAGTATCTTAGTGGTGCGTGTATCTTCGCAGACTATAAAATCTACATCTTTCAAAGTTTGTACAGCTCTAAAAGTTATATCATCTAAGTTCCCGATTGGTGTTGCAACAATGTAAAGATTTCCTTTTGTCATAGAGTTGTTTTCTGTTAAATTTTCTTCCGGTTAAGATAGTGAATTTGATTGAGAAAGGGAAAAGTGGATGCGGGCACAGAGATGTGAGATAAAAGACGAAAAAACATATAAAAGTAGAAAATTTGAAAATATTCGTATTCTAAATTATAACTTTCAAAATATAGAAAACTATTGCAACTTTTGAGCATTCTAATTCTTGCTGTTCTGTGTTTTATATTTTGCATATTCCGCAATTATCCTACAAAGGAAAAATCTAAATTTTCTTTGTAATAATTATTTAATTTCTTTTTTATCATAAAGTTTTCATTTTTGATAAGCGTAGGATCATGCTCGATAATATCGAAGGCAGCTTCTTTAGCTTTTAGTAGTATTTCGTAATCTTCTGTTAAGTCGGCAAATTGTAAATTAGGAAACCCGCTTTGCATTTTCCCGAAAATATCTCCCGGACCTCTCAGTTTCAAATCTACTTCAGATAAATCAAATCCGCCGGAATATTTTACCATTGCGTTCAACCTTATTTTTGATTTATGAAAATCAATCTGAGCTTTAGATAAATAATCAAAATTGAAATTAAAATTTTTCGTTTTTTTCGCAAGATCATTTTTTGTTACGAGAATACAATAGGCTTGTTTGTTACTTCTGCCTACTCTTCCTCGTAATTGATGTAGCTGCGATAATCCGAATCGCTCGGCATTGTTTATTACTATTATGTTTGCATCCGGAATATCAATTCCTACTTCAATAACAGTTGTTGAGATTAGTACATCAAACTCTTTGTCTTTAAACTTATGCATAACTTCATCTTTTTCTTTCCAACTCATTCTACCATGCAGTAAACCAATTTTCAAATCTTTGAAGTAACTTTCTTTTAGTTTGTTATAATAAACTTCAGCAGCTTTTAATTCTAATTTCTCTGATTCTTCAACGAGTGGATAGACTATGTAGGTTTGATAATCTTCTTTATTTTTCTCTATTATAAATTTGTAAATATCGGGTAAGCTTTCTTCACCTCTTAAAGCGGTTTTTATTTTAATTCTGTTCTTTGGCATTTTTTTTATTAAAGAAACATCAAGATCGCCATAGAGTGTCATCGTAAGAGTTCGCGGGATTGGTGTTGCAGTCATTATTAAAACGTCTGGAATATTTCCTTTGTTAATAAGTCTGCTTCTATGAGCAACCCCAAAACGATGCTGCTCGTCAATAATTACTAAACCTAGATTGTTAAATTCTACATCACCTTCAATTAAAGCGTGGGTTCCTATAAGGATTTGGGTCTTACCATTCTTAATATTTTCTTTTATCGCTTCTTTCTCTTTCTTTGTTGTACCTCCGATTAGTAATTCCAAAGAAATATTAATTCCCGAAAGCAGATTAGTTATAGAAATAAAATGTTGTGCTGCAAGAATTTCTGTAGGTGCCATTATTACTGTTTGGTAACCGTTACTTGCAGCAATCAATGCACTTATTACTGCAACAATGGTTTTCCCGCTGCCTACATCTCCTTGCAATAATCTGTTCATAGGTTTAGTACTTTGCATATCTGATTTTATCTCGGAAAGCACTTTTAACTGATCTTCGGTTAAGTTAAATGGTAAAGTATTGAGAAACTTAATTAAAATATTTTTATGTATATTGAATGAAATTCCTTTTTGATTGAAAAAATGTTTGTATTTACGAATTGCAACAAGAATTTCTAGATAGAATAATTCTTCAAACTTAAATCTGTTTTTTGAATGAATAAGAATTTCTTCATTTTCGGGAAAGTGTATATTTGCAACCGCTTTATTAATCGATAATAAATTATTTTCATTAATAATTTGTTTTGGAAGGGTTTCCGTGAGGAATTCAGAATATTCTTTAATAGCGTTACTGATTATTTTTCTTAATCCAATATCACCTATCTTTTTATTTTTTAATTCTTTCGAAATTGAATAAAAAGGAATTATCTTTCCTGTGTTTGTAAATCCTTTGCTCTCTTCTTCGGTAAATTTATCAAAATCTGGGTGTATAAATTGTAAGTTGCCATATTTGGTAAGCACGGGTTTCCCGGAAATTACAAAGAAATTGCTTTTATTAAAAACTGTTTTAAAATAATTTATTCCTTTAAACCATACAGCTTCAAATTCTCCGCTATTATCTTGAAATTGAACTTTAAATATTTGTCTTTTCGAATAATGAATTATTTCACTGTGTATTACTTCTGCAACGACTGTTAATTCACCGTCGTACTCGTTTAAAATATGATGCAAGATTTCTTGTACTGTTAGTATGTTGCTTCTATCTAAATATTTAGAGGGAAAAAAGAATAATAGGTTTTCAATTGTAGTAATTCCTATTTGAGAAAATGATTCTAATTTTTTAGGTCCAACACCACTTAGATATTGAATGGAATCATCAATCGATTTATTACTTAGCATCGAAATTAAAATTTAGTGTTCGGATTTCATATCACGTGCCATTAATTCATATGTACATTGAACAGGATCTTTATCTAAGAAAAGAGCATTATAAACTGCATCAACAATAGGTGTTTTAACTTCTAGTTTCCTGGCAAGCTGGTAGGTCGATCTACAAGTTTCAACACCTTCGGCAACCATTTGCATTGATTTTAATACTGATTTTAATTTTTTACCTGAGCCTATTTGTTCGCCTACATAACGATTACGACTATGTTTACTCATACATGTTACAATTAAATCACCAATGCCCGAAAGTCCGGAAAAAGTTTCAGGTTGGGCACCTAATTTAGAACCGATTCTAGAAATTTCGGCAATTCCTCTTGTCATTATTGCTGCTTTTGTATTATCCCCAAATTTTGCCCCGTCAACAATGCCTGCTCCAATAGCGATAACATTTTTTAATGCTCCACCAAGTTCAACACCAAGTAAGTCCGTTGAGTGATAAACTCTGAAATAAGAAGTTGTAAAAGCAGCTTGAATTTGTTTAGCCGTATCTAAACTTTCTGATGCAGCAACCAAAGCAGTAGGAATTTTTTTTGCAACTTCTTCAGCATGGCTTGGTCCGGAAAGTACTGCTATTTTATTAGTATTAATATCCGGAATTTCATCTTTTATAACCTGAGAAACAGTGAAGAACGAATCATGCTCAATTCCCTTGGCTACACTGACTAGAATAGCATTACGAATATCGTATTTTTTTATTTTAGTAAGCACGCTTCTTACAAATTGTGAAGGAATAGCAAGTATGATGATGTGCTGATTTTCAGTTGCTTCTTTTAAAGTATTTGTAATAAAAATTTCTTTTGGAATTTTTACCTTTGGTAAATATATTTTATTTTCTCGGTTTCGTTTTAACGTTTTATAATAACTTCGTTTAAATTCCCACAAAGTTACTTCGTGCCCGTTAGAAAGTAAAATAATTGATAAAGCTGTTCCCCAACTTCCGGCACCAATTACAGAGACATTCATTTATTTTTATTCTTTTTTGAAAATGATATTTTATTTTCCGTACCGTTAATTAGTCTTGCAACATTTGCTCTGTGTGTATAGACCACAAGTAAAGCTAGAGCAATTATAAATGGTAAAATGGAATGATAACTTTGTATATCAACACCAAATAAGTTTTCTCTAATAATCATTATAATTGGTACAGAAAGAGCAGCGGAAATAGAAGCCAAAGAGATATATTTTGTTGCATAGACGACAAGTACAAAAATACCGAGAGCCATTAACATATCCAAAGTAACAACAGAAACTAAAACCCCAAGACCGGTTGCAATTCCTTTACCGCCTTTGAAACCGGCAAAGATTGTCCAGATATGTCCGATAACAGCAGCAACTCCTGCAATAATTTGTACTAAAGTAAAATCATCAAAAGGTGTAGTGTTTGGGAAAGGAAAATCACCGAAATATAATCTACTTATAAAAACAACCGCAATAACACCTTTAAATGCATCCAATAATATTGTTAAAAGTCCATATTTCTTACCCAAAACACGGGAAACATTTGTTCCGCCGGCGTTTCCACTTCCGAAATTGCGTACATCAACACCTTTAACAACTTTTGTTAATATTATACTTGTTGGTATTGAACCAACCAAGTACGAAAGAATAATTATAAAAAGTAAATTTGGCATACATTCCTCAAAAACTATACAAATTTATATAAATAATAACTTATTTTCAATATATATATTTTACTTTCGAGTTAATTAAGATTTTCTTTAATTTAATTTTCCATAGTTCGTTTACGGAAACGAAAGTCTGGAACTTAATCTGGAGTTAATATCAATTTTTTTTCAATTAATCAAAAATTTATGGGGCTAATATACATTGATTCTGAATATATACAAAGTGTAGGTACTTAACAGTCTTGGTCGTGTCCGATAGGTTTAATTAAAATTAGAACTGTTACATAGACCTGAAAGTCTGTATCACAATAGTTAATAGAACTCTATGCGTGAGGATTAAATTTTACAATTGAGTTAATTAAATTAGTTAGTATTTTTCTGTAACTTTTCAAAAATGATTAAATCTTCTGGAGTTGTAATCTTAAAGTTGATAAATTCTCCTTCAACAATATTTATTTTGTAACCTGCATTTTTAACTAACATTGATTCGTCCGTTCCAATAAAACTTTGGGCAATGGCTTTATCAAATGCTTCTTTCAAAATTTTATAAGTAAAAATTTGAGGTGTTTGAACGTAATAAGTATTTGCTCTATCAACATAGTTGAATGAACTATTATTGTTATTTACCAAAGTGTCTCTCGCCTTTATAGCCACAACAGCATTCCCTTTTTCTTTGGCTGAATTTATTGCTTTGTTGAGTAAATTTTTGGAGAGTAATGCTCTTGCCGCGTCGTGGACTATCAGCAAATCATTTTTCTCGAAACTACAAGATATCAAGCCATTGTAAACCGAATCTTGTCTTTCTTTTCCACCTTCAACTATTTTTATAATTTTATGGAAATTATATTTTTCTTTAATTTCATGAAGCAAACTAAAATAATTTTTATTTGCAGAAATAATAATTTCATTAACTGAATTACACTTTTGAAATGTATCTAAAGTATAAGTAAGCAATTCTTTCCCCGATACTTTTACATATTGTTTTGGTACCGGGGAATTGAATCTTTTACCTATTCCACCTGCTGGTATTATGGCAGAGACTTTCATTTTATAAAATCAACATTCCATCGCCGTAGCTTAGAAATCTATATTTTTCTTTTAGTGCTTTTTTATAATTTCTTGTAACTGTATCGTAACCTCCAAATGCTGCAGTTAGCATTAAGAGAGTTGATTCAGGTTGATGAAAATTAGTAATTAATTTTTTTGTTATTTTAAATTCATATTGCGGAAAAATAAATTTGTCTGTCCAACCAAAATTTGGTTTTACAAAACCTTCTGCAGTTACGCTGCTTTCTAAAGCTCTAGTGGTGCTAGTTCCTACAACAAAAATATTTTTTTTGTTTTCTAATGCAGTATTAACTACCTTGGCAGTCTTATCAGAAATCTCAAAAAACTCCGAATCCATTTTGTGTTTGGTTAAATCTTCAACTTCTACTGGACGAAATGTTCCCAACCCGATATGTAGGATAACAGGTACAATTTTAATTCCTTTTTTCTTAATTTTTTTAATTAATGAGTCGGTAAAGTGCAAACCTGCAGTAGGAGCAGCTACGGAACCATCAACCTCTGCAAAAACAGTTTGATAATCTTCTCTATCAGATTTTTCAGCATTTCGTTTTATGTAAGGTGGAAGAGGTGTATTACCAATTTCTTCAATTGCTTTATAAATATTATCACCGGAATAATTTATTCTAACTGTTCTTCCTCGCGATGTTGTGTTATCAATTACTTCACACCAGAGATCATCATTAAAATAAATTCGATTTCCTATTCTTACTTTTCTTGCAGGATCTACAATAACATCCCAAATTTTTTCTTCGGGATTTAACTCCCTCAAAACAAATACTTCTATTTTAGCATTTGTACGTTCTTTTTGTCCGAATAATCGGGCTTGCATAACTTTTGTTTGATTAACAACCAATACATCGCCTTTGGACATATAATCTACAACGTCTTTAAATTTTTTGTGTTCAACATCATTAGAGTTTTTTTCGAACACCATTAATCTTGCTTCATCCCTTGGTTTTACGGGATATTTTGCAATTGCAGTTTTCGGAAGCGTGTATCTAAAATCAGATAATTTCATTTATTCTCCTTCTTCAATACATTGAATCTTATGGATTTATAAACTTGCCCGAATTTTTATTTCGGGCAAATAATGTTTGTATAAAATACTATTTTACTTTTCGTAAAGCAGCTCTTGCAGCAGCTAATCTTGCTATAGGAACTCTAAAAGGAGAACAGCTTACATAGTTCAATCCTGTTCTATGACAAAATTCGACAGACTCAGGTTCACCGCCATGTTCGCCGCAAATACCTACTTTAAGTTTAGGATTAACTTTTCTACCTTTTTCAGTTCCGATTTCAACTAATTTACCTACCCCGTTTTGATCTATACTTTCAAAAGGGTCTCTTGGTAGAATATCTTTTTCTACATACATAGGTAAGAATTTACCGGAGTCATCTCTCGAAAGACCAAAGGTTGTTTGCGTTAAATCGTTTGTTCCAAAACTAAAAAATTCGGCAACAGTTGCAATTTCATCTGCTGTTATTGCAGCCCTTGGTAACTCAATCATAGTTCCTACCAAATAGTTTACTTTTTTGCCTTTTTCTTTGAATACTTCTTTAGCAACTCTTCTTACAATTCCTTCTTGAATTTTTAGTTCATTAACATGTCCTACAAGAGGAATCATAATTTCGGGTTTAACTTTAATGCCTTTTTTTGCAACGTTAACCGCTGCTTCTAAAATTGCACGAGCTTGCATTTCAGTAATTTCAGGATAAGCCGTGCCAAGTCGGCAGCCTCTAAAACCAAGCATAGGATTAAATTCGCTCAATGATTTAATTTTATCTTTTATCTGTTTTACAGAGAGCCCCATTGTTTCAGCCATAACTTTAATGTCTTTTTGTTCGTGAGGTAGAAATTCGTGCAACGGAGGATCTAATGTTCTGATAGTAACAGGTCTGCCTTTCATAACTTTGAAGATTCCTTCAAAATCATTTCTTTGATTTGGAAGTAATTTTGCAAGTGCTGCTTTTCTTCCTTCTTCATCTTCCGCAAGAATCATTTCTCTTACTGCAATAATTCTATCTCCTTCAAAAAACATATGCTCTGTTCTTGTTAGTCCTATACCTTCTGCACCGAATGCAATTGCATTTGCTGATTGATCTGGTTCATCTGCATTAGTCCTAACACCGAGAGTTCTTACCTTATCAGCCCAAGACATTAAATCTTTATAAGTCTTATAAACTTTTGATTTTTTTTGAGCTAATTCTTTTGTAATTAGTACTTGCACAACTTCAGATGGTTTTGTTTGAATTTTTCCTGCAATAACTTCACCTGTTGAGCCGTCTATTGAAATATACTCTCCTTCTTTTACAATAAGATTGGAGTTGGTTACTTTCATGGTTCCTTTTTTATAATCGATTTCTAAAGCACCACAGCCTGCAACACAAACTTTACCCATTTGGCGGGCAACGAGAGCAGCATGAGAAGTCATACCGCCTTTAGCCGTTAAAATACCTTCGGAAGCGTTCATTCCTTTAATATCTTCGGGAGAAGTTTCTATTCTAACTAAGATTACTTGCTCGCCTTTGGCAGCCATTGCTTCTGCATCTTGAGCCGTGAAAGCAACTTTACCTGAAGCAGCACCGGGGCCTGCGTTTAATCCTTTAGCAAGAAGTTTGCCTTCGGAAACTGCTTTTTCTTTTTGAGCCGAATCAAAAATTGGTCTTAACAATTGGTTTAATTGTTCAGGTTCAATTCTCATTAAAGCATCTTCTTTAGAAATTAATTTTTCTCTTACCATATCAACTGCAATTTGAATAGCTGCAAATCCAGTCCTTTTACCGACTCTTGCTTGAAGCATCCAAAGTTTTCCTTGTTGAATTGTAAACTCAACATCAATCATATCTTTATAATGTTTTTCCAGCTTCAATCTGATATTATCTAATTCTTTATAAATTTTCGGATTATCTCTTTTCAATTCGGCAATTTTGTGTGGTGTTCTAACACCTGCAACAACATCTTCACCTTGAGCATTAAAAAGATACTCACCGTAAAAAACATTTTTACCGGAAGCGGGATCTCTCGTAAATGCAACACCGGTTCCGGAATCTTCGCCCATGTTTCCAAATACCATTGATTGAACATTAACTGCAGTACCCCATTCGGCGGGAATATTATTTAACTTTCTGTAAACAATTGCTCTATCGTTCATCCATGATTGAAATACTGCACCGATTGCACCCCACAGTTGTTCTTCAGGATTTGTAGGGAAGTTATATCCGGTTCTTTTCTTAATTTCATCTTTATATTCTTGAACTAATTCTTTAAGATGTTCAGCGGTTAATTCTGTATCTTTTTCAATTTTGTTCTTTTTCTTTTTAGCTTCAAGAATTACTTCAAAAGGATCTAAGTCATGTTTATCCTCCGGCTGTAAACCAAGAACAACATCGCCGTACATCTGAACGAATCTTCTGTAGGAATCGTAAGCAAATCTTGGATTATTTGTTCTTTCAATTAATCCTTCTACGGTTGTATCGTTTAAACCAAGATTAAGGATTGTATCCATCATACCGGGCATAGATGCACGAGCACCGCTTCTTACGGAAAGGAGTAAAGGATTCTTTTTATCTCCGAATTTTGCTCCCATCTCTTTCTCAATTTTTTTAAGAGAATCGAGTACTTGCTTTTTTAATTCTTTAGGATATTTTTTCTTATTATCGTAAAAGTAAGTACATACTTCCGTAGTAATTGTAAAGCCTGCAGGAACAGGTAAACCGAGATTAACCATTTCTGCAAGATTTGCTCCTTTACCGCCAAGTAGATTTTTCATCTCGGCTTTACCGTCTGCTTTTTTGCCACCAAAAAAATAGACATACTTTTGTTTTTTTGTTTTTGACATATTTACCTCTTATATGTTTAATTTAATATAGTTTTGAATTTAATAATTCGTAAAATGATTTTGCTTCTTCAAATTCCAATTCAATTTTCAAATAATAGATGTCAATATCATCTAACTCTTTACTGTAGTTCATTAACTTAACTGCATCTTTATGAGTTGTTAAAACCGAATGCGAATTTGTATCATAAAAAGTTTTTCTAATTTCTTCTACTTCTTTAATTGTGTATGATTTATGGTCTTTATAACATAATTTGTTATGTATATTTATATTATTTTCTGTTAAAGATCTTAAGAAAGAAAAGGGTTTTGCAATTCCGCATACAACTAAACTATTTTGTCCTTCAAATTCTTTTGTGTCGTAAGATTTATTGTTTTTAACATCACAAATATCTTTTACTTTGTAATATGTGTAATAAATTGGTTTATCCATCATATATTTTTTTACTTTAAGCGGAATTGTAATCTTAGGCGAAAATTTTCTGTTGATTACAACTACATCGGCTCTACTTATGGCATCGAATGGTTCTCGCATTGAACCGGTAGGAAGTAAGCTTTGGTCAAAAGAATTTACATTACTTAAAAACCTTTGTTCAATCATTAAAATATCAAAATTTTTTCCAATCCATCTGTGTTGAAAACCGTCATCGAGAATTATTGTATCGAGATTAACATCAGTCAGAAATTTTTTCGCTCCATCAACTCTTTTTTCTGAAACAGCGGTTGCCACATTACATTCTTGTGCAACGAGTATTATTTCATCACCGGCTTGGTTTACATCACTTAAAATCTCATTCTCTTTTGATGTTAAAATATATCCGTTGGATTTCCTCCCATAGCCTCTGCTCAAAACTCCTACTTTTTTTCCTCTATTTTTTAAATAGTTTGTTAAGTGCATAACCAATGGTGTTTTCCCTGAACCACCGACTGTTAAGTTACCTACGGAAATTACTTTTGCATTCACATAAGTTTTGGTAAAATAGTTTTTATCGAATAAATAGTTTCTGATATTTATAATAAATCTATAAATAAATGAAAAAGGGGATAGTATGATTCTTAAAATCTTAATCAAATTGAATTTACCTTGTTTTGAATTTTTATGAGTTCATTATTAATATTTTTTATTGTTGAATTTGTTTCATCATAATTTAATTCAGAGTTTACATAAATCGGTTCGGAATAATAAATATTAACTTTGCTAAAGAAAATCGGTATTTCGAAACTATCCCAACTTTTTAATTGAATTTTTTTGTTATACTTAATTCCCATAAGAATTATAGGAGTTTCGGTTTTTTTTGCTAATATAACTGTACCTGCTTTCATTTCTTCTTTTGGTCCTTTTGGCCCATCGGGTGTAATTGCAATGTTAGCATTATTTTTAACTTCGGAAATTAATTCATTCAATATTTTTTTACCGTTTTTACTGCTCGAACCTCGTTTAACTTTGTAATTCCACTTTAATAATATATTTGATAGAATTTCACCGTCTTTACTTTGACTAACGATTGTACTTGGTTTATACTCTTTCAACAAAAACCAGCCGGCTAGCATTTTACCATGCCAAAAAGCAAAGATTGCGTTCTTATTTGCTTTTTTTAATTTCTTTAAATGTCCCGAATTGTATTCTTGATATTTTAATGTTTTACATAGCAAATTTATAATTTTAAAAGCAAAATTATTACCTGCAACTCTTAAAAATTTTTGTTTAACTTTTTTAATTGGCATTTAATTCTGCATAAATTATTTCAGCAGCCTTTTTACTCGGATTACCTTTGGTCTTTAGTTTTTCTTTAATCAGTGATAATTCAAACTTTAACTTATTATATTTGTCATTATTACTTAATATTTCTTTTGCATTGTTGAAAATATTTTTTTTATTTACCTCATCTTGAACTAACTCTTTAATGATAGTTTTTTCGGCAACAATATTAACCAAAGCAATATTTTTTATTTTGATTAATGCTTTCCCAATTAAATAAGTAAGATAATTGGTTTTATAAACTACAATAAACGGACTACCAATAATTGCAGCTTCCAAAGTTGATGTCCCGGATTTAACAATAGAAAAATCAGAGTTTTTTAATAAGTTATAAGTATCACCTTTGATAATTTTGAAATCAAAATTATTTGTAAACTTGCTGATAAAGTTTTCTTCAATATTATCAGCGCATGCAACTACCGTCTGCATATTAAATTCATCTTCAATCATTTTTGCAGAAGACAAAAGACTTCCCAAAATTTTTTCAAGTTCTTGTTTTCTACTTCCAGGCATTAGCAAAAGAATTTTTTTATTTTTAGTTAAGTTATATTTTTTGCACAACTCTTCTTTTGTTAGAAAATCATATTCATCAAATTTTTTTACGAGTGGATGCCCTACAAAATTTACGTTTACATTATTATCTCTATAAAGTTTTTCTTCGAAAGGGAAGAAGACAATCATTTTACTTATGAGATTTTTAATTTTTTTTATTCTTCCTTCGCCCCAAGCCCAAATTTGAGGGGAGATATAATATAAATTCTTAACATTATTTTTTTTGAAAGATTTTGCCATACTTAAATTAAAGCCAGGATAATCAATAAGAACAGCATGCTTAATATTTTCAGCTTTCACAAAATTCATTAAATCTTTTTTTACCTTTCTAATAAACGGAAGATGTTTTATTACTTCGGCAAAACCAAGAAACGACATGTCTTTTATATGGTATAAATTCTGCATTCCTTCTGCAGACATTTTATTGCCGCCAATGCCATATAGTTCAATATTGTTATCAATTTTTTTTAATTCACGAATTAATGAAGAACCATGTAAATCGCCTGATGCTTCTCCAGCAATAATGAGTAATTTTTTTTTCAAATTTTACTGCCAATTTTTTTATTCGTCATTTTATAGTTTGTTTTCCTAAGTAAATTATCCTTGCATATAAATTTCTTTTCTTTTTTGATATGCGATGTTTCGCTTTTTAATTTTTTTCTTGGTTCTTAATTGTTTAACTATTCGCAATACATCATAAAAATTGTTGAAAGGATAATAAGGGATACTGTTTTGCTCACAAAATTTTAATAGTGATTTTTTTGCAAAAATATAATCGCAGTATTGAGCTGCACATGTATCCGACCAACCATCACCTATGTATATTGTTATATCATCATCAGCAGAAGTATTAAGAATATCATTTCTTTTACAATTTGCACATTTTGTACATTCTTCATCAGTATAAGGAAAAGAGGGAATCAGATTATTATTCTCATCGAAACTAAGTTTATTAGAATAAATATTAAGATGTCGGAATCCTTCTCTTTCGCTTATTTTATTTATATAGTAATCTAATCCGTCACTTACAATGGTTAAGGAAAAGTTGTGTTTACGGGAATAATCAAGAAACTCCATAAAGTAATCGTCAATAGACATCTCACTAAGAAATATATCAAAAATATTTTTATCAAAATTCTTTATAGTCTTACATAATTCTTCCCAAACCTGCTTTGAATTTATTTCGTCATTAAGCCATCTAATTATAATTTTTTTGGCATCTTCAGGATTTCCAAACTCAAGGAACATCTTTTCACCAATATCCTGCGATGTTATTGTTCCATCAAAGTCTATGTAGATTTTAAATTCACGTGATAGTTCTTTGTTCATTATACTACTACATCCAATTCTTCGTTAAATTGAACTCCGACAAGTTTGGAAATTCCTTCTTCTTGAATTGTAACGCCATACATATTTTCAGCGGCTTCCATTGTTCTTTTATTATGGGTAACAATAATAAACTGAGTATTATCGCTAAACTCTTTTAAGAGTCTTGTAAATCTATCGATATTTGCATCATCAAGAGGAGCATCAACTTCATCCATAATGCAAAAAGGACTTGGTTTTACGAGATATATTGCAAATAATAACGCTGTAGCAGTAAGTGTTTTTTCACCACCGGATAATAGTTCAATTCCAGTTGGGCGTTTACCTTTTGGTTTTGCAATAATTTCAATTTTTGCTTCAAGCGGATCTGCATCTTGTTCGAGCAGAAGGTCAGCTTCATCTCCGGGATTGAATAATGTTTGGAAAATATTCTTGAAGTTTGAACGAATTTCTTCAAAGGTTTGCAGAAAAACCGTTTCAGCAGATTCGTTAATTTCTTTTATCGTTTTTATTAAATCTCTTTCGGAGTTAATAAGATCATCTCTTTGCTTTAATAAAAATTGCAGCCTTTCGTTTTCTTCTTCATATTCAGAATATGCCAATAAATTTATTGGGCCTAATCTTTTTATTTGTTCTCTTAACCTATGTACTTCATCCGAAACAAATTTGAAATCAAAATCATCAATATCATGAAATTCTTTTAATTGTAACTCAAAATTATATTCTTCTTGAATATGATTGATTAAATTTTCTAACCGGATTGATATTTCTTTTTGCTTAATGTTTAGTTCATGAATTGAATCGGAAATAGTCTGTCGGCTGTTTCTAATTTGATTAAGTTTTTCTTCATATTCGTGAGATTCATTTTTCTTGGAGTTAAGCTGATTTTCAATCTCTTTAATTTTATCAGATAAAATATTTTTTTCTCCGGTTACTTCATCGTGTTCTTCTCTGCCATTTTCAATTAATTCCACAATCGATTTTATTTCGAAATGTGACTTTTCAATTTCTGTTTTTAATCTGCTTATTGAATTTGATAATGATTCTTTTGTTTCATAAGATTTTTTTAACAAATCTTTTTTATTGTTGCGTGTCCCTTTAATTCTTTCAAGTTCAATTTTTGAATTATTAAATTCAGCATTCAGTTCAGAAAAACTATTTTCTTCATCTTGTAATGAATTCTCAAAATCGAAAAGTTCGGTTTTAATTATTTCAACTTCGCTTGTTCTTAAAGTGAAATTTTTATTTAATGAAATTATATTTTGTTCCGATGAATTTATTTCGTTCACAATACCTTGAATTTCCGAACGAATTTTTTCAATATCCTGCTCCGATTTTGCTTTCTCATATTCCATTTGCGAATATTGTTTATCAATATTATTAATTTCATTGAGAAGAATTTTGCCTTGCTCGGATAAAACTTTCAGATTTATTTTACTGATTTCCTTTTCTTTATTTTCTATTTCAGCTCTAAGTGAAATCAGGTTATTCTCTAATGCAGGAAGCTCATCTTTTAGTTCATCTAATAATTTTTTTCTGCCAAATAAAGAATCCTCTTTTTGTGTAGAAAACCCTGATTCAACGATGCCATTATTTTTTATAAAATCACATTCTAAAGTGATAAAGTGAAAATTTTGATACTTTGAACTTAAATTAAGTGCAGTTTCGGTATTATCAACAACAGCTATATTTTTAAGATATTGTTCAAAAAATGGATGCCATTTGCTTTCGGTTTCTATAAAGTTAATTGCCCAATTTATAAAACCGGATTCTTTTTCTAATTTTCTCACTTTCTTTTTATGTAAGTAATTACCTATTCTATCAGAAAAATTTAATTTGGTGTAAGAGTATCTGTTAAAAATAAAAGCAGCTTTGCCGAGTTCATTCTTTTTAAGATAATTTATTGCATTAAGCAAATCGTTTTTGCTTTGGATAACCAAATTATCTAAAATATTTTTCAAAACATTTTCAATAAGAAGTCTATATTCTTCTTTTGGCAGACCAATATCTGCAAGCATAACTTTTTCATTTTCTGTCCAACCGTTACTTTCCAGTAATGACTTAGCTCCTTTAGAAACACCTTCCAAGTTGGTAAGCAATGTTTGAAGAAGTTCAATTTTATCTCTAATATTCAAGATTGTATTTTTCTCTTCAGATTCTCTTACTCTTAATTTATTAAGTTCGGTTTCTAGTTTTTCTTTTAATTCTGCATTTTTAGTGTAATTATTTTCTGCTTCTTGAAATTTTATTTCAATTTGTTTTTTCTCATTTTCAAGGTCTTCTAAATAACCGACACTTTTAGCAATAGTCGATGTTAATTTTTGAATATTATTATCTAACTTTGTAAGTGTTTCTGTTGCCGTGTCTTTTTGTTTTTTATAGTTATTCAATTCCATCGACAAAGCGGAAATATTTTGTTGAGCCGAATTATAAGCACTATTTTTTTCTTTAAAGACTTGTCGTTTTTTATTTAATTCTTCTTTTCTTTTGTTAAGTAGTTCTTCTTTTTGTGTTACTTCATTTTCTTTCTCAAATATTGTATTATTTAACTTTTCAATATCAGAGTTGAAATCAATAATATTTTGTTCGGCTTCTTCTTGCTGCTCTTGATACTCTTCAATGTTATTTTCGAATCTTGAAATATTATTTGATAATGATTTTTGTCTTTCTTCGGAGACTGAAATATTTTTTTGAATATTGTGAGATTTGTCGTTTAATTCATTAAATCTTTGTGATTTGTTTCTGTACTCCGTTTCAATTTCACTTATCTCGGTTCTGAAAGTAAAGAGTTGTTTCTCAATTTCTTTAATGTTTGTATCAATTTCATTTTTTTCATTTGTTAATGAGCCGTTCTTTAACTTAAAACTATCTAATTGAGTATTAAATTTTAAAAATTCTCTTTCTGAAAGTCCGAGTTCTTTTTCCTTTAGTTCGGTTTGTACTTTATTATATTTATCAGCTTTTTTAGCTTGCCTTTCAAGTGAGCGCACGGTTTTTTCAACTTCGGAAATTATATCGTTTACTCTTGTTAAATCCTTTTTAACATCGTCAAGTTTATTAAGCGAAAGCCTTCTTCTATGCTTGTATTTATTAACTCCGGCAGCTTCTTCAAACATCTTTCTTCTTTCATCTGCTTTGTTGCTTAAAATTGTTTCAATCATTTTAAGCTCAATTACGGAATAAGCATTTGTTCCCATTCCCGTATCCATAAAAAGATTTGTTATATCTTTTAAGCGACAAATATTTTTATTCAGCAGATATTCGCTTTCGCCGGATCTGAATATTCTTCTAGTGATTGTTACTTCGGAAAAATCCGTGGGGAGAAGTCCACGGTCATTTACGATTGTAAGCGAAACTTCCGACATTCCCATAGGTTTTTTATTTTGAGTCCCGTTAAAAATAACGTTTTCCATTTTATCACTTCGTAATGTGCTGCTTTTTTGTTCTCCGAGGCACCATCTGATTGCATCCACAATATTGGTTTTACCGCACCCGTTAGGACCTACAATTCCGGTAATTCCTTTTGTGAAATTTACTAAGGTTTTATTAGCAAAAGATTTAAATCCAAAAATTTCAAGTTTTGAGAGATGCAAATTATTTTCCCGTTAAAGTTAAATGTTGTTTAATCGTCAGCTCTAAATAATCATAAAAAGAAACTGAATATTGAAAGTAAATTCCTACAACCAGTAGTACTAAAGCAATTGTTAAAAATGAATATAAATATACGAACATTGGTCTTACATCAAATATAACATATATACCTTTTAGAAATCTTTGAAAAATCCAGATATGAAAAAGTATAAGCACGATAAATATAATGCTGTTGTAAGTCTTTAAAAGTAAAATTTTATAGAGAATTGCCTCAACCGGAAGTAAAATTACCAAAGGTAAAAACGCCCAAATTGCTATAGTAAAAACACTTGAATAGAGAACTCGGTTTTTTACAAAAAATGATGATAAATGAACCAGAAAACTAATTATAAAAAATAATCCCACGGAAAGAGCATACAAATAAATGAAAGCTTTTTGCGGATGCCAAGCCAACATACCTACAAATGCACTAAATTTATAACTGCCGAATGCAAGAATTATCTTTTCGAAAAGAATACTGACTCTAAAAAAATAAAGAAGAATTGTAAGCAATAATGCATTTGCTCCTGCAGTTAAAATGAGAAGAATAGTAGAGTGAAATCCTGATAGAATTCTTTGATCTCTAATATCCGCAAAAAAGTTATAGGGTCGCAGCAAAGCTCTTGTTGCATCTTCTCTAAATTTTCTTTTTGAGTTCATAAGCAATGCAATACTAACCGAAATAATTAAAGCTATAATTAAAAATAATAAAGGGACATTTTCGTTATTACTGCCAATAGGTACGGAAACTTTCCCATCAGAGAGTAGTTTCGATTTTATTACATTGTAACTTATTCTTGGTTTGTTGCTTGTATCGGAAAATAAACCGATTTTATAAATATTATCTGTGTTATAGCCAGCAAAGAAGGGAGTATAATCACCGGAGTAATCAAACATTGTATTAAGAACAAAACCAACCAGCTTAGTACTTTTTGTGATAGAAATAATATCACTAAAGAATTTTGCTTGTCCTTCGAAAGAATATTTGTTTAAGTATCCGTTTGTTGTTCCGTTGTAAGTAGGATAAGTTGCTTCACTTATTATATAGAGCAAAGTATCGTTTCCATTTTTTGAACTTAGCTTATCTTGTAAAAAATTCGGGATTTTTCCATAAAGTTCGATTCCGTAAATATCGGCATCTATCTTTGGATTGTCATTTATTCCGAGAAGCGAAGTAAAAGTGAGTTTTCCTGGCGAAAGTTTTTTGATAATTTTGTTAGTGAAAGAAATAAAATTTCTATGCTTTTCGGAATTACTTAAGAAAGAACCGCCTGCCGAGTAACCGATAACATTTTCAAATTTATCGTATGTAGAAATTGCTCTTGTTAAAAATGATTTTGCTCTATCTCGAAAATTATTATTTACTGTAAAATTTTCAGGTACGGAATTTAAAGGTAACTCAATTAGAGCTAAAAGTCCGTACTTTTTACATAAATACACAGTATAAGGATGAGGAAACCGCTTGGAGAATCGTACAAAATTGAAACCCGTTTCCTTAATAATTTTTATGTCTTCTTCTATTGTTTTGTATTGATAATTATTTCTTAAATAAGTTACACCATTTAAGTTTAATTTATCTCCGTTAAGCAGTAATTTATTTTTTTCTTTTTTGAAGTTAAAAAATGTTATATCCTTTCTAAATTCATCAAAAACATAACCCTCGCCGTTTGTAAGTTTTACCGATAACTCATAAAACAGTGGAGAAGTAGGTTTCCACTTTTCTATTTTACGCAAACGTACATAAAAATTACTTGAATAATTTTTAGCCCTAAGAGGATTTATATTCCAAATATTAAAATAGACTCTGGAAGTATCTCCGGTAATTTTCAGTTCGGCTTCCAGTTTAAAGCGTTTGTCAAAATTTTCGAGAAGAGAATCAGCAACTATTTTTTTGAAGTTTTTTAAATCTACTGTGAAATTTAACCTGCCTTTGTAAGGCTTTTTATCACCTTTAAGATTATAACTTATTTTTTTTATTCCTACTTTTGGTCTGTAAGATAAATAAATATCACTAAGAATTCCGCCTGCATTTTTTGTAAAATAAAATCTTTGCAAAAGAGGAATAGTATTCTCGGCATCAACTGAATATTGAATTTTTACTCTAAGAATATTTGGTGAATCATGAAGTAGGATTTGTTCACTAATTGGTATGGAAAAGGGCAGTTCACCACCCGGATGTTTATAAATTGCGGCATTATTTAAGAAAATTTCAGCCGAGTAATTTAGTCTTAAAAAGTTGAGAGTATATTCTTTTAACTTAAAATCTTTTTCGGAAATTGTAAACTCTCTTTCAAAAATTATTTCAGCTTCCGAGGTAAAACTTAATGGAAAAGAAACCTTAAAACTATTTTCAGGTGTTTCTTGTAGAAAAGCATTCCAATCATTATTCAGATTTATTATGCCTCTTGATTTTGTTAATCCGAAAAATAAAGAATCGGAAATTTGCTCAAAACTCGAATTAAATTGTTTTAGTTTAAGTTGTGCAAAAATAGATTGAAAAAGCAGTAAGACTAGTAGAAAAGTTATTCTTCTCAATGTAACTTCCGTATGTTAAAAATCTAATATAAAACTACTAAGATACTAAAAAAAAGAGGGAAAATCAATTAGAAAATTATAAGGTAAGTTGTTTGTTTATAAGATGTTAATGAAAGTAAGAAAACTTTATTAAATCAATTTAAAATTACCACATTTTCGGCATACGAAAAGAGAAGAAATTGTAAATGATTGTAAAATGATAATTTATAAGAAAAGAGCGGAGAGGGCGGGATTCGAACCCGCGGTAGAGTATAACCCCTACGACGGTTTAGCAAACCGTTGGTTTCAGCCACTCACCCACCTCTCCAAGCTGGAAATTTATTTTAGAATTTTATTAAACACTTTTATAACTTTACCCAAACCTTAAAAAGCTGAATGTCAAATATAATTATTTTTATTCAAAAGTAAAATTATTTTGTAAGTTTATTAACTTTCTTAACCAACAATGGTTGGTGCTTATTTTAAGTATAACACTCAGATTGGCATTTATAATTTAATGTCAATTAATTTTGATGTAAATTGACATTAAATTTTCTGAAATTATGTTGTCAAAAAGAGTCCTTGGAAATCAGAACTAATAATCTTATTTTAAACAATATAATTATCATTTATTAAATATAGAAATCGGAATGAATATGAAAAAAACAACACTACTTTTGAGTCTAATAGTTTTATTAATTATTGGATGTTCTGATAATAAGAATGAAGTTAAAAAGCTTGGAGCTGACGCACCTAAAAGAAATTTTGATGCACCTGCAAAAGGAACATATGATTTTATTTGTTCTTTCCCTGGACACTGGGCAACTATGCAAGGAAAATTTATCGTTGAATAAATTTTAAATAATTTTACTGATACTGCTCTAAAGTAAAATAGTAAATATTAAAGTATAAAGAATTAGCTTTTGAGGCAATTCTTTATACTTTTATTAATTGAAATAGTTATTCTTATTTTGAATAAATACTCATTGTTTCTTAACCTAAATAAAGAAATTGTAATATGAAAACAAAAATTAAAGTATGTTATTTATTTATGCTTTTATCATATTGCAGTTTTGTATTTAGAGTAATATTCCCTTTAGTTGATTATGCTGTTAACTATAAATTTATTACCGAAGAACTTTGTGTTGAACGAAACAACCCGTCTAATACCTGTCATGGTAAATGTCATTTAACAAAAGAAATACAAAAACAAGTTAATCCAAATGCCAATGAAGAAAAACTTGTTACGGTAGATTTTATTAAAATTTCTCATTATCTAAAATACAGAAACCCAAATGATTATTTTTTACCAGTTAATAGATCGCTTAGAATATTTAATATAAACTTATCAAAAAATCCCAGTTTAGAACCTCTCTTACAACCTCCAGAATATGTTATTTAAATATCGAAAATATTTTTATAACTAAATAATAAGGAGGAAATAATGCTCAAAAGAACATTATTTATTCTCATTTTAGGTTTATTATTACTTCCTATAATTAATGAGGCTCAAGAAAAAAAAGCAGCAATCAAACTTTTAGATGATTCTTCGGAAGAACCAATTATTGGTGCTCATTTTAAGTATAACACACAGATTGGTGTTTCTAATATTGATGGAATTATTTTTCTGAGATATAAAGTGAATTCAAATCTGGAATTATCTCACTTACAATACGGAAAATGGCAATTATCTGATTCTCAAGTTTTAGATGCAATTGAAACCGGTGTAATTTACAAAGCAGAGAAACCTGTAAATCTTCAACCTGTTACTGTAATTGCATTACACCCGAAATCTAATGAACAAGAAACATTTGGATTAAGTGTTAAAGATAAACTTTCCCATGATGGCGGATCGGTTTTAGCACAAACCGCTGCAATAAATACAATACGTAAAGGTGGCAATTATGGATTTGATCCGATATTAAGAGGATTTAAATATGATCAATTAAATATCGTAATTGATGGTGCTCAATGTGCATCCGCTGCTTGTCCAAATAGAATGGATCCGCCGATTAGTCAAATTGCACCAAATATGATGGAAAAAGTTGAAATATTCAAAGGTCCTCATTCGTTGCGTTATGGTTCTTCTTTTGGAGGAACAATTAATTTTGTTTCATCGTCTCCTAAATTTTCTGCAAAGAATAAAACATACGGTAGAATTTCTGGAAGTTTAGAAAGCAATGGTGGAATTTACAGAACAGAAGGTATGATTGGTTATAGAATTAAAAATTTTGATATAGGAATTTTAGGTTCTTTTTCCAAAGGTAATAATTATACAGATGGTAAAGGACTTGAAATTCCATCAGCTTTTCAAAGAGCTAGTTTTGGTACCAAAATTGGAATAAAGTTGAATAATGATCATTTATTAAATATTTCCCTTACAAGAAATATTGCTGATAATGTTGATTTTGCGGCACTTCCAATGGATTTAGCTTCTGATAAAACCACTTTATTCAATGTTAAATATAAATACCAAATTAATGGTAATTTTCTAAGATCTTGGAATACCGCTTTCTTCGGTACTTTTGTAGATCACAGAATGGATAATTTATCTAAAAATCTTAATCCAAGAAAGGTTAACGCAATAACAAATGCTGATACTAAAAATTTTGGCGGACGTACTGAAGGTAGTTGGCTTTTCAAAAAGGGAAGACTATATGCAGGTAGTGATTTTAGAGTTGAACAAGCTGATGGCATAAGAACCAGAAAGTTTTTAATGGGAAAAATGGCTGGTAAAACTTTAAAGGATAATGTATGGAATGGTGGAAGAATTACCAAAATAGCTGCTTTCGGAGAATATCATCATCTGTTTGATTCTTTTAACCTTATTTTTTCAGGAAGAGTAGAATATAATAATGCTAAAGCAACAAACTTAAATGAGAACTTCAAAGTTAAAAATAATGAAACTACTTCAACAGATATAAATCCAAGTTTATCTGTAGGAGTATTAAAGAAGATAAATGAAGACATTACATTGGGGCTTTGGTTAGGCAGAGCTCAAAGAAGTGGCAGTATTACAGAAAGATATATTAATTCTTTTCCTGTAGGTTTAGACCCATATGACTTGTTTGGGAATCCTTCATTGGAGCCTGAAATAAATAATCAATTAGATTTTACAGCTTTGTTTAAAACTAAAAATACAATTATCGATTTTAATGCTTTTGTATCGTTTTTAAATGATTATATTTCTTCTGAGATTGATGAGAACCTAACTCCAACAATGCCTTCAAGTCCTGGAGTAAGAAGATACAAAAATATAGATAAAGCAATTATGATGGGATTTGAAATAAATTGGAATCAAAATTTAGCTTACGGGTTACAACATAACTTAGCCATAGCATATACATTTGGTGAAGATCAAGTTATAAATAAACCTTTACCAGAAATTGCTCCACTTGATTTTAGATATGCAGTTAATGGAAGTTATTTTGAAAATAAAGTTAGACCTGAAATTCAATTTAGACATGTAATTGCCCAGGAAAGAGTTTCATTAGCATTTGGTGAAAATACAACACCTTCGTTTTCAACAATTGATGCAAAAATTACTTATCAATATAATAAACTTATTGGTGCAACATTTGGAGTTCAAAATTTATTTGATGAAACTTATTATGAACATCTTTCAAGAAATGTTTTAGGAACTGATGGTGCAATTTATGCCCCTGGTAGAAATTTATATTTATCACTTATTATTGATTTAATGTGAAATGATTTTAGAAAATCGGAATTAATAATCCTATTCAAAGCTGTAAAACTATTGCTATTAATAATAAAAAATTAGAGTAATTTGAAAAGAAGAATACTACTTTTGAATTTTATAATTTTATTAACCATTGGATGTTCTGATAACAAAAACGAAATCAAAAAACTTGAATTTGATGCAAAATAGATATATGATTTTATATGTTCTTTCCATAAGTATTGAGCAGTAATAACCTTATTGAATATAATTATAGTTCTAACTCCACTTATCGGAACTTTATTTTGGGTAATGTATTATTATAACTCAAGAGAATTTATTGAACTTTTACTTTCCCAACCACTAAAACGAAAAAATATTTTTCTTGGTCAATATTTGGGAATTAGTCTTTCATTGGCTTTAAGCTTAGTAATTGGACTCGGAATTCCATTCCTGGCTTATGGATTATTTACTTCTGCGGAAATTTATAACTTCTTCTCACTTTTACTTATTGGTGCACTTCTTACTTTTATTTTTGTTGCCCTATCATATATAATTGCATTGTTGTTTGAAGATAAAATTAAAGGTTTTGGATTTTCAATAATTACATGGCTATTTTTTGCAGTAATTTATGATGGATTATTTTTAATACTACTCTTAATGTTTGATGATTATCCATTAGATAAATTTGCATTATTTGCATCTATATTTAATCCTATCGATTTATCAAGAATTTTGATAATATTAAAATTAGATATTGCAGCATTACTTGGATATACTGGTGCTGTTTTTCAAGATTTTTTTGGTACTGACTTTGGAATGTTGTTTTCTATATTTTTACTTTTTTTATGGATACTTATTCCAATATTGCTTATTATCTTTATCTCAAAAAGAAAAGATTTTTAATATTTGGAGTTATTATGAAGAAACTTTTTTTTGTACTATTTATATTTATCTTTATTACATGTGAAAACAATTCAGACAACAAAAAAATAGTAAAGCAAGAAATCTCTACTGATATGATAACTGGTGATATGAAATGTGAGAATTGTGGAATGAACATCAAAAAATACATTTCTACCAGTCACGCTATAAAACTTAACAATAACGAAGCACATTTCTATTGCTCTATTAACTGCAGCAGTATTGCACTCGAAAAGTTTGGTAAACAAATAAAAAATATATATGGAATTGATTATGGACTTACAAAATACTATAATGTAGAAAAATTACATTATGTCATTGGTGCAAATTTAAGGGGAACAATGACTAAAGTTAGCAAATTTGCGTTCTTTGATACTGATAAAGCTAAAAGTTTTAAAGAAACTTTTGGAGGAAAACAAATTTGTAGTTATCAAGATGCTTATAAAATGTCTATCGAAGAAATTAAATCTCGTAGAAAAAATTAACTTTACTGTTTTTGAATTTGGCATTGTTAAAAATATATAGCTTTCTTATACTTTCAGAGAAAAACAATGGAATGTCTAAAATGTAAAAGTACATCTTCTTGTAAAGATGGTAAAGTCTTAGGAAGACAAAGATGTTTATGTAGAAAGTGTAATTATTACTATTCAGTAACTCGTTCAACAAAAAACCAATAGAGAAGAAAAAAATTAGCTTTATCAATGTATTTGGGAGGCTTAGGCTTCTGAGCAATAGATGTTAACTATGTAACAGTTTATAATTGGATAAAGAGATGGGGAGAAAAAGTACAGTCTGAAGAACCTATTGAAATAATGGAACTGGATGAGCTTCACAGCTAATGTGGGCTCAAAAAAACTACTGTTGGATCTGGATTGCAGTTGACCGATTTGGGAGACGGTACTACGATTTTGTTTGCGGAGACCACTCTGCTAAAACTTTTGAAAGGGCAGAAAGAATTTTTTTAAGGAGAAACATTAATTATTACTTATAAACTGTTTTATGTTAAGGAACTTTTTTTATAATAATTTGTTTATATTTTTGCGAAGTGTGTATAAAAATTATTGCATTTAAACGCTCATAACTATATCTTTGTGGTTTCCTTTGCGGAAGTGGTGAAATTGGTATACACGCTATCTTGAGGGGGTAGTGCTCGTAAGGGCATGCGGGTTCAAGTCCCGCCTTCCGCACTACTGTTTTATTTCAAAAAATAAAAAGGGTCAAAAATGAAAAAATTCTTATTCTCAATATTTTCAACAATGCTTATATTCTCTTTAGTACTTACTGCTCAATCCGGTGCAATGGATGTTGAAGCGGCTAAGTTATATAATAAAGGAAATAAAGAAGTAAAATCCGGTAATTATGCAGGAGCTATTAAATCATACGAAGAGGCTTTGAAGATTTCTAAGGATTACAGAATATTTTATCAACTCGGAACGGCTTACAAAAAACAAAGAAAATATGCTAATGCCGAATCTGCTTTAAATGAATCGTTAAAACTTAATCCCGAATTTGCTACAGCGTATAATTCATTGGGTACGACATACTATGCATGGGGTAAATATGATAAAGCTGTAGAGAGCTTTCAAAAATTTCATGATAATGTTAGCAGCAAAAAAATGAAAAAAGTTGCAGCAAAATATATTGGACTTGCTTATACAAAATTAGGCGAAAGCAAGTTTAAGGATAGAGATTATACAGCAGCAGAAGATTATTTCAAGAATGCGGTTAAATATTATAAATATGATGCTGCATATCTTAAGTTAGCAGATATTTATGTGGAAACCGGAAAATTTAACGAAGCCATTAAAGCTGCAGATAATGCAATAAATAATAGAAGTTCTAAGTCTAAAGTTCCTAAAGGTGCACCTTACTTCTTCAAAGGAATGGCATTTAAGGGATTAAAAAATGTAGAAAAAGCTAAAGAGAACTTCAAAATAGCAAAGACCGATAGAACTTATAGAGATAGAAGTAAATATGAGTTAAAATATATGAACTAAATAAACTTAAAAAAATTTAAGCCTGATTAAACAAAAGTTAATCAGGCTTTTTTTTTAGTATGTTTCTATTCATCTTTTAAGTGAAATTTACATAAGTGGAATTAGTTCTACAAATTGTTTTATGTGGAGTTTAATTTACCCTTATTATGTTTGTGAACCAAATTGGAAATTATTATCTGATATCTAATATTCTCTTCAATAGCTTTTATTTGAAAATCTTGATAATCTTTTGTAGTTCAACTAATATCTATACACGCTTTTTTTCAGAGAAGACGATATTTCTAAAATTAAATATTGAACATTAAAAAGAATATATATACATTAGCATTCAGATTTTTAGAATACTTATTAACTTATTATTAATTATAAAGATAACATAATCTCCTAACAATCATCTTTAGCTTAAATATATAAAATATTGTGGTAAAAGTATTATCTTTTATTTTTGGGAACTCTTTATTATTTTACAAAGTCTAAAGATTAAAATTTTAGCTTTTTATAATATTAATGAAAAAAACATTTTATACAATTCTATTTTTGATTTTATCAGCAGTTTTTGTATTCCCTCAAACTAATTTGGAATTATACAGTTTTGGAATGCAAAATTATGAAAATGAAGATTATGCTAAAGCAATAGCTTCATTTAACAAAATAATTATCCGAGATAATGTAGAGTATGATTTATTATCTAGTGCAGAATTTTATATAGGTGAAAGCTTAGTTGGGCTTAATCAAAAAGATGGAGCTATCACACAATTCGAAAATTTTATTAGTGAATATCCTACTTCAAATTTTATCGATTTAGTTTTATATCGTTTGGGGAATCTATATTTTGAAAAAGAGCAATATAGTAAGAGTAGAGAAAGCCTAATTAAATTAGTAATAAAATTTCCAAATTCCGAATACAGCGGTTCTGCATACTACTTGATAGGGCAATCTTTTATTAAAGAAAATAATTTAAACGAAGCTGAAACATTTTTTAAGTCCGCAGTTGATTCCCCTAGAAATAATAAATTCAACGTAAATAGTATTTATGCTTTAGCTAATTTGTACGAAAGCAAAAACGATTATAAAAAAGCAGTTTATTATTATGACAAATTGCTGGGATATTATGGTAATAGTAAATTAGCTCCACTTGTTCAAATGAGGATAGGAATTTGCTATTATTATCTTGAAGAATATGAAAGTGCTATACTTGAATTATCTGATCCTCTTATTCTGCAATTATCTAAAACAAAACAAAATGAAGCTGATTTCATTCTTGCAAATGCTTATTATGAAATAAGAGAGTTTGAAAAAGCATCAAGAGTTTATAAAAAAATATTAAAAAACTCACCTACTGCTGAAATGTTAGATCAAATTAGATATGGTTTGGCATGGATAAATTTCCAGCAAGGAAAATATCACAATTCATTTGACTTATTTAATGGATTGAGGAACTCAAAAAATGATTCACTTGCTGTAAAATCTTTTTATTGGAGTGGCGAAGCAAAAAGATACGAAGGCAATTATGATGAATCTATTGAAATTCATAGACAATTTGTAGAAAAATATCCGAATCATCCTTATTCTCAAAGGGTAAGATTAAATATTGGTATTAGCAAATTTGAAAAAAATGATTTTACGGAATCCGAAGAATCATTAAAAAGATCGTTGAACTCAAATGATAAAGTTACAAAAGCTAAATCTTTAACTTTGCTTGGCGAAATTAAATTAAGGAATAAAGATTATCAAACTTCTATTGATTATTTTAATAAGGGGTTGGAAATAAGCCAGATTCCCAATGAGTTAAGGGACAGATGTTTGCTCGGTTTGGGAGTTGCCCATTTTTATAGAAAAGATAATATTTCTGCCGGTAAAAAGCTACGTGCCATAAATGTTGAAAAAACGAAAGTTGATCTTACTAAACTATATTTTTATAAAGCTGAATCTGAATTTTATCTCGGGCATTACTACGAAGCTCTTGAAAACTACAAGAAAATTAATACTTCCGATTCTAAGGTTTTAAAAAATGTAATGTATGGTAAAGCTTATTGTTATTTTAATTTGAAAGATTTTAACAAAGCAATTTATTACTTTAATCAATTTATCAAAGACTATCCGAATAATCGTACTGTTGATGAGTGTAACTTGAGATTAGCCGATAGTTATTACGGTACAAAATCTTTTAATAAGGCTGCTAAATATTATAGAAAAGCTTTGTTGGAATCTAATACATTCAAAGATGACGATAAATCCCATTTCAATTATTCGCAAGCTCTTTTTAAAGGAGGAAAAATTAGCGAGGCAATTAATTTTTTAGACCAATTCCAAAAAGATTTTCCTGCTTCCAGATATGCAGACGAAGCACAATATTTAATTGCTTGGATATATTTCCAAAATTCTGATTTTGAAAATGCAATAGAAAATTATGATAAGTTAATTTCTAATTATTCATCTTCACCTTTAATTCCAATTGCATATTATTCGATAGGTGATTCTTACTTTAATAAAGGTGAGTATCTGCAAGCAATAGAAATGTATCAAAGATTAATAAGACAGTTTCCAAATTCCAAACATGTTTTTGATGCAGTAAATGGTATTCAATATGCTTACGTTGTGCAAGATAAACAGGATAAAGCAATTAACTTTATTACAGAGTTTATTGCTGATAACCGTCATTTAGATTTTATTGATAAAATTAAATTTAAGAAAGCAGAAATTTTTTATAGTTCAGGTAATTACCAATCGGCAATAGTTGAGTATGAAAAGATTATTGAAGATCATCCTACAAGTCCTTTAGTTCCAAGTGCATATTATTGGATGGGCAAAAGTGCAAACATGCTCAACGAAAATGAGAAAGCTGCTCAATATTTGCTGCATGTAATTCATAGTTCGCCTCAAACCGAGGTTGGATTTAATTCTGTTTTAGAATTGGGTAGAATTTATCGTAAAGAAAAAAGATATAATAAAGAAATTGAATTATACGATAACACCTTAGCGTTAATCTCTAATGATAGCAGAGCAGCAGAAATTAAATATGTTAAAGCCCAAAATTATATTGAACAAGAGAATTTAAGCGAAGCGTACACAACTTTAACAGATATTGTAAATAGTAGAAATAAATCGCTTTTCTATCATAAAGCCGAAATAGAATTAGCAATTTTGGAATCTGAACAAGGTAATAACGATAATGCAATTATGCTTCTCGAAGATGTTGTTAAAAGCAGAGAAGATGATATAGCGGCACAGGCTCAATATTTAATAGGGCTTAATTATTTCAATCAAGAAAGATTTCCTAAAGCAATTACAGAATTGATTAAAGGCAGATCATTATATTCGGCTTATGATGAATGGTACACAAAATCATTGATGCTTCTTGGTGATAGTTATGTTAAAATAAATGATAAAGCCAAAGCTGCCGATATGTATAAATCAGTTATCAAAAGGCATCGGAATGATATACTTGGTAAAGAAGCAAAAGAAAAATTAAATAGCTTATGAAAAAAATAATTATAATATTGTTTACTGCAACAGTCTTTTTTGCACAAGAAGAAAATCAATCGCAAAGTATTGAGTTGCCGGATTTTGTAATTACCGGTAGGGAAAATATAAGTATAACAAAGGTGCAGAAAAATATGCCTGATTTTATTCCCTTACTTTCGAGAGATTTTTTTACTCTTCGATATCCCGGTGCAGAAAAGATTAAGATAAATTTACCAAAAGTTAGATATCAAATTGTAAATCTTCCAAGTAATTTGCAAAAAACAAATTTGTTTGTAAAGTTAAATGGTGGATTACATACTCTTCCTTCGGGACATATTTTTTATAATAACTCAATTGGTAATCTAAGTTTTAATACAAAGTTATATGGTAGAAGAATTCTGGAATATGTTGATAATGCCGATAATCATAAATTTGGTGGTTCGGTAAATGCTTATTATTATGTTAATCACAATTCAAGTTTCCTGCCGGGATTAGTAATTAATCTTAATGGCGATTTTTATAAAGAAAAAAATAAATTTTATGGTTCGGAATTACCAAGACTCGAACGAGAAACAGAAAACGGTTTTGCCGAGTTTGGCATTAATTACTTAACAAATTCCAAGTTTAGTTTTGGTATAGGAATTAAAGATGATTATTATTTTCAAGATGATTATTATGAATTCAAAGAAAATGTAATACATACAAGTGGTTTTCTGAAAATCAGAACTTCAAAATTCGGATTTAACGCCTCTGTATCTATGCTAAACCAAATTATTGATATTAGGATTCCCAATAGTAATTTTGCCAATCAATATTATTATAATGGTTTGGTTACATTTGATTTTAATTCTGCCCAAAATATTTTTTTAAAAGCGGGATTTTATGTTGCAGGTATTGAAGCTAAGCCTTTTTTTACTCCTGTTGTTTATGCTAAAATTAAAGCAAACAAATTTCTTTCGTTGTATGGTGAATTTTCTCCTAACACAGAATTTCATACGTTAAAAGATTTTAGAAACAGTAATCGGTTTTACCGATTCAACAACTTTACTAATGTATTTCAAAAAAATAAGTTTAATCTAAAGTTTGCTGCCAAATATGAATTTGAAAAATACTTTGAAATAAATTTTGGAGGCGGTTATATAAAATCAGATAACACTATTTATTTTGAAGATAGATATGTTGACGGTTTATTTTTCGTAAATAAGATAAATGCTAATAAAACTTATGCTTTCTTAAATTTGTTATTCAGAAAAGGTCCGTTTGGCGAATTTTTTGGCGAACTTCAGATTCAAAATATAAAAGATAAAGACGGAAATGTTCTTCCATATAAACCTGTGCTCATGAGTAATCTAAAATATTCCTATAATTGGCAAAAAGGTTACGGTTTGAGTCTGGGATTAAATTATTTTCATAAATCTTTTACTGATTTAGAAAATATAGGAGAAATTTCGGGCGGTATAGATTTAAGTGCTGATTTTTATTATAAAATATTTAGTAACTTTAAAATAATACTTACATTCGAAAATGCTCTAAACAGCAAATATTATTATCTTAGAAATTATGATGCTAAACCTTTTGATGTTTTGGCAGGTATAGAATTTAAGTGGTAAAACAAATGAATTTTTTAAGAGGGAAGAAATGAATAAAGAGATACTTCAAAATAAAATTGCTGATTTATTAAGTATTAAACCTGAAGATAAAGTGATATCGTTTAATATTTTTAAGCGTAAAATTTTAGACAAACTAAGTGTCGGTGAAGCAATTAAAGTTCCAGATATAGGAATTTTTCAACTTAAAGAACAATTAAAATATTCGGATAGTTCTGATTCGCCTGATAGACTGAAAGGTTTGGCACTTGTATATTCGCCTGAAGATAATTCATCTGAACAAGATTTTTTATTTCTAAACTTGGATGTTGAAGAGAGACTAAAAGATGATGATAGTTTTGATGAAAATGTTTTTCAAATTGGTATAGATAAAACATTAGTTACTTCTGACGAAAGAAATGATTCTGCGACAAACGATTATGATATAGAACTACACAGAAAAATTGATGCTATACTTGATAAATCAGAAAAGTTAGATAATTTTGATTTGTGGGACAATTATTTGAAAGATAAAGAAAGCACTACTTTAGTGGACGAAACTACAGAAATTGAATATCCCGAAGGTGAAAAAATTTCTCCCGTAACTGAAAGTTTTAATGAAGATGAAAAAACTACTGTTGACGAACTTCTTGGAACGCCTTCCAAAGATAATGATGTATTCGATGATTTGTTAGATGAAGAAAATCTAAGTATAGAAGAAGAAACTATAAGTTCAAGTGATGAGCAGAACAATACTAAAATCGAGGATTTTGTCTTGGACGAAGAGAATGAGAATCTTGAAGAAAAAATGGATAATGCGATAAACGAAGTGCATGGTGATGACCTGAATATTGAAAAAACTATAGAGCAAAAAAATATTGAAAGTGATGATGTATTGGAAGAGTATGAAAGTTATGATGAAATAGAAGCGGATATGGATGAAGAAATTGATAATCCAGAAGAGTTAAATTTAAATGATAATGATTTTAAGTTAAATAAAGAAGAAAGTATTGTTGATTTCGGAGAAAATATAGAAGATGAAATTTTAGCTGAGGAAGAAGAAATTCAAAATAAACAAACTGAAAGTAAAGGGAAAAGCAAATTGTGGCTTTTCTTATTACTCGGTCTATTTATTATTGCCATATTGGGTGGAGCTTTTTACTATTTCTTTTTGATGAAAGATAAACCTATCCCTTCTTTTAATGCAAAAAAAGCTAAAACAACAATCACAGATAATAAGAGCGAAAACAAAACAACAGATATTGTTGAAAATAGTAAATTAAAAAGTAAGTCGGCTAAGGAAAAAATTTCGGAAAATAAACAGACTGAATCAAAAAAGAATACTATTGCTGAAAAAAATGAACAGAAAACTAATGATGCCACAAGTATCAATGCAGAAAATAAAAATAAACTAACTAAAGCAAAAGAAACAAATAATAATGTTAAAGCCAAAACTGAAAGAGAAATAGGCAATAATATTTATTTTAATGGTCAAACATATTCTATTCAAGTTTCCTCATGGAAAAATGAAAAAATTGCAAAGAAAGAAGTTGCAAGACTAAAGAGAAGAGGTTATCCTGCATTTACTGTAAAGGTCTTTATAAAAAAATTCGGTGCTACTTGGAATAGAGTAAGAGTAGGTCCGTATAAATCGTTAAACAAAGCTAAAATAGTTCAGAAAAAAATCAAATAAGGAAAACTAAGGAAATTTATGTCATTATTATCAATTTTATCCAAGGGTGGATGGTTAATGATTCCACTTGTAATAATTTCGTTTATTGCAGTTGTAATCATAGTTGAAAGATATATTACTCTAAAAAAATCAAAATTAAATGTGCCTGCATTTCTTGTTAAAATAAGAGGTATGTTAATAAAAGAAGATATTTCCGGTGCGACAAGTTATTGCATAGAAGAAAAATCATCTGCTGCAAATATTATTAAAAGTGGATTGAAGAAATATCATTTGGGGCATGCTCGAGTAAAAGAAGCAATAGAAAATGCCGGCAGACAAGAGATTGCCAAGTTAGAAAAAGGATTATCAGTTGTTGCTACTATTGCCGGAATTGCACCATTAATCGGTTTTTTGGGTACAGTAACCGGTATGATACAAGCATTTATGAGAATCGAAGATCTGCAAGGTTCAGCTAATCCAAGTGATCTTGCTGGGGGTATTTGGGAAGCACTAATTACAACTGCTGTTGGTCTTGCAATTGGAATTGTTGCTCTTGCTTTTTACAATTATTTAACCGGTGCAATAAATAAACTTGTACTGGATATGGAAGTTGTCTCAAATGATGTTTTAGATATTATTGAAGAGAAAAGTAAAGGCAATACCGTGCGAGAAGAAGATATCGAAATTGAATTGTAGGATAAAAAATGAAATTTGAAACAACAAGAAAACCGTTAAGTGCTTTTAGTCTTTCTTCTCTGACCGATATTGTTTTTTTATTGTTAGTATTCTTTTTACTTACATCGCAATTTGTAATTCAAACCGGAGTAAAAGTAAAGCTACCTGCTTCAAAATTAAATGAGCAAAGTATGCCTGCAAAATTAATTGTTTCCATTACTGAAGATGAAAGCGTTTATGTAGGAAGCGAAAAAACCGACATAAATTCTGTAGCAGTAAAGCTAAAGAATCTGAGAGAAACAATAACAGAAAATAATTTGGTTATTAGAGCCGATAAAACAGTAGATATTGATTTGGTTATTAAAGTTATTGATGCCGCAAAAGGAATTGGCATAGAGAGATTTACAATAGAAACTGAGAAACAATCATTTTGAAAGAGAAAAAATTATCATATTTAATTTCCACTGTGTTGCATCTTATTTTGATATTACTGTTTTGGGTTATCAAAATTGGTTTGGAACCTGTAGAAGATAATTACGTTACAATTGGATTTGGAGCAATTGGTAAAATGAGTTCATCAGGAGTATTTGCTGAAAACCCGACTGACGAAGTGCAAAAAAAACAACCTGAAGTTCAAAAAGAAGTTAGTGAAAAAGTTGTTAAAAAAGTTGAACTTCCTAAAATAGAAAATACTGATGAACAGAATAATGTTGTTGCAAGTGCCGATAAAAAAGAAGCAAAAGAAGATACTCAGCCCCAAAAAACAGAACCTTTGATAAAGCAAGATGAAGCCGGAAAGGGTAAAGAAGATAGTGGTGATAGTGAAGGAAATTATGGATTCGAAATTGATTTTGGAGGCAAAGGGATGAGAAAAATTTATAGTTATTCACTGCCTGCTTATCCTGATGGTGTTTCGAAAGAGATAGATGTAAAACTAAAATTTTCCATTCTCGCAGATGGAACTGTCGGAAAAATTTTACCTTTAATAAAAGCTGATACGCAATTAGAACAAGCTGCAATTAATTCTTTACGACAATGGAGGTTTGAGCCTTTACAGAGTGATCAAAATGTAAAAGAACAGTATGCTATTATTGTTTTTCCATTTCGTCTGAAGTAAACATATCTTTGAAATACATTTTATAAAAGAAAAATTCCGTAATTGTTAAAAGAGTTAGAGAAATTGTATCTCTATCAAAATGTTTACCAAAACCTGAAGGTCCAAAAAAAAGCTTAGTAATCATTGTAGAAAGAGACCAACCAATGCTAAAAAGTATAATAATTAAAGTTAAATCAATTAAAGCACTTTTTATTGAATCTTTTTTTGTTCTTTTTATGAAGACATAAATAATAAAAACTATATGAAGAAGAAAAATAAACGCTATAACCATTGATTTCTATGAATTTTTTGTATTAAAAATTTTTGTTCCAACCAAACCGCCAATCAATCCGAAAATAGTATTAACAACTATATTATTAAAAAATATTGACATTGCATAAATTTCGGAGAAACCTTTCTTTTCAATTGAAGTGGCAATATTTGTCATTATCTTAAATATTTCATCCTTTAATTCTTCTGATACGGGAACAGAATCTATAACTTTTGGTAGTTCATTTATAGTTGTAATAATATCATTATGATGTGTTATAAATGTTACTAAAATATCAAAAAAACTTCCGAAGAAAGCAGCAAATAATCCTGTTAAAAGACCTAAAGTTGCACCTCGTTTTAACTCAAAATCCGAAGTTATCTTATTAGCTTTACTATCTAAAACAATTGCAAAAAAAGCTGCAAGAGGAACAATTAAACAGCATGTTAAAGATTTTGCAAGTGGAACAACGTGCATAACCCCCGCAGCAAAACCAGCAACAAGCGCAGGTAAATATTTTTTCAATTTTTCTCCTCAGTAATTATAAAAAATTTACATGAGTTAGTTTGTAATTATTTTATAATTTTCTTTATTGTATTTATTAATTTAGCATTATAAACTTGATATTCTCTATATGGTTTCTTCAGTTAAGCCTAAAATATCAGCCAAATCTTTTGCCTTTAATCCTTGTTGGTTCATCAACAATTTTAATAATTTAATTGGAACTAAATTCTATTTGAACCCTTTCTTAGAATATCAATCTAATCTTAAATAGATCATTTTTCTATCAAATGGGCTTTCATAATTCAGTTCAAATATATTAAAAAGTTTCACAAACCAAAACTAAATTTGCGTGTAAATTTTCTATTTAATTTTTTAATTTATATCCCTTGAGAGTTTGATAAAAAAATATCAATCCAATAATTCCCAAAATAAATCCGGTGGAAAAAGCAATATATTTGTTATAATCGTATAAACCGATTCCGTATAAAATAATATCGACAAACATTGGCATAGATGCAAAAAGTAGAAATTTTATGGAAATACTTTTGTTCCAGCCAAATAAAATAGTTACAGAAGAAATTAAAGCTCCAAAGTAAATTCCGAAACATCTTGAACAGACTAAGGTTTTATAACCAAATACAGAAAATAATTTTTCCGGTTGAGCATGACAAACAATTGAATAATTGTATTTCAAAAAAGGAAAAAATATTATTGAATCGGGTAAATAGTGAATAATAACTTCCCATAAAATTCCTATATTCCAGAACAATAAAATTATTAAAAGAACAATTTGTAAGAGTTTATATTGATTAAACTTCAAGTTAATTGATTATTTTATATTTAAGTAACTTTTCAGATGTAAGAATAAATAAGGAGTTATCGAATAATTTTGCATCTGTAATTTTCTTATCATTCAATTCGGGGAAATCTTTAAAGTAATAAATTTGCTTGTGATTATTTAAATTATATTCAATTATCTTTTTTTTATAAATTAAAAGCAATTTATTACTGTAAATAAAAATCTTATCAGGTTCTTGACTTACATTAAATGAAAAAGTTCCCATCCCGTATTGATCAAATATTTTTATGGTTTTATTATCAATAACATAAATGTTGCTATTATGATCCGTACAGAAATATTTGGGTTCAATCAAAGCAAAATTACCTGAATTATTTGCTCCTATTTCTAAAATAAATTTACCATCTAAATTATACTTGAGTATTCTAAAATTATCACTATCCAAGATAAAGAAAAATCCTAAGTTGGAAATGGAAATGCAAGCAGGATAACCGAAAATCGGTTTATCACTTTCGTTGTCGGGATATTGGGACAGAAAGTTTAAATCTTTATCAAATCTTTGTATTCTATTATTATTTCTATCTGCAACGTAAACACTTAGTGTGTTAGTAAATAAATCGGTTGGTTCATCAAAAGCAGCTTCTTTCCAGCCAAAGCCACCGATTGAAATTATTTTTTCTCCTGTAGAATCGTATTTGGAAATGGTATTTTCATCAATATCACTTATAAAGAAATTTCCTTTCAAATCTATATCGAATGATGAAGCATTTGAAAAATCTCCAAACTTGTTCACAAGTTCCAACTCTTGAGCAAAAGCAGTAACAGAAATAAAAAATATTATTTGAATTATTTTTTTCATGAAACTAAAGTTAGGTAATTTGTTATTTTTAAGAAAGTAATTTAAAACGGAAAGATAGAAGTTTGAAGAAGAAAGCTGCAGAAGAAAAAAAGAGAATTAACAAAATTTTTTCTTTGTTAAAAAAAGAATATCCGAATACAAAACCTCAATTGAATTATTCCAATCCTTTTGAATTGTTAATAGCTACAATTCTTTCGGCACAATGTACGGATGCAAGAGTAAACATTGTAACTGAAGATTTGTTTAAAAGATTTAAATTCCCGATTGATTATGTTAATGCACCAAATGAGGAAATAGAAAAAATGATTTTTTCTGCTGGATTTTATAAACAGAAAACAAAGAGCATAAAATCTTGCACAAAAGATATAGTTGAAAAATATAATTCCGAAGTTCCAAAAGATTTTGATGCTTTAACAAAACTTGCCGGAGTTGGCAGAAAGACTGCATCGGTTGTTGTTGGGCACGCTTTTGGGATACCTGCAATTGCCGTGGATACGCACGTAAAAAGAATAACCAATTTGCTTGGAATAGTTGAAACAAAAAATCCCGATAAAATTGAGACGAAACTGAAAGAACTTTTACCGAAAAAAAATTGGATTGATTCCACACATTGGTTTATCAATCATGGCAGAAAGATTTGCATTGCAAACAGACCTAAGTGTAATGAATGCTTATTGGAGAAATACTGCCCGAGTAGCAAAGAGAAATAAGAGACATAGTTTTTCAATTAAATAACGAAAAAACAAGAATAAATTTTTTATAATAACAAACGATAATACTATTATATTTTGTATCAATTTTTTTTTTGACTTGACATTTTTGTCGAAAATTGACAATTTGATATGGTTTTTTCAAAAAATGTGTAAAAGGAATTTTTATAGAGAGTTTTGCTACTTTTAATGTTTTAAATAATTTAGTTATTTTTATCTGATATATTTCAGGAAGTAGTAATTAGGAGTTTTAAATTTGTATAAATTCTCTATAAAAAGTTTTATATTTTTATTAATTCTTTTGTGTAACGTTTATTCGCAAGATGATTATAAATTGTTACACTCTTCTCAAAATTCTCTTGTAATAGAATATACTCCAAGTTATAAAATCAACAAAAAGTTTGTAATTGATGGAAGTAATTATTTGGATATCCAAATTGATAATGGCTCTAACATAAACAATAAAGAGGGACTTCCTTATGTCCCGAGCAGAATTTTTACTGTTGGAGTTCAAGAGGAATTTGGAAATAACATTCAAATAATAAATACTAAATATAAAATTCTAAATGGCAAGCTAAAACCATTCCCGCAGCTTAAAAAAGAAAACGGTTTTCCTAAAGAAGTTTATAATGAAAGTGAAGAGTATTCAAATTTTCAAGATTTTGAATTAGTTACTTTTGGTCAATATGGTTTGGCAAGAGATTTACAAATTCAAGAAGTAATTGTAAATCCCATTCAGTTTAATCCGAAAAAAAATCAAATTAAACTATTTGAAAAAATTGTGTTTCAGATAAATTTTTCAAAGTCTAATGTTGCAACTAAAATTCGAGAATCTGAGTTATTAAAAGATATTGTTGTTAATGATGATGTTGTTGAAACTTGGAAAGTAAAAGAAAAAAGTTTAACAAAAAGAAATATTAAAAACTCCGTACTTGCCCAAGGTGATTGGTTTAAGTTTGAAGCACCTGAAGAAGGAATATATAGAATCAATTATGAATTCTTGGAAAAACTCGGAATTCCCATTGATAATATAAATCCGAAAACAATAAAAATTTATAATAACGGAGGTTATATTCTCCCTTCAGGATTGCTCCAAGAAAGACCAATTGACTTAACAGAAATAGCAATTATTGTTAATGGCGAAGATGATGGTTCTTTTAACACAAATGATGAAATTTTGTTTTACGGACGCGGTGTAGATTTTTGGGAATTTAATTCAAATAGAAAAAAAATTATAAGAAACAGAAATTACTATTCCAAACATAATTATTATTGGCTTACTTATGGTGGTTCTGAAGGAAAGCGGATGGTGACTCAACAAAATGTAAGTGGTACAGCCGATTTAATCCAAACAACTACCAAAGCATTTAAATTTCAAGATGTGGATAATAGAAACTTAATGGGTTCCGGTTTGCTTTTTATTGAAGATGATTATACATCCACAAGTAAAAGTAAAACATATATGCACACACTTGATGGTTTACAAGCCGGCAGTAAGATAAATTATAAGATTCAATTTGTGAATGGTTCCAAAACTTACAATAAGTTATCTATTTCGGAACACGACAAACAAATTTTTTCTAACAACATCAGAGGTAATGATTCCCGTTATTCTTATGGTGCTCTTACTAAAATTACTGCAAGCTATTCGGATAATTTACCCGATAATAGAAGCATCCTCAAATTTAGCTATACTCCCAGAACTATTTCCGATTTGGGACATTTGGATTTTATTGAAATTCAATATATACAGAATTTGATGACTAAAACCGATAAACTGCCTGTAATAATTTTTTCCGAATTGAATAATGGCATTACAGAGTTTAAAGGGACTCCGTACAACAATAGTAATTTCTCAATTTATAACATTACCGATTATGCAGACCCAAAAATTGTGAATGCAGAAATTAATAGTGGTGATTTTGTTTTTAAAAGTAATGAAAATGATTCGGTTGTATCAAAATATTTATGCTTGCAAAATGATTTAATAAAAGTTCCGACCAATGCAGTGAAAGAAGAAAATACTAATATTCGAGGTGAAATAAGCGGAGCAAAATATGTAATAATCACTCATAAAAATTTTTCAGAACAAGCTGAAAGATTATTGAACTATAGAATGAATGAAGCCCCGAACAAAATTAGTGGAATTATAACATATATCGATGAAATCTTTAATGAGTTTTCATGCGGAAGTTTAGATCCTACAGCCATTAGAGATTATTTAAAATATGCTTATGATAATTGGGCAACACAGCCTGAATATGTTCTCTTATTTGGTGATGGAGATTTTGATTACTTTAATACTTTGAATTTAAATAAAAACTTTATTCCTACTTTTCAAACAATGAATTCTTTGTATGAAATTTATTCTTACCCTTACGATGACTACTATAGCAGAATTTCAGGAAAAAATAATGATCATGTAGCTGATCTTGGTATGGGAAGATTAAATGTAAACAATACTGCTCAAGCAAAAATTATAGTTGATAAAATAATTGAATATGAAACTAAATTAAATAAAGGTTTATGGCGTAATAAAATAACATTACTTGGTGACGACGGATATGCCGGACCCGGTGATTATGATGGAAGTAGACATACAAATCAGTCCGAATTATTAAATCGTAGTTTTATCCCCAAAAATTTTGACATAGAAAAAATATATTTATCTAATTACGAAAGTGTAAATACAGGTTTAGGAAGAAGAAAACCGGCATGTAATCAAGCAATAATTTCTTCGATTAATAATGGAACTCTTTTATTTAATTATTTTGGACACGGTTCCCCTGATGTTTGGGCTCATGAAAGAGTTTTTACGAGAAGTGTTTCTATACCGCAGTTAAAAAATAAAGAATACTTTTTCTTAACGGCGGCTACTTGTGATTTTGGGAAATTTGATGACCCCAATACTCTTAGTGCTACCGAAGAAATGTTACTTTTGGAAAATGCAGGTATGATTGGCGGACTTTCTGCAGCGAGAGTAGTTGAGTCAAATTCAAATTTTGGACTTTCAACAACATTTTATAAGAATTTGCTTCAGAAAAAAGATGATTCGGGATTTCCTGTAACAATAGGAAAAGCATTCTACTTATTAAAACAACAGAGGAGAGGAGTAAATGATGAAAAATTTCATTTATTCGGAGACCCTTATTTAAGATTAAATATTCCTGTATTGCCAATTAAAATTACTTCCGTAAATAATGAAAAACCTGATAGTGTTGTAAATATTAAATCTTTAAGTAAAACCACAATAAAAGGAAAAGTGCTAAATTTAAATAATCAAGCATCAAATCAAACCGGTGAATGTATAGTAACAGTTTATGATTCTTATAGAACTATACCCCTTGAAGATATAAAATACAAAATGACTGACCAAGGTGGAATAATTTTCAGAGGCAGAGTCTCAGTTGAAAATGGTCAATTTTCAACATCATTTATTGTTCCGAAAGATATTTCCTACGATGATAAAAACGGAAAAATAATAGCTTACTTCTTTAATGATGAAACAGATGGAGTTGGCTATACCGAGAATATATTTATTGGTGGTACCGATACAACTAATGCAAATGATAAAAAAGGACCGGAAATTGAAATTCTTTATGACAATGAAACGGAAAGTTCGTACTTAGTTGGACCTAATTTTAATCTTAGAGTGAAATTATTTGATGAATCCGGATTAAATACAACCGGGTTGGGAATAGGTCATAAATTAGAAGCAATTTTAAACGATGATGAAGAAAACTCTATAGATCTAACAAATTATTTTATTGGTAATATAAATTCGGACGGTAAAGCAGGTGAGGTTAATTATAAATTCTCTTCGCTCGAATCAGGTGAGTATAAAATAAAAATTAATGCATGGGATGTATATAATAATTTTTCGACTCAAGAAAATTATTTTACAGTTGTAACCGATGAAGATTTAGTGGTAAGACAAGTTTATAATTATCCGAACCCTTTTAGCTCAAATACATTTTTTACATTCCAGCATAATCTGAATGAACCTATAAATGTAAAAATAAAAATCTATACAGTAGCAGGTAGAGTTATAAAAGAAATTGAAAATTTTGGAATAAATACTAAGTTTGTAAAAATAGGTTGGAACGGAAGAGATAAGGATAATAACGAAATTGCTAATGGAACTTATTTATATAAACTAATTGTTAAATCTGAAACAGGCAAATACAAAAAAAATATACTTGGAAAAATGGCAGTTATTAAGTAAACTTAAAACCTGCCTTTAATAATTACATAATATAAAGGAGATATTTAATTATGAAAAAATATTTAATAATCTTGGTTCTACTTCTAATTTCATTTGGAGTGACCAATAAAATAAGTGCACAAGGAGAAACCGCTGTACCCTTTCTACTATTGGCACCTGATTCAAGAGCCGGCGGTATAGGTGAATCCGGTGTAGGACTTGCAGATAACTCAGCCGCAATTTTCTGGAATCCTGCAGGAATTGCTTTTTTGACGGGAGCCGAAGCAAGTATTACCCATAGTAATTGGTTACCGGCTTTTAATTTACCCGATCTTTTTTACGAATATTTAACTTACAGACAATATCTTGAAGAATTGGATGGCAGTATAACTTCAAGTATTACTTATATGAATTTTGGTGAGTTTATTAGAACAGGACAAGATTCACCCGATGAAATTGGCAGGTTTAGATCTTTTGATGCTGCTCTTACTTTTGGATATGCTACTAAACTGCATCCTGATTGGGGTTTTGGATTAAACTTCAGACTAATCCATAGTCGTTTATCAGATAAACCTACAGCGAATGAAGATGGTGAAGGTGTTGCAACGAGTGTCAGTTTTGATGTTGCTACAATGTGGAGACCCGAAAAATTAAATTTACCTTTAATAGGTAATTTTGATAACAGATTAAGTCTTGGTATAAATCTAAGTAATATTGGACCAAAGATTTATTACATCGATCAAGCTCAAGCGGATCCAATTCCTACAAACTTTAGAGTGGGGCTTGCTCTAAGACTTATGGAAGATGAATATAACTCATTAACCTTAACAACAGATTTTAGTAAATTATTGGTCGATAGGGACAGCGTTGGCGGAAAAGATGAATTCTATGAAGCTCTTTTTACTGCTTGGGCAGATGATGATTTTAATTCTGAGTTAAGAGATATTGTTACTTCAGTAGGTTTAGAATATTGGTATGGAGCAGAAGATTTTAAATTCGCTTTAAGAACAGGCTTCTTTTATGAAGATCCTAGCTTCGGAAATAGAAAATTTGTTACAATTGGAGCGGGAATAAGATACGATATTTACGGATTTGATTTCGGTTATATTACAACAGATGTTTTCCCTGATGGAGATAAGCACCCGCTTTCCGATACATTAAGATTTACACTTTCAATAGGCTGGGGACCCTCAACCTCAACGTTTGAAGGTCAAGGATTTCCTCGCGGAATATAAATTATGCTAAAAAAAATTATTCTTATTGCTGTTATAGGGTTGAGTTTTATTAAAGCTCAATCCTATAATGAAATTATTACTAATTACGCCAATAAAAGTCAGATTAAAATTCAGGATATTAATATTCTTGCAGTGATGGTTGAATTTCAACCTGATAAATTTGATCTTACTTACGGAGACGGTACATTTGGGAGTATTTATTCGAAAGATTACGGTAATGATATTTTAGATCCGCTTCCTCATGATTTAGATTATTTTGCGGATCATTTAAAATTTGCAAAAAATTATTATGATGAAGTTTCTGACGAGAATGTAAGTATTACTTATGATGTTCTGCCCGATATCATTACGGTTTCTAAAACAATGCGAGATTATTCACCGGTAGATAATGAATCATTTAAATCACTCGGAGATTTTTCTAAAGAAGTTTGGGAGCTAGTGAAAAATAAATATACTCAACAAGATTTTTCTAAATATAATCTATTCATAATTTTTCATGCAGGTGTTGGAAAAGATATAAGTACCAACCAATTTTTCGGAGAAGCAAGAGATTTACCTTCTGTTTACTTAAGTGAAAAAAAATTAAAATCCTTTTATGGCGAAACGTTTAAAGGATTTCCTCTTAATAACGGTGCCTTTGTTACCAATACAATTATCTTACCCGAAACTGAATCACGAGAAGATAAAACGGTTAATGGCACAACACTTTTGGAATTATCTATTAACGGTCTTATTGTAAGTAATATTGCCAGCTATCTTGGGCTGCCTGATTTATATGATTCCGAGACGGGCAAAAGTGCTATCGGTAGATTCGGATTAATGGACGGACAATCTTTATTTGCATATAGAGGACTGTTTCCACCTGAACCTTCTGCGTGGGAAAAAATATTTTTGGGTTGGAAAAAACCTGTTGTTATCGATAAAGCAACTGAAAATATTAGCGTTACCGTAAATGAAGTTGCTCAAGAAAATGATAATGTAATTATCAAAATTCCTATATCTTCATCGGAATATTTTTTAATTGAGAATAGAAACAGAGATGCAGATAAAAACGGTGCTAAGCTAACTTATAAAGTTGGCGGACAAGTAAGAGTTATTACTTTTGATAAGGATTTGGATAATTTTAATAATTCTATTGTCGATACATTAAAAGGAGTATTGCTTAATGTTGATGAATTTGATTGGGCTTTACCAGGCAGTGGTATTTTGATTTGGCACATCGATGAGAAAATTATTAATGATAATCTTGCCGAAAATAAAGTTAATGTAGGAGATAATAGAGGAATAAATTTAGTTGAGGCAGACGGAATACAAGATATAGGTGAAGAATTTAAAACAATCTTTGGTGATATGATAATTGCTGAAGGTGAAAAGAATGATTTTTGGTTTTCCGCTAATAGTGCAGAATATTATTCAAATGTTTTTGGTCCCAATACCAAACCCAATACTCGAACAAATTCCGGGGCAAATAGTTTAATTACTATTTCCAACTTTTCGGATATTGCCAATACAATGACATTCAATCTTGATTTTGGTAATACTAATTTTTCGTTAACAAACACTTACAAAGTCAAAAATATTAAAAACTTTAAAACTTCAAATCTTAATAATATTTATGTTCTGAAAGATGACGGAAAATTAGTTGATGTTAAGCATAGCAATGAATATGTTGATTTTTCCGATGTTGAAATAGCAGTTACAAGTTATAATAATATTGATTTTATTTTTGGGGCAAAAGGGGAAACTCTTAATGCAGCTTTTTATAACGATAATACTAATTCTCTTAAAATTAATACAGATACAGAAATTACATCACCAGTGGTACTAAAAAAAATAAATGATTCCCAAGTGGAAATATTTATAGGATTAAAAAATGGAAACTTAAATAAATATTTATTCGATATGAAAAGTAGGGAACTCCCTAAACTTATATCTTCTGAAAATATTTTTAATGAAAGGATAAATCAAATCGGATATCTAAATGATAATATTTTTGTTGTAGGTGAAAAGAAATTTAAGTTTATCGGCAGTCCCGAACATTCACTAAGTGCTAACATTAAAAAAGCTGTTTTAACAACTGATATGCAAAATCAAAATATTTTGATTTTGGTTAATAATAACAATGAAATTTACAGTCTGGTTAATGAAAAAAATGAACTTAAAATGATTTATCAGTCTGATATCAATATTAATGGAATTGCGCTTGCCGACTTAAAACAGGATGGAAATAATTCTTTAGTTTTTAATTCCGACCAAAAAATCAAAGCTATTAACTTGGAAGGTTTCGTTGTAGATAATTTCCCTTTTACTACAAATACCGATGAAACTTTTACAGGAGCTCCTATCTCGGCAGATTTGAATAATGATGGATTTGGTGATATTCTTTCAACAAAAGATAATGGAGATATTTATGCAATTTCCGGTAAAGACGGAAAACTAATTGTGGGTTTTCCAATTTCAACAGGTGGTACATTTTACGGGGAGCAAAATATTTTTTCAAGAAATAATAAACTGATACTAAATTCCGTATCAAATAATGAGCAGATATTTGAATGGAATATTGCTACGGAAGGTAAAGTTTTCTGGGGAAATAAATATGGTGATAACTTTAATTCAACATCATTAGCTAAAGCCGGCGATTCCCAACAAGTATCAGAGTTCTTCCCTGAAAATAGAACTTACAATTGGCCTAATCCTGTTTACGGAAATGAAACTTTTCTGCGTACTTATGTTTCAGAGGATTCTGAAGTAAGAATAAAAATATTTGATTTAGCAGGAGCTCTTGTAGATGAACTTAGCTTTTTTGCTAAAGGAGGAATTGATAGCGAAAAAGTTTGGAATGTAAAAAATGTAGAAAGCGGAGCCTATATCGCACATGTTGAAGTAAAATCAACTACAGGTAAAATTAAAAGTAAAATAGTTAAAATTGCAATAATTAAATAATGAAAATACTATTGAGAATAATGAAAAAGACCTTTATTTTATTTTTATTTCTTGTATATAATGTTTTTGGACAGTTCAATGATTTTGATCCTTCTTATGATTGGTACACAATTAAAAGTGGGAACATTTATGTCCACTTTCACGAGGAAGCTGAAAGAACTGCAAGAACAGTTTTGAAAATTGCCGAAGATGTTTGGAAACCGATTACAAGCCTTTATAATTATGAACCTAAAGAAGCTCACTATATTATTAAAGATATTGATGATTATTCTAATGGGGCAACATATTTTTTTGATAACAAGATTGAAATATGGGCATCGGCTTTAGATTTTGATCTGCGGGGAACACACAATTGGCTTAGGAATGTAATTTCTCATGAATTTACTCATTTAGTGCAAATCCAGGCAGGAATGAAACTAAGTAGAACTATTCCTGCATTTTATTTACAATTTCTAAATTACGAAGATAAAAGACGACCTGATATTTTATACGGTTATCCTAATTTTATTGCATCCTATCCCGTTGCTACTTTCAATATTCCGGCGTGGTTTGCTGAAGGTACAGCCCAATATATGAGGGCTGAATTTAATTACGATAATTGGGATACACATCGCGATATGATTTTGCGATCTTATGCGTTAGATAATAAAATGCTTACATGGAACGAAATGGGATCCTTTGGCAAAACCAGTCTCGGTAATGAATCTGTTTATAATTCAGGGTTTGCTTTAACACGTTATATTTCTCAAAAATACGGCGAAGATAAGTTACGAGAAATAACTTACAAGCTGGGAAAACTTGGTAACTTTACAATTGATGCTGCTTTTGAAGATGTTTTAGGAAAAGACGGTAATCAAATTTATGATGAATGGAGCAGTTTCTTAAAAGGAAGTTATCAAAAAAGAATAGCGAAAGTAAAAGAAAATTTAATAGAAGGCAAAAAAATTTTTAATGAAGGATTTGGAAATTTTTATCCGATCTTTTCGCAAGATGGAAGAAGTATTTATTTTATTTCAAATTCTAACAATGATTATTTGGGGCTTTCGGATATTTATAAATACAGCTTTAAAACAAAAAAAATCAAACTGATTAAATCACAGGTACGTTCTACATTTAGTTTTATAAAAGGGCAGAATAAAATTGTTTATGCTAAGCTTACAAATGATAATCCCAATTGGAAGAATATACATGATTTATATGCTTACGATTTAGAGACTGAAGAAGAAACAAGACTTACACACGGATTACGTGCAAACAATCCGTGTGTTTCGCATAATGGAAAATCAATAGTTTTTGTTTATCAAAAAGATGGTACTTCAAATATAGGAATTGTAAATGTAGATGGAAGTGATTATAGGTCGCTTACACTTTACAATAAAGGGGAACAAGTTCATAATCCTAAATTTTCTTTAGATGATAAATCAATAATCTTTGGTTATTCATACCACCACGGAAGAGATATCGCAAAAGTGAATCTTGATGGTTCGGGCAGAGAAACAATTTTAAAAACCAATGCCGATGAACGAAATGCAGTTTATTTTAATGAGAATGAAATAATATATTCTTCCGATGCAACAGGAATTTTTAATATCTATAAGTATAATCTTAAAACAAAAGAAAATATTCAACTTACAAATGTACTTGGCGGAGCATTTATGCCTGCGGTAAACAAAAAAGGTGATGTAGCTTATGCCGGTTACACTTCGTCAGGTTATAAAATATTCTTAGTAGAATTTGAAGAAACTAAAAAAGTAAACCCGAATAAGAAATATGTTATTGTTAAAAATCCTCCTCTTGATATTGAAAAACGAAACGGTGATTTAACTAAAGCGGATTTTGCTAAATTAACAAATTTTAACGATTATGAATTACCAAAAGTAAAAAAAGAAAAATACGGAAATGCTTTTACAGATTTAAGCGTTCTTCCTTTTATACGATTTGATAATTATAACACATCAAATTCTTTTATCGATAAAATAAAACCGGGTGTTTACCTTACTTCTTCAGATATGTTAAACAGGTATGCAATATTTGCAGGTGGTTCAATTAATACAAGATTCGAAAGAGATCTTTTCTTTAATTTTGTTTATCGCAATAAACTTCCTTTATTATATTCGCTTGGGCTTAAACCTGAAGTTTCGCTTGATATTTTTTCGATAAGCAGAAAGTCCGATGCCGATATAATTTTCGGGCAAGACAAAACAACAGATCCTCCTACATACGAATATAAAGTAAACACAGATGTAACTTATAACCTATTCGAAGTTGATTTAGCTTTCAATCATAAAATATTTAATCCTAGACATAATCTCGAGTTAAGGTTTATCTATAGTAAATATACTGCTGCAATAGGAAGTTTTTTATTAGCTGATAAGAAAACACTTTATCCAAGTAGCAGCGATGATTATTTTTTAGGAAGAAACTTGCAGCTTACTTATTCTTTCAGATCCATCTATCCGAATGTTGATGCTGATATAAACCCTTTGGGCTTGGAGATAGAGGCAAAATATAATTACGAGTTCAACAAGTATAATAATGATAGTGAGTATAAGTATGAAGATGGTGTCCTGGTTCCTTTATATAACAATTTTAATTTTCATAAAGTTGAATTAAACTTAAAGAATCACATGTATATTATAAAAGATCATACATTATCAACATATTTAAGAGTTGGTTCTATACTTGGTAAAACGGTGCCCGATTTCTTTGATTTTTATCTCGGAGGTTTAGTGGGAATGAAAAGCTATCCTTTTTATGCCGTTAGTGGAAATGAATTAGCCTGGCTTAATTTAACATACAGATTTCCTATATTTAAACATATTGATTATCGTTTGGGACTTCTTTATTTAGATAAGCTCTTCTTTTCGGTGCACGGAGATATAGGAAATGCTTGGAATGGCAGTTTGCCAAGTTTGAATAAATTTAAAAAAGGAGCAGGTTTAGGTTTAAGATTTAAAATGACTTCTTTTTATTTATTCCCTACGAGTTTGTTTTTTAATGCCTCTTACTCATTCGATAAATTTAGTAAAGTAGTCAGAGAAAAAACAGTCGTGTATGGAAAAGAGTGGAGGTTCTATGGTGGAATTTTGTTTGATTTTAATTTTTAAGGAATAAAAATGAAGAAGTATATAATCTTAATTTTATTTTATGTTTCAAGCTATGCGCAAAATAATGATAATATAATTTTAACCGGCTCATTAAAACAAGATACCTATTATGCGTTAAACAATTATGATTTCAAAAATGAAAATAATAATTCTGTATCATTTAAAAGAAGAACTCCGATATTAGCAGGCTTAATGTCTTTTACCATACCTGGAGCCGGACAAATTTATAATGAAGATTATCTTAAAGCCGGTATTTTTATGGGAATAGAAATAACAGCAATTATATTTGCTATTATCTACAATAATAAAGGTGATGATCAAACCAAATTTTTTGAAGACTATGCTAATAAAAATTGGAGTGCATTAAGATATGCAAAATGGACACTAAATCATTTAGACCAAATAGCACCTAACTTAACAGCTCAAGATTATAGTGTAATTAATTCTAACGGTGAAGTAAACTGGAGTGAATTAAATAGATTGGAAGGGGATATTTCCGGATATTACTCGCACCAACTTGCACCTTTTGGCGATCAACAATATTATGAGATGATCGGAAAATATTCGCAATTTAATGTAGGATGGTCTGAATTTGGTGATGAAAATACTCCCTATAATTTTTATACGGATTCTATTGTTGAGCAATTCAAATGGTATAGTAAGCAGCGAAGAAAAGCAAACGATTACTATACCGTTGCCAAATGGGCTGTTATTAGTATAGTAACCAATCATTTTATAAATGCACTTGAAGCTGCATGGTCTGCAGCTAGATATAACAAGAGATTAAAACTTGGTGTTTCTGTAGAAAATCATAATATCGGTTATGTGAAAAATTATTATCCGCAATTAAATATAACTTTTAATTTTTAATCATAAACTTTTAATTTGAACCATGTTTCCTTTAGTAGTAATTGTAGGGCGACCTAACGTAGGCAAATCAACACTGTTTAACCGCTTAACTAAAAGCAAAACCTCCATTGTGGATGATCAAAGTGGAGTAACAAGAGATAGAATTTATGGCGAAGTGGAATGGAACGGAAAAATATTCCGCCTGATGGATACCGGTGGATATGTAAAAGAAAGCAGTGATAGATTTGAACAAGCAATTAAAGAACAAGTGGAAATAGCAATTGAAGAGGCAGATGCACTACTTTTTGTTACAGATGGAAGAAGTGGAGTTACTCATCTTGATAATGAAGTTGCTGAACTATTGCGAACTACAAATAAACCAACTTTAGTTCTCGTTAATAAAGCAGATGCTGCAAGTTTTGCAGGAGATAAATTTGAATTTTACTCTATGGGATTGAGTGAAATATTTGATATTTCTGCACTAAATGGTAGAAACACGGGCGACTTTTTAGACGTACTTGTTGAACAACTTGATTTTTCCGAGGATAAAAATAAAGATGATAACAGACTGAAATTATCTTTACTTGGTAAACCCAATGTAGGAAAATCGTCTTTAACAAATTCTTTACTTGGTTATGATAGAAGTATTGTAACCGAAATTCCCGGAACTACCAGAGATAGCATTAATTCAATATTAAAATATTATAACGAAGAAATTGTTCTTGTTGATACTGCAGGCTTAAGAAAAAAAGCAAAAGTAAAAGAAAATATTGAGTTTTATTCAAATGTAAGAACTTTACGTGCTTTAAGTAAATGTGATGTAGCTATCATTTTAATTGATGCCCAAACCGGTCTGGAGAATCAAGACCAAAAAATAATTGATGAAGCAATTCAAAGAAGAAAAGGAATTATTATTGCGGTAAATAAGTGGGACTTAATTGAGAAAGAGACAAACACGGCAAGAGAGTTCGAAATTGAAATATTATCAAAGTTAGGTTCTATTCAATATTTACCGATTATTTTTATTTCTGCATTAACAAAACAACGAATCTATAAAATAATTGATTTGGCTAAAACAATTCAAGCTGAAAGAAACAAAAAAATACCGACAAAACAACTCAATGATGTGATGATGGATGAAATTAAAAAAAATCCACCGCCTTCAACCAAAAGAGGCAAAGAGATAAACATAAAGTTTGTTACACAAGTTGGTGAAAAATATCCTATATTTTTGTTCTTTTGCAGTCAAAGTAAAGAAGTACCTGAAAATTACAGACGATTCTTAGAAAATAAAATAAGAAGTAATTTTGGTTTTACAGGTGTACCTGTAACAGTCAGCTTTAAAGAAAAATAATTATATTGCATATATAATTATTTAACTTCATTAACTAATATTAATGTATAGACCAAATAAAATAATTGTTGTTGGAGGAAATGCGGCAGGTCCTGCTGCGGCTGCAAAGGCAAAACGAATTAACCGAAAAGCTGAAGTAACTTTGTTTGAAGCAGGTGATTTTATCTCAACTGGCACTTGCGAGCTTCCTTATCTATTTTCGAAAACAATAGATGATTATTCTAAACTCATATTTTTTTCACCTGAAAAATTTTTAAAAGAAAAAGGAGTCAAGGTTTATACAAATCATTTGGTTAAAAAAATAAATAGAAAAAATAAAGAATTGCTTATTTACGATAAGAGGAATGATAAAGAATTTTATTGTTCTTATGACAGGCTGATTCTTACGACAGGCTCCAAAGCAAAAGAATTACCCGAATTACCGTTCAGCATTGAAAATGTTTTTGCTTTTAAAGCGGTTTCTGATTACATAAAGATAAACAAATACATTTCCCAAAACAACATTAAGAATATTCTGATTATTGGTTCGGGATACATCGGGTTGGAACTTTCCGATACTTTAACAAAAGCAAAATTCAATATTACTTTGTTAGAAAAAGAAGAACTTCCTTTGCCAAGCAGTGATGAAGAAATAAGGCATCTGATTCTTGAAATAATAAAGCAAAAAGAAATAAGATTTCTAAAAAATAGTAGCACAACAAAATTTATTATAAAAAACAATAAATTTTTCCAATTAAAAAATGAAGGTAGATACCTTGATTTAGCCATTGTTGCAATCGGTGTTAAACCAAACGTGGAACTTGCTAAAAAATCAGCATTAAAAATTGGCAATAAAAACGGTTTGGTTACTTGCAAGAAATTAAAAACCAACGATCCTAATATTTATGCTGCTGGCGATAATATTGAAGTTAAGAATTTTATTACTGGAAAATATGATTATATGCCTCTTGCAACTTACGCTCATAAACAAGGACATATTGCAGGCACAAATGCGGCTGGTGGAAATGAATTTATCGAAGATGTTGTTCTTAATGTTACTTTTAAATTCTTCGATAATTTTGTTGCCAAAGTCGGTTTAACTTTCGAACAAGCCAAACAACATTTTTTTAATATAGATTCGGTTAGTTCCGTTACAATCAACAAAGTTAAAATAATGCCTTGTTCAAGAAAAGTATTCGGAAAAATAATATTTAATAAAGATAATAATCTAATATTGGGAGCATCATTTATTGGAGGTGAAGAAGTATCAGGATTTTCAGATATTATTTCGACCTGCATTCATAATAAAATTCCGGCGGAAAATTTAGCGAGGATAAATTATAATTATACGCCTACACTTTCGCCATTTATTAATTTATTATCTATCTTAGGAAGAAAAATTTTGGAGAAAACTAAATGAAAAATTTGATTGTTGTTAATAATCCATTGATTTTACGCGATGTAACTTATTTACGAAACAGGGAAACCAAAGAATATCAATTTAGATTAGCTCTAAGAAGAATTGCTTATGCATTGGCTATAGAAATAAGTAAAGAGTTTGAGCTGAGAGAGTTTGAAGTAGAAACACCTCTCGAAGTAACAAAAGGCTTTAATATTAATAAACAAATAGTTTTAGTTCCTGTTCTAAGAGCCGGATTAAGTTTAGTAAACTCATTTATTGAAATGATTCCTAATGCAAAAGTTGGGCACATTGGTTTGCAAAGAGACGAAAAAACATTAAAACCAGTTGATTATTATTATAAAGCTCCGAAAGATTTGCACTTGGCAAAAGTCATAGTTCTCGATCCGATGCTTGCCACGGGGGGAAGTGCTTCGGCTGCCATTACATTTCTAAAAAAAAGAGATGCTGTTGATTGTATAATGGCTTCTCTTATTGCTGCTCCCGAAGGTGTTGAAAAATTATCGAGTGAGCATCCTGATGTACCTATATATACTGCAATGCTTGATCGCGGGTTAAATGAAAACGGTTTCATTTTGCCCGGCTTAGGTGATGCCGGAGATAGAACATTTGGTACGCTTTAGTTTTATTATTTTTTTCATAATAGTCTCAACACTGTTTGCTCAACGTCATCCAAATGGGGAAGTTGATTCATTATTGATTTCGGGTATTGAACTGATAATAAATCAAGATTATGCCAACGCAAAAGAAGTGTTTTATCGGTTGGATGAAAAGTTTCCTAAAATACCGCTGGGTAATATTTATCTTGCAGCAACAGAAATTACCAAAGCTGTTGATTATGAGGAAGAATTAAATGAAGAATTTGTTGATAGCTTGCTCGATTTAAGTAAAGAAAAAAATGATTTAATAATTGAAGAAGATGGTGAATCAATTTGGACTGATTATTACGAAGCACTAATATATGGTTACAAAGCTTATTACACATCAATTTCGGGAAACATAATATCAGCATTGGCAGATGGTTTTTTATCATTAAAATCGTATCAAAAATGTTTAGAGAAAGATAATGAGTTTTACGAAGCCTATATTGCTCTTGGTACTTATGGTTATTGGAAAAGTGCTCAAACAAAATCTTTGTTATGGATACCTTTTGTGCATGATAACAGAGATGAAGGAATAGAATATCTGGAAAAATCTTTAAGTGAGTTTTCTTATAATAAATTTCTTGCAGCTTATTCCTTAATTTGGATCTATATAGATTATGAGCAAAGTAAAAAAGCAATTGAGTTAGCTCAAAAAATGTTAAAGCAATATCCTGATACGAGATTTTTCAAATGGGGTTTGGCACGTGCTTATCAAGATATAAATAAAAATAAAGCTATTGAAATATTTTATGAAATATTAAACTCTATCGAAGTAATAGAAAATCGCAATGGTTATAATGATGTTGTGCTAAAACATAAAATTGCTATGCTTTACAATGAACTTGGTGAAAATGAAAAATCTTTAAGTTTATGTAATCAAGCACTTGACTTTAAAATAAAATCTGTTAAAATTAAAAGAAGATTAAAAAAAAGAATAGAAAGATTACTAAAACTAAAAGAAGAGTTAACAGATAAGTTAAAAGTAAAATGAAATTAGATGAAGCAAAACTAAATACAATGCTGAAAGATTTACTTTCCGTTTGTAAAAAAAATCTTCACTCGGTAAATGAAGAACTAATTACAAAAGGATTTAAACTCAGCTACGAAGCCCACAAAAATCATTTTAGAGCTTCAGGTGAGCCTTATTTTTTTCATCCTTATGAAGTAACAATGATTGTTGCAAAAGAAATTCCGTTAGATGATATTTCTGTAGTTAGTTCTTTGCTGCATGATGTAGTGGAAGATACAGATATAAGCATAAAATTTATTGAACAAGAGTTTAGTAAAGAAATAGCGGAAATTGTAGATGGAGTTACTAAAATTGGAGGAGTGTTTAAAGGACAAAAAATCACCCAGGCAGAAAATTATCGAAAACTTCTTCTTTCAATGGTTAATGATGTAAGAGTTATTCTTGTTAAGTTCGCTGATCGGTTGCATAATATGAGAACGTTACAGTTTGTAAGTTCGCATAAGCAAAGAAGAATAGCGTCAGAAACTTTAGAAATCTATGCTCCTTTTGCAAATAGATTCGGTTTGGCAAAGGTAAAATGGGAGCTAGAAGATTTAGCGTTTAAATATTTAAATAAAGATGCCTATAACGAAATCTCTAAAAAATTAAAAGAGACACGAAGAGAAAGAGAAGAATATATACAAAAAGTAACTGAACCGATTATTACACGTCTTAATGAGCATGAATTGATTTATGAAATAGGGGGAAGACCAAAACATTTTTACAGTATTTATAAAAAAATGATTAAGCAGAATAAGCCACTCGAAGATATTTATGATCTCTCTGCAATAAGAATAATTTTAGAAAATAACGATCCTAACGAATGCTATTATGTTTTGGGTATTATAAACCAGCTCTTTAAACCCATTCCCGATAGATTTAAAGATTTTATCTCAATACCGAAAAGAAATAACTATCAGTCAATACATAATACGGTTATTGGTCCGGATGGTAAATTAGTAGAAATTCAAATTAGAACAAGAGTGATGCACGAAATAGCTGAAAAAGGTGTAGCTGCGCATTGGAAGTATAAAGAAAATGTTGATTCATCAAATACGGATTTAGAAGATTGGGTTAATCTGATTAGAGATATTTTCGAAAATGTGTCTAAAGATGAGGCAAGTTCTGAAATTCTACAAAGCTTTAAACTTAATCTATATCAAGATGAAATATATGTTTTTACTCCAAGAGGAGATTTAAAGATATTACCTTTGGATTCCACGTCTGTTGATTTTGCATACGAAATACACAGTAAAGTAGGTTATCATTGCATCGGGGCAAAAGTAAACGGTAAAATTGTACCGTTGAGCAGTCCGCTGGTTAGTGGTGACCAAGTTGAAATTTTAACTTCTAAAAATCAACACCCTAATAAAAGCTGGCTTCAATTTGTACGGACACATAAAGCAAAATCTAACATAAGAAAATATATTCAAAAAGAAGAAGATAGAATTGTTGAAACCGGTAAAGAAATCTGGAAAAGAAAATTAAGAAAATATAAATTAAACTTTACACCTGATGATATAAACAAACTTATTGCAAAATTAAAATACGATAACCAAACAAAATTTTTCGTTGCAATAGCTGAAGATAGAGTTGACTTGGAACTGATATTAAATCCTACGGAGTTAAAAGAGGAAGAAAGTATTGATCTTGAATACGATAAATTTACAAAGCATGCCAGAGATAGTGTCGGAGAAATATTAATACAAGGTGAACATAAAGGATTTGTTTATACTTATGCAAAATGTTGCAACCCAATTCCGGGTGATCCGATTGTAGGATACATCACAATTGGAGAGGGCATAAAAATACACAGAAAAAATTGTAAAAATTTACTGTCTCTTTCAGAAAATAGTGAAACAAGACTTGTTCCTGTTGAATGGCCTGGTTCTAAAGATTCGTTTTTCTTAGCGGGCTTGGTTATAAAAGGTGAAGATAGACAGGGAATTTTAAAAGACTTATCTAATAGTATTGCAGGATTTAATAATACAAATATTAAATCTGTTACTATGAATACTAATGATTCTATGTTTGAAGGATTTTTTACGGTTTATATTCAAAATGTAATAAGCTTAAATCAACTAATTGAGAGATTAAAAAAGAATAAAGGAATTTATTCTGTGGAAAGGTTAGATTCGAGCAGTTGATGAATTACATAAAAGATGAAAGTGAAAGAATACTTGGAATAGATTACGGAAAAAAGAGAATTGGTATTGCAATATCTGATCCATTAAAAATGTTTGCAATACCCAAGGTTACTATCAAGAACGATCTGAACTTTGAAAATAATCTTAGAAAAATTTTTGAAGAGTTTAACATTGTTAAAATAATAATCGGCTATCCGCTAAAAGAAAACGGAGAGAAATATCCCTTAACCGAAGAAGTGGAAAAGTTTGCCGAAAGGATCAAAAAAATATTTAAGACAGAAATAGAATTAGTTGATGAAAGATATTCGTCTGCAATTGCTTGGGAGCAGATTATAAAAGGAGTTCCGTCAAAAAAGAAAAGACAAGATAAATCACTTATTGATATGAATGCAGCAGCAGTTATTTTGGATGATTATCTTAAAATTAATGATAAAAATTTTTAATTCACTAATCTATATTTCGTATATTTACAGTATAAAAAATGTTATTTTTTGAAAAGTTAAACTTTTTATAATTGACATTATTATTTTTATAAAGTATTTTTCATATCAATATTAACCAAATTGGGAGCATACTTATATGACACTTGATGCACTTGGAATGATTGAAACAAAAGGATTAATAGGTTCAATAGAAGCGGCAGATGCAATGGTAAAAGCTGCAAAAGTTGAATTACTCGGAAAAGAAATAATAGGTGGTGGATACGTTACCGTAATGGTTAGAGGTGATGTGGGAGCCGTTAAAGCTGCAACAGATGCAGGAGCAGCTGCGGCACAAAGAGTTGGTGAATTAGTTTCAGTTCATGTAATTCCTAGACCTCATTCTGATGTAGAAATTATTTTACCTAAACGTAAATAATTCCTTAAAATTATGAATTTAGCTTTAGGTTTAATAGAAACCAAAGGTTTGGTAGGAGCAATAGAAGCAGCAGACGCAATGGTAAAAGCTGCCGATGTAAAAATAATAAGTAAAGAAAAAGTTACAGGCGCACTTATTATTATAAAAGTTGTTGGAGAAACTGCGGCAGTAAAATCGGCAGTAGATGCAGGTGTTGCAGCTGCAAATAGAATTGGAGAACTAATTGGAGCACATGTTATTCCAAGACCTGATGATCAAATAGACAGCTTATTAAAAGAATCTAGCTCGGTAAGTAATAAATCCAATAAAAGTGATAAGCCAAACCAAGAAAAAAATAATGTTACAAATAAAAATAGTAATCTAAAGAGTAAACCGAAAGAAGCTAATTATACAAAACAAGGAAAGCAGATAACTGAAAGTAAGAAAGAAGAAACAGAAAAAAATATCCAAAAAGAATTACCAACAATGGAAGAGTTGGAAATCTTAAATGTTCATTCTCTCAGAAAAATTGCCAGATCATTTAATAATTTCCCTATTAAAGGACGAGATATTTCAAAAGCTAATAGGGGAACTTTATTAGACTATTTTAAGACCATGCTGTAATTGTTTTTTAATTATTATGAATTTATTAACTCCGTTATATACGGGGTTTTTTTATAAGTTAAGATGAAAAAAAATTTTTTTACAATTATACTTATCGTATTATTTTCCATACTCCTATGGGTATTTGTTTCTTTTTCCGGAGATTTTGCAATTACTCTCAACCTTCCTGTTTCAATTACAGGGCTGCCGGAAAAAAGTTCAATAAGTTCTATTTCAGCAAGTAATGTTTCAATTAGTGTAAAAGGAAAAGGTTGGCAATTAGCTCAACATACAATTGGCAGACAACCTAAATTTTTTATATCAAAGCCTTTAGTACGTGGTAACAATAATTTATCAGTAAGAAATGCAATTACTGCTAATAATTGGATTTCAACAAATCTACAAATTACCGAAGTTGTTCCTGAAAAAATAAATGTTGGTGTAGAAAAAACAGAAATAAAAAAAGTCGAAATAGCACCGCTTTTGGTATTGGAATATAAACCAGGTTATAATTTAGTTTCGGAAATAAAGCTTAATCCCGATTCGATAGAAATTATCGGACCGGCAAGTTTAATCAAAGAAATAAATACAATAAATACCAATTTATTGAAACTATCTAAATTAGATGAATCTAAAGAAGTTAAACTTAAATTAAATAAGCTTAATTTTATAAAATATGAAACAAATGAAACAACTATAAGTTTTGATGTACAAAAAATCGTTGATAAATCTTTTGAAAACTTAAAAATAGAAACAAAAAATATCCCTCCGCGTTATGAGTTAAAAGTTTCTCCTGCCAATGTTACTGTAGTATTACGAGGAGGAATAAATAATTTAAGTAAGTATAAAGAAAAAGATATTAAGGTTACGGTAGATTTTGCAGAAGCTCTTAATGATACTTCAGGTGCAATTGAACCTACTGTTACAATTCCCGAATTTGTAACTTTAATTGATTTAAAGCCAAATCGATTAGAGTACATAATAAAAAAATATTAATATGTTTATTACTTTTGAAGGTTTAGACTTTTGTGGTAAATCCACACAAGTTGAATTACTTGAAAAATTTTTCTTGGATAAAAAAAAAGAAGTTAAGATTATTAGAGAACCGGGTGGTGTAAAAATATCTGAAGAAATAAGAAAAATTTTATTAGATAATAAAAACCAAAATATGTTCTTTAAAACAGAACTTTTACTTTTTGCAGCAAGCCGAGCACAGTTGGTTAACGAAATAATTATTCCTTTTCTTGATAATGATGTTGTTGTGATATCGGATAGATTTCATGATTCTTCAATTGCATATCAAGGTTTTGGAAGGGGTTTAGACTTAGAGTTTGTTATCAGTCTGCAAAATTATGCAATTGGAAAGGCAGTACCCGATTTAACATTCTTTATTGATTTGCCTATTTCTGAGATAAATAAAAGAAAAGAAAAAAATGAAAATATAAAACTGGACCGCATTGAAATTTCCAACCAAAATTTTTATGAAAAAGTGAGAGAAGGATACAATTATTTAACTGATAAGGATAAGAGGTTTGTTAAAATTAACGGATTAAACTCTATTGATGATATTCATCGAGAGATAATTTCCATAATAAATAAGAATTTAAAGGTAGCGTAGAATGAAAAAAAAATTGAAAGTTATATTATTTAGTACTGTAATTTTTATGATAAGCGGTTTCGTACAAAGTGATTCCGATATATACTTTCAAATGTCTAAGGGGATAGATATTTTTGGCAGAGTTTACAAAGAAATTGTTATAAACTATGTTGATGAAGTAAAACCTGCTGAATTTATGCTTGCAGGCATAAAAGGAATGCTTAAAACCTTAGATCCTTATACAGTTTACATAGATGAAAATCATCAAAAAGATATTGAAGTAGTAACTAAAGGTAAATATGGCGGAATCGGTGCAACTGTTGGAGTTTACAATGACAAAGTTACAATTGTTGATTTAATAGAAGGATATTCTGCACAGCGTCAAGGAATTAGAATTGGTGATATTCTTACAAAGGTTGATACAATAAATATCAGCAAAGATAATTATGATGAGTTAGGAAAATATTTAAAAAGAACTCCCGGCACAGAAATTTCTGTAACAGTTCAACGAGAAGGCTTACAAAAGAATTTAATTTTTAACTTGATAAGTGAAGAAATAGAAATAAAAAATTTAACTTACTATGGATTTGTACCCGAAGGAAGTAATACAGCTTATTTAAAATTAAGTGGTTTTTCAAGAACGGCAGGCGATGAAGTAAGAAGAGCTTTACAAGAATTGAAAATAATAAAAGATATTAAATCTATAGTGCTCGATTTACGCGGAAATCCTGGGGGTTTACTTGAAGCGGCAGTTGATGTATGCGAAAAATTTATTTCTCAAGATAGAGTTATTGTAAGCATGATTGGTCGCAATGATAAAAAGAAACAAACATTTAAAGCAAAAGAACAGCCAATTTCAAAAAATATAAAACTTGTTGTTTTAGTTGATCACGGTTCGGCTTCAGCTTCAGAAATAGTAGCAGGTGCTATTCAAGATCATGATAGAGGAATAATATTAGGCACAAAATCTTTTGGCAAAGGCTTGGTACAAACAGTTATTCCGCTTTCATTCAATACATCATTAAAGATAACAACTGCAAGATACTATACACCAAGCGGGAGATGTATTCAAGAAGTTGATTATAGAAAAGATAAAAATGTTTTCAATATTACACCAGATAGTGAAAACAAACAATTTTATACGGATAACAAAAGAGAAGTATTTGCCGGGGGCGGCATTATGCCCGATACACTTGTTACAAATATTTCCGAGTCAAACTTAGTTAAAAATTTATTGGCAAGAGGGATGTTCTTTAAATTTGCTACTCACTATTACAATACTCAAAAAACAGAAAAATTAAACTCTGCCTATAAAAACGATTTGTTTCCGAAATTTATGGAATACTTAGAAAAAGAGAATTTCAGTTATAAAACCAATACGGAAATATTACTTAGTGAGCTTCAAAAAAACTTAATTGAAGAAAAAGCTGATTCAGACATACTTTCGGAAAGTAAAAACTTAGAAGAAAAAGTTAAAGCTGCAAAAAAAGATGAACTATTAAAGTATAAAGAAGATATAATTGCCGAGCTTAAACAAGAAATATCTGCAAGAATTAGAGGAAGAAAAGGAAGAATAATTGAATCCCTAAAAACAGATAAACAATTTGAAACAGCAGTTTCAATTTTAAATAATGAAAAAAATTATAATAAAATACTAAAAAAAGTTAATTGACATTTTAACGAGAAAAGTATAAATTTAATATCTTAAATTTTTAAAAAAGATCTTTGATTTACTGATAGTAAAAACTAAAATAAAACGCAAAGAGCGAATCGGGGCGTAGCGTAGTCCGGTTAGCGCGCCTGCTTTGGGAGCAGGAGGTCGCAGGTTCGAATCCTGCCGCCCCGACAAGTAAAAAGTATATAAAGCTTACCAAAAATAAGAGAAGCGCCCGTAGCTCAATTGGATAGAGCAACAGCCTTCTAAGCTGTAGGTTAGTGGTTCGAGTCCACTCGGGCGTACAAAAAAAACTCAATTTCATTGAAAAATAAAAAAAGTTTTATAAATTATAATTGAGATTTTAACTTATTTATGGTGGGCGTAGCTCAGTTGGTTAGAGCGTCTGGTTGTGGCCCAGAAGGTCGTGGGTTCAAATCCCATCGCTCACCCAATAGGATTTTTTATTATTGGCCCCATCGTCTAATGGTTAGGACCTCGCCCTTTCACGGCGGTAATAGGGGTTCGAATCCCCTTGGGGTCACTTTCTCATAAAAGCCTTGATTTTTTTCAAGGCTTTTTTTTTGTATTTTAGCAACATTCATTAAATGAGTTTTACTTATGAAAAATTATGATTATTACCCTGAGATAATTGCTCAGAATGATACCTATAATACCGATCCGAATATCAAAAAATCATTTCTGTCATCACTAATATTTTATAAAGATTTGGTTAATATTGTAAGATTTTCAAATAAGCAAGTCAAACAAAAAATTTATGACAGATATAACTGGACAGCTTCTTCAATTGCCGTTTTGAGAATAGTTGAAAAAGCAGGCATGAAAGTTCATGTAAAAGGAATGAATTATTTAAAAAGATTTGATGGTCCTGCAATAATAATTGGCAATCATATGAGTACTTTGGAAACTTTAGTGCTTCCTGCAATCATTCAACCTGTAAAAAGTGTAATTTTTGTGATTAAAAAAGAACTAATTGATTTTCCTCTATTTGGTCCGGTTGCTTCAGCCCGATATCCGATTGTTGTAGGGCGTTCTAATCCCAGAGAAGACCTGAAAATAGTTATGCAAGAAGGTGAAGAAAATATAAAAAAAGGGAAATCAATTATAATTTTTCCGCAGAAAACAAGATCGCCCATTTTTGATAGAACCACATTTAATTCGCTTGGAGTAAAATTAGCAAAAAAGAATAATATTCCCGTAATTCCGCTTGCACTTATTACGGATGCATGGGGAAACGGAAAGTTTATTAAAGAAGCAGGAAAAATAAATACCAATAAAAAAGTATATTTTGAATTTGGTGAACCTCTCAAAATTGAAGGTAAAGGCACAGCTCAACATGAAGCAGTAATAAATTTTATTGAAAGTAAATTCAAAGAATGGGGAAGGGAAGATTTGATAAAACATTAAGTCTTATTTAAAAATGTCTCAAAATGGGAAAAAATCTTAGATTTATTTTGGAATACCCTTCAAGTTTTTATATTTTCACTATGTATTTTTAATAATTATATTAAACCATGAAAGTAATTAAGCCAAAAAAACTCAAGAAAGGTGATGTTATAGGAATAATTTCACCCGCATCAAATCCGGATGATTTAACAAAAATTGAAAATAGTATTAAATATCTTGAAAGTTTGGGATATAGAGTAGAAATAGGTAAAAATGTAGGAAAAACACACGGTTATCTTGCAGGAACAGATGAAGAAAGATTAGAAGATCTTCATGATATGTTTCGAAATAAACAAGTAAAAGCAGTTTTTTCTATCAGAGGAGGTTACGGCTCAGGAAGACTTTTGGATAAAATAAATTATAATTTAATTAAAAAGAATCCTAAAATTTTTGTCGGATATAGCGATATTACTGCGCTGCAAATGGCATTCCTAAAAAAATGTGGTTTGGTTACTTTTGCAGGACCAATGTTAGCTGTAGATTTTTACGGTAAAATAAATCCATATGCTGAAGAAAACTTTTGGAAAGTATTAACTGCAAGTAAAAAAATAGGTAAACTTCATAATCCGAGAGAAGAAAAATTTTATGTTTTAAATAAAGGAAGAGCAGAGGGAATGCTTTTAGGTGGAAATCTTGCCGTCTTAAATTCTCTTTTTGCTACACCTTATATGCCTGACTTTAAAAATTCTATATTACTTCTTGAAGAAATTGGTGAAGAGCCTCATAGAATAGATAGATTTTTAAATCAATTGAAATTAGCCGGTGTTTTTAAGAAAACTCATGGTGTTGTTTTAGGTAGATTTGTAGATTGTTATGTTAAGGATAAATCCCAAAATACTATAAAACTTAATGAAGTAATTGAACACTATTTGGGCAATGTAGAAATTCCCGTTTTATATAGTTTTAGTCACGGACATATAAAAGAAAATATTACTGTTCCTTTTGGAGTTAATTGTAAGATAAATACTGGAAAATGTTTCTTTGAAATTACCGAAAGTGCAGTAACTTAATTCTTTCTTTTTATTCCTCCTTCGGTAGATAAAAAAAATGGCTTAATTTAAGTAGCTTACTCTATTAGAATTTATTACAGGGCAAATACTATTTATTAAAAATAATCTTGAAATAAAATTATAACTTCTTTCTTTTTCTCTTTTTTAAGAAAAAAAATATAGTTTTTTCTTAAAATGATCTTCTGTTGTCTTCAAAGTTACCAACAATAATTATCAATAAAACAATAAAAGTAAGTAAAATAACCTTTTATACACATAAAAGATATTTTTATCTTCTTATCTTTATCTAAATCATTAAATGGTATATTTATTGTTAAGTAATTGTTAAACTTATAAAAAAATGAAAACATCAGAAAACTTAAATAATGATAAACTGAATAAAGCTGATATAATTGCATTACTTGATACTACTTCTCAAGAAGATGTGGAACTGTTATATCAAAAGGCAAAAGCCATAAAACAGTTATATATGGGAATAAATAAAAGTAAAATTTTATCTGTGCAATTTTCTAATCATTGCGATAATAAGTGTATCTTTTGCGAATTTATAACTGACAAAGAAAAAGATAAATTCAGATTAGAGCCCGATGAAATTTTAGATAAAATAAATTCAATTTTCTGTAAAGAAATTACTAATATTATTCTGCAATCCGGTGTAGATAGTTTTTACGATACAGATATGATATCTTATTTGATTTACAAAATTAAACAAGAATACAATGTTGAAATTACATTAGATTTATTACAAAGAGATTTTAATGAATATAGAGCATGGAAGTTTTCGGGAGCTGATAATTATTTATTAAAGTTTAATACTTCTAATAAAGATAATTTTTCTATTTTTACAAAAGAGAATAAACTGGAAGAAAGAATTGAACATCTGCATTATCTAAAATTAATTGGTTATAAAATTTGTACGGGAAATATAATTGGGTTGCCCGAACAAACGCTGGAAGATATAGCAGATGATTTGATACTTCTGGAAAATATCAGACCTCAAATGATTTTAAACTCTATTTATTCTCCTTATGACAGCGAAAATAAAAATTTAGAAAAAGATTTTGAACTATTTAAAAAAACAACAGCAATTACAAGGCTTTTGTTGAAAAAATCCAATATAATAATTCCTACACTAAGTTCATCAATAACTCCTGGAAGAATTAAAGAATTATTTAAAACCGGTGCAGATACATTAATGTTTGAGGCTTTAATTAAAGGTGAACTTAAAGAAACATCTATATAATTGTTCTTAAAAAGATGATATTTAGAATAAAATAATTTAATAGAGAACAATTTTAGGTTAAATACACAAACAGAAATAGTTTTATCACGAATGAAATGACGCATTCTAATTACTTGATATTAAGAGTTTATGATATGCAAATCACTCAAAACATCTAGTTTTTGTTTGTGCTTAAAATTACTCTTACTTTAAAACCTTTTAATATTACTTTTATAAATATTAAGATGTTTTTATAGTTTTTTAGATAAATTTGTAAACTAAAAGTAGAATTTAAATGCCTAAAGATTATGGAAATTCATCTGTTTTTCTGATGAAAATTATAATTTTCTAAAATTTTTTAATTTGATTGCAACTTTTCTATTTTAGTAACGTCATAATATTCAGAAAAAAGATAAGAAAATGAAAATATAACATTTAGGAGCTTTAATGAAAAAAACATTTATAGTGATATTAAGTTTTTTATTTAGTTTTAACTTGTTAGCTCAAAAACAATTAACTCTGGAAAAAGCAATTCAAATAGCACTTCAAAAAAATCCTAACTTAATTAAAGGAAAAAATTTGTTGGAAGCCAACCGTACAAGTATAAAAAGTGCTTACGGTAATCTTCTCCCGAATTTAAATGCAAGTGCTGGGTGGAATTGGAATAGAATTGATGATCCCGGTGGTAAAAAGCAAATTGATTTTTTCGGTAACGAAATTATTACTAAGCCTACACAAATTGATACTAGAAGTTATTCGGTTTCAGCAGGGGGTAATATAACTTTATTTGACGGACTTGCGAATTATGCCCGAATATCTCAAGCGGAAAATAAATTTGAATCAGCTAAGTTTTCTTTGAGTAAATTAAAAAGAGATATTGTTTTTACTACAACTCAACTATATTATAGTGTTATAGCTACAAAAGAATTAGTTAAAGTTAGAGAAGAAAATTCAAAATACAATGAAAAATTATTGGAGCAGATTAAAGAAAGAAATAAACTCGGTTCAGTTCCTGCAGCCGATGTTTATACTCAACAAGTTGCAGTAGGTAATGCTCAACTTCTTTTAATTCAATCTCAGAACAGCTACGAAACAGCTTTGAATAACTTTTTGGATTTTTTAGCTTTGGATATTTTTCAAAACTATCAATTAGTAAATCCTTATGAAGAGCCTGAAAATATAAAAAATATAATTAATGAAAATTTTCTTTCGGAATATTCAACAATAGAAGATTTGGTGAAAGTAGCTATAGAAAATCGAGAAGATTATAAAAGTAAAAGATTGGAATTGGAAATAGCAGAAAGCGGAAAAACAATCGCAAACTCAGGTTATTTCCCGAGATTGAGCGGAAATTATGGTTTTTCAACCAGCGGTACTTCTGTTAATTCACTTTTTGAAAGAAAAAACTATAATGTTGGTTTAACATTGAGTTTCCCGATATTCTCAAATTGGAATACTGAAGAGAGTTCTCAACTTGCAAAAATTAATTACCTGAATCAAGAAGTTGAACTTTTTGAATTGGAAAGGAAAATTAAAATTCAAGTTAAAGAAAGTTTTTTGAATCTTGTTGCTGCCAAAAAGAAATTAGAAGTTACACAAGTTAATGTTAAAGCTGCTAAAGAAAATAGAAAAGTAAACAGCGAAAGATACAATTTGGGCAGCGGAACTATTCTTGATGTTTTTCAGTCGGATAGAAATTATACACAAGCGTTAACGGACTTAATTACCTCCAAGTTTGAATATTTGGAAAATAGAGATAAATTGTTAAACGCTATCGGAAAATTAGATTACGAAAATTATAAATAAATTCTTATAGAGGAGAAATATTAATGGCTAAAGGTAAGAGTAAGAAATCTAAGAAAAAACTATTTGTTTTTGGTGGATTAGGACTTTTATTACTAATAGTAATAGCACTTATTTTATTTAGTGGGGACAAAGAAAAAATAGTATCTGTTGATACCGAAAAAGTTGAAAAAAGAAATATTGTTCAACTTGTTGCAGCAAATGGCAAAATTGAACCGGTTGAAAAAGTTGAATTACGTCCTGAAGTAACTGGTGAAATAGTTGAACTTCCGGTAAAAGAAGGAGAAAAAGTTAAAAAGGGACAATTGCTAATCAGATTAAAACCCGATCAATATATTGCAAGAAAAAATAAAGCTAAAGCTAATCTTACATTCAGTAAAGCATCTCTCGCACAAAGTGAAGCTTCGCTTGAAGAAATTGAAGCGCACTACAAAAGAGTTAATGAACTTTTTGCTAAGGAACTTGCCAGCCAATCTGAGTTGGAAACTGCTAATTCATCATATTTAAGAGCTAAATCTCAAGTAGAAGCGCAAAAAGCAAGTGTACTACAAGCTGAGGAAAATTATAAAGACGCAATTGTGGAATTAGATAAAACTGCAATTTATGCTCCGCTCGATGGAACTATAAGTCAACTCAATGTTGAAAAAAGTGAAAGAGTCCTTGGTAGTTCATTCAGCCAAGGAACACATTTAATGACAGTTGCAGATCTTAACAAAATGCAAGCAATTGTTGAAGTAGATGAAAATGATGTTGTACTAATTTCTCTTGGCGATACAGCTTCGGTAGAAATTGATGCTATCCCTGATAAAAAATTTAATGCTTTAGTAACACAAATTGGTAATAGCGCAAATATTATAGGAAGTGGAACACAAAATGAAGTCGTAAATTTTAATGTTGAGATTGAACTTATTGATAAAGACAATAGGATAAGACCCGGAATGTCTTGTGACGCTGATATTAGAACTGCGAAAAGAGAAAATGTGCTTTCTGTACCAATACAAAGTGTAACGGCAAGAATGCCTGAAAACACGAAAGATGGACAACGCAAGAGAGAAAAAAAGAAAAAAGTAAAACCCAAAGAAGTTGTTTTTGTTGAAAAAGGGAATTTGGCTGTTATGAAAAAAGTTAAAACCGGAATAAGCGATGATTCCTACATGGAAATTGAAAGTGGCTTGGAAGAAGGAGAAATGATAATAAGCGGTCCATATAAAGTTATTTCTAAAGAACTTAGTGACAGTACAAAGGTTAGAGTAAATAAAGATTCAAATAAAAGAAATAAATAAAACAATATCCAATCTGTTAACAAACGGATAGATAAGGAATTGTTAGTCTTTGGATGAGTATTAACAAACTATGAAAAATTAAAAAATATTATTCCGGAAGATAATTAAGCTGTCTGCCTGAACTTTGAGTAGAGATAAGATATTGTTTCGGAATTTATTAACAGAGAATAAAATATGAACATAATCACAATAGAACATATCGCTAAAATTTATGAAGTAGGAATGGAAAAAGTTCATGCTTTACGTGATGTTTCCCTAACTATAGATAAAAATGAGTACGTTGCAATTATGGGACCTTCAGGTTCCGGTAAATCAACATTGATGAATATACTCGGATGCTTGGATACGCCGACAAAAGGTCTTTACACATTTACTGGCGAAAATGTAAGTGAAATGGACGATAATGATCTTGCAATAATCAGAAATAGAGAGATAGGTTTTGTGTTCCAGACATTTAATTTACTTCCAAGATCTGATGCTTTGCATAATGTTGAATTGCCCCTTATCTATTCGGGTATATCTAAAGAAGAAAGAAGAGAACGAGCGAAAGAATCACTTAAAAAAGTTGGGCTTGCTGATAGAATGGATCATAAACCAAATGAACTTTCTGGTGGACAGAGACAAAGGGTTGCTGTAGCCCGGGCTTTGGTTACAAATCCTTCAATCATTCTTGCCGATGAACCAACGGGTAACTTGGATTCTAAAACCGGTGCTGATATTATGGCTCTTTTCGAAAGTCTATATTCGCAAGGAAATACAATTATTGTTGTAACGCACGAAGAAGATATTGCAGAGCATGCCAAAAGAATTATTAGATTAAGAGACGGTTTAATTGAGAAGGACGAAATTATTAACTTAAGAAAAATAGCTGAACCAAGAAAAGCCGAGGTCTAAGAAACAATGACGAATTATTTATATGAACTAAAAGAAGGATTAATAATAGCATTCAATGCAATTAGGGCTAATAAAGTTAGATCTATTCTTACAACATTAGGAATTGTAATTGGAGTTGCTTCGGTTGTTCTAATGTCAACCGCAATAAAAGGAATTGATGAGTCTTTCCAAAGTAGTGCATCGAGCATAATGGGAACAGAAAATATTTTTATTGATAAATGGGCTTGGTTTAGCGATATACCTTGGTGGGAGATGAGGAACAGACCGGATATTACAATGGAAGATTTTGATAAATTTAAAGAAACAGCCAAACTTCCCGTGGCTGTTGCTCCTCGAATAATTTCAGGTAAAAAAATTGCTTATGATGATAATGCCATAGATAGAATTTTTCTGATAGGAACAAATCAAGATTATATTACTACAACCGATTTAAAATTTACCGCAGGAAGATTTTTTTCTGAAATAGAAAGTAATGCAGGCAGAAAAGTTTGTATCATAGGTGCAAAAGTAGCCGAGGAATTATTTCCTCATGGCGGAGGCTTAAATCAAATTGTAAAAATCGGAAATAAGAAATATCAAGTTATAGGAATTAATTCTGAACAAGGCAGTTTCTTGTTTGGAGATTTCAATCCTGATAATATGGTCTATATTCCTCTTGAAGCAATGTACAAAGATTTTCAGAACAGACATCGGGGCAGCGGAATTTCTATTGTTGTTCGTGCCCCAAGTAATAAAACAGTTGAAGCTGTTAAAGAAGAAGCTATAGGTGTTATGAGGAGAATCAGAGGACTTAAGTATGATGAAAAAGATGATTTTTCTATAAATCAACAAAGTACTCTTTTAGATATAATTAACAAACAAGTCGGCGTTATTCAAATTGCAGGTTTATTGATTACCGGATTATCGCTTTTTGTAGGAGCCATAGGAATAATGAATATTATGTTCGTTTCCGTAAAAGAGCGTACTAGAGAAATTGGAATAAGGAAAGCAATCGGTGCAAAAAAGAGAACTATTCTCGGACAATTTATTTCTGAATCTGCTTTCATTTGTTTAATCGGAGGTTTAATCGGATTAATTATTGCATTACTTGGTGCAAAAATGATTGAACAATATGATTTTCCTGTTTCGTTTCAGATCGATGCAGTAATTCTTGCAATTGGAATTTCACTTTTAACAGGTATTTTATCCGGACTTGCCCCTGCTTACGCAGCAGCAAAAATGGATGCCGTTGACGCTTTGAGGTATGAATAATGGAAATTTTATCAATAGCATTAGACTCATTAAGAACTAATAAATTAAGATCTTTTTTAACAATACTTGGTATTATTGTAGGAATCTTTTCTATAATTACAATTAGTACGGTAGTTTCTATGTTGCAGAATAGTATTGAAGAGGGAGTTTCTTCTTTGGGGCAGACTACTTTTCAAATTCAAAAGTATCCTGCAATGATAAATCAAGGTGAAAGACGCAAATATAGAAACAGAAAGGATATTACTATTGAACAGTTTAATGAACTTAAAGAAAAACTTGGAAGTGAAGCCCAAGCTGTTGGTGCCGAACAATGGATGTGGGGCAGACTTATAAAATACGAAAATAACGAAACAAATCCTGATGTACAATTTGCCGGTTGCACTCCCGATGCTTTTCCGAATAACAAATGGATACCTGAAAAAGGAAGGTTGTTTAATAACAATGAATTAAACCGTTCACAAAGAGTTGCAGTAATCGGTAAATCAATTGAAAAAAAATTATTTGAAAATATTGAAGCAATAGGGCAGGAAATAAAAGTTGATAATAGAAAGTTCAAAGTTATAGGAGTGCTTGAAAAACAAGCTGCTTCTTTCGGGCAAGATAAGGATAATTTTGTAGCTGTTCCACTAACCTCTTGGCAGGGGTTGTATGGAGATAGAGGACGTTCGTTAAACATTACCGTCAGTTCTTATTCAAAAGAAGACTATGATGATTTAATTGAAAAAACCATTGGCTATTTTAGAACCATAAGAAAAGTTCCTTCAGGAGAAGAAGACGACTTTGGTGTTTACTCTAATGAATCCGTTTTGCAAAATATAAATAATATGACAGCAGGTGTTAAAATAGGAGTTTACGCTATTTCTTTAATTGCTTTATTTGCTGCAGGTATCGGAATTATGAATATTATGTTAGTTTCCGTAACAGAAAGAACTCGTGAAATAGGAATCAGAAAAGCCATTGGTGCAAAAAGGCAAAACATACTTTTGCAATTTTTGTTGGAAGCTGTAGTCCTTTCATTGCTTGGCGGAATAATTGGAATTGTTATAGGACTTATTGTAGGAAATTTAGCCGGCTCGGCTATCGGCGGTGCTTTATCAGTTCCAATTGAATGGGTAATTATTGGTGTCTTACTTTGTATTCTTGTCGGTGTCGGCTTTGGAACTTATCCCGCTTACAAAGCGGCAAACTTAGACCCAATTGAGGCTTTAAGGTATGAGTGATATTTAGTTAAAAGTCTTAAAATGAGTGTTTCTTAAAGACTTGTGGGTTTTACCGTTTCTGCTGTTACCGGTGTTTTTTTCCCCAACGGTGAATATTTTTCATAATCTAGAGGCTCAGTAAGTTCGCATTCTCGAGCATTTAACTAAACTACCTTTATTTTTTATAATTTCAAAATTTCATATTATAGAATACACTATAAATTATTTATATAACTTTTGAAACTCTCTTTTTTCTCTGTTTTTCCAAGCTCCTTTATGGTAAGCATACCCTGCTATAAGTGGCATAGCAATAGTTGCTTCGCTGTAAACCATTTGTTCGTAAGTTGTTTCAACCTTACCCCAAGAACTTGCTTCTTTCAAAGTAGAGCCGGAAAGTGCTCCGTCTCTTTCATCGGCAACTGTAATTTGTACGGCATATTTGTGCATTGGAGCATCTTCTTTTAGAATATCTGCGGCAACAACAATATCTTGTGTGAAATTTTTAGGAACACCGCCGCCAATCATAAATATTCCGGTTTCTTTTGTATTAAGTTTAATTTGAGTTAGTTCCAGAAAATCCTTCCCCGAATCGAACGAAAGATGTTTATCTGGATTATTATGCTGATGCACTATAATTCCAAAGCCAGCCGAACAATCGGAGAATGCGGGTACAAAAATCGGCACATTATTTTTATAAGCCGCATAAATTACGCTGTCATCAACTTTTGGTCCGCCGTTATTTTCAAGATATTTTCCAAACTCCCACAACAATTCTCTTGAGGAATATGGTCTTGGTTCCAAACTATTAAATATTTTTTCTGTTGTATCATCACAGATTCTGAGCTCATCTTCATCTATATATGTATCGTAAATTCTGTCGATGTGTAAATCTCTCAATATATTGTCATCACTAAATGGAGTTCCGATGTAATGTTTAAAGCCAAGTGCTTCAAAAAAATCTTGATCGATAATAATTGCTCCTGTTGAAACAATTGCATCAACCATATTGTTGTTTACCAAATCGTGAACTACTTTTTTTAGTCCTGCACTAAAGAGGCTTCCGGCAAGAGTTAAAATAACCGAGCAATTTTTATCTTCCAGCATCATGTTAAAAATGTTTGCAGCTCTATTTAAATCTCTTGCGGAAAATGCCATTCTTTTCATCGAATCAACTAATTCAATTACATTATGTTCTTTAATATCAATGTGTTTTATAGTTTCTTTTAAGAAGTTTTCTTTTTTATTCATTTTATTTCCTTTAAATTTTGTTATTTGTAAATATTATCAAATCATTATATAATTACAAAGTATTTTTTATAAATAAAAAAATAACTATTTTAAACCATATAGTTTATGATTATAAATTTCTAAAAAATTAGGAGTAAAAATGTTAAAAAAATTTTTTATAGGATTATTATTAATTCTAACTGCACAGTCCTTCTTAACTGCACAAGATAAATTTGAAGGTAAAATTAAAATCAAAATGACTTATGATAACGGAAATTTTTTTATTGATTACTACATCAAGGATGCAGATATCCGAATGGATATGAAAAGCAAGGATAATGTTTCTTCCATAGTTATAGGTGAAAAAAAATCATTTGTTTTAATGCCGGAAAATAAACAATACTTGGATTTAGATAATGCTCTATTTACTAAAATGCAAAATCTGCTTGGAAATACTGACGATGATAACACTAAAGAGGAAGAAGTTCTGGATATAACCAAATTCAAAACAGGCAAAACTAAGGATATTCTTGGTTATGAATGTGACCAATGGGTATTTAATGATGACGAAGATGATTATGAAGTTGAAGCTTGGGTTACAGATGAGCTTGGTGCATTTATGCTAAAGAAAAATCCAATGGGTAATTCATTTACACCGACTTGGGGAACTAATATAAATAATAGCGGCTATTTTCCTTTACTGGTAATTACTAAAGATAAAGATGGAAAGGAAGTTTCCCGTTTTGAAGCCAAAGAAATAATAAAGAAAAGTTTAGATAGTGATTATTTTGTTCCACCATCTGATTATGAAGAAATGAAAATCCCCGGCATGGAAGGACTTTTTTAATTAAAACAATTTTAGGCTGCCAGATTTGAAAATTTCAGGCAGCTTTTTCTGTTTTAAGAAAGTTTGAAAACGAAAATAATAAAAATGAGTTAACAGAAGAAATACAACATAGAAAAACCCAACTTTTCAAAAAAAATTGGGTTTTTGTTATGCCGAAACTTAATCTGGCAATTTTAAGCTAATTCTTTTTCTTCTAACCAGTGTTGAGCATCAAGGGCAGCCATACAACCTGTTCCTGCAGCAGTAATTGCTTGTCTATATGTTTTATCAGCTACATCGCCAGCAGCAAAAACACCATCAATATTTGTGTATGTTGAACCGGATTTTACTTGTATGTAACCGGTTTCATCCATTTTCAATTTGTTATTAAACACTTTTGTATTTGGTTGATGACCAATTGCAATAAATATTCCGTCTGTTTTTATCTCTTCGGTACTGCCATCTTGAGTATTTTCGAGAATTGCTCCGGTTACTTTTTTGTGTCCCATTGCATTAACATCACCGACAATTTCTTTAATTGTTCTGTTGGTCATAAATTTAATTTTAGGATTTTTCTTAGCTCTATCTAACATAATTTGTGATGACCTAAAACCTTCTCTTCTATGAATAACTATAACTTCATCGGCAAAAGTTGTTAAATAATTTGCTTCTTCCATTGCAGTATCTCCACCACCAACTACCAAAACTTTTAAGCCCTTGTAGAAAAATCCGTCACAAGTTGCACAAGCGGAAACACCGTAACCCATATATTCTTTTTCACTTGGCAAACCGAGTAATTTAGCACTTGCCCCAGTTGAAATTATTACGGAATCGGCAGTAAATTCTTCTTCATTATCAGTTTTTAACTTAAATGGTCTTACCGAAAAATCTACATCGCGTATTTCGTTAAACTTGGAAGTTGCTCCAAACTTGAGAGCTTGTTTTCGCATAACATCCATCAATTCCGGACCTTGAACACCGTTTTCGAAACCGGGATAGTTTTCAACTTCGGTTGTAATTGTTAATTGTCCGCCCGGCTGTATTCCTTCAAAAATTACAGGGGCTAGATTTGCTCTTGCCGTGTAAATTGCGGCTGTTAATCCTGCCGGTCCTGAACCAATAATTGCAACTTTAAAATGATTTTCTGACATGTTGTTTATCCTCTAATTATATTTAATATAAACTTAACTTTTTGATTTTTTTTTGCTTTAATAAGTGAGAAAATTTTTTACTCAATTTGATTCAAAATAGATTAAAATGATTCATAAATATATTAAAAAAAGCAATTATTTTTCTTTCAAAAAATCTGCGTTTCTTTTCAGACCTTTTAACTTTGCTCTCAAAATAGGACTTTCATTAAACTTTTCTTTAAATAATTTATTTGATAATTGTTCTATCTCATCAAAAGTAATGGTTTTATTGTGAATGTTATAGAATTGAGGTTCAATAGTTTTTTTGCTGAATTTTATATTCCACGGACAAACGTCTTGACAAATATCGCACCCGAAAATCCAATTATCAAATTTTCCTTTAAACTCTTTCGAAATTTCGCCTTTATTTTCTATCGTTAAATAAGAAATACATCTATTGGCATCTATCACTTTGGGTGCAATAATTGCTTTGGTCGGACAAGCATCAATACAAGCTGTGCAATTACCGCAATAATTTTTTATGGATTTGTTATAACTTTCAAATTTTACATTAGTAAGTATGTTTGCAATAAAGAACCAACTGCCTATTTCTCTATTTATGATTACACCATTTTTTCCCATCCAGCCTAAACCCGATTTTTCTGCCCATGTTTGATCCATAACAGGTCCTGTATCTACATAACTGATTGTGTCAATCTTTTTATCAAGTTCGTTAATAAAAATTTTTAACTCATCAAGTTTTTCCCAAATTATATAGTGATAATCTCTTGACCAAGCATAACGAGAAACTTTTCCTTCATTCTCTCTTAGATTAAAATTTTCACCGACAAAATAATTCATACCTAATGTTAAAATACTTTCACAGTTGGATAAAATTTCTCTTACATTTTTTCTTTTATCAAGATTACGTTCCATGTAAGACATTCCAGCATGATAATTATTCTTAAGCCATTCTTCCAATCTATCTATTTCTTCTGTTAAAATTTGATAAGGAGAAAAACCTATAAGTTCAAAACCTAAGTTACTTGCTTTTTTAATTAACTCTTTTTTAATTTTTTCCGAGTTCATAGTGAAATTATCAAATTACCAATTTAATTTTTTATCGTAAGTTTTAACATATACATCATCATCAATTATTTTGGTTTCGTAAGTATCCAATGCTGTAGTTCCGTTGTGCAGCTTTCCATCTTTTAGATTAAACTGCCATCCGTGCAAAGGACAAATAACATAACCATCTTCTATATTACCTTCATAAATCTTTGGCATTAGTTTATGCGTACAAAAATTATTAAGAGCATAAATTTTACCCTCAACCTTGAACAAAGCGACATCAACATCATTAATTAAAAATCTTTGTCCAGTTGCATCAGTTAATTCAGATACTTTACAAACTAATTTGAAATCATTTAATTCTTTATTCATTCCAACACTTTATTGTATTTTAAAGTTTTTGTTATTTAAAATAAAAAAAGTCCGACTAATGCCGGACTTGAATAATATTTAATTTGCATAGAACTATTTTTTGGGTGGGTAAACAGCATCTTGTAAAGCTTTACCTACTCTAAATTTAACTTTGTTCTTTGCAGGAATTACAATTGATTCACCTGTAGAAGGATTTCTACCTTTACGTTTTTTTGTTCTTGTGGTAGAGAATTTACCAAGTCCGGGAATTGTAAAACCTTTTTTTGCATTTTTAGAAACTAATTTATTTAGTGAATCTAAAAATTCACTTGCTTTTTTCTTGGTAACATCCAGTTCATATGCTAGATGATCTACAATATCACCTTTTGTGTATTGCCCTTTGGGCGCTTTTGGTTTAACAGCTTTAGGAGCTGTAGTTTTTTTAGGTGCAGCTTTTTTAGCTTTTGCCATATTTTGTCCTTATAAATTTGTTAGTTAATGAATGCAATTGAAAAATATTATTTTTTTTGATTAAATGAAAGTAAATAATTAAATAAAATTGTTAAAACGCCTATTATTATTAAATATAATGGGTTTCTTTAAGCTTGAAGCTCTCTTTTTTCTATTTTTTTCTTCCATTTTGTATATAAGCAATTTTTTATTTTGGTTGTCAATTATTTAAAAATATAACTTAAATTATAAAATATTTAAGTATAATCTTTTAATTTAAAGCAACTAACACTAAGACTGTTTAATAATAATCAATCAATAAAAAATCATAAGTTTCGATTATTTTTGTATATTTAATTAATAAAACTTATGAAAAATTGATTGATGAATAAAAAGATAAGCACTTGCCACTTTAAAGTCTTATTTTTTATATTCCGAGATAATCCGTAAAATAACGGACGGAATGATAAAACTTTTAGTTATTCAGAAGTTTTATAAAGTTATTTTAGAAAGAATTTAGTATTCAAGGATTTTTAATGTCAAATTACAATAGAGGTTCATATAGACCAATGGGATTTGGGGGATTTAGTTTTTTTCCTCCTGTAATAAAAAATTTACTAATTATTAATGGGGGGGTATTTTTCTTTTCTGTACTTGTTAGTAATATTTCAGTCAGCAATTTAACTTTAAAGGATTTATTGGTAAAATATTTTGGTTTAATCCCGTTTAATAGTCTTTGGGATTTTTACCCTTGGCAGTTAATTACTTATCAATTTCTACATGCCGATTTGGGTCATATTTTTTTCAATATGCTAATGCTTTGGATGTTCGGAATGGAAATAGAAAACATTATGGGAAGCCGAAAATTTCTTTTTTTCTATCTCCTTGCAGGAGTAGGTGGCGGACTTTTGCAACTCTTCCTCGGTTCGGGCGGAGGACCAATCATAGGTGCTTCCGGTGCGGTTTATGGAGTTATGGTAGCCTTTGCAATGTTTTTCCCGAATAGAATGATTTATGTTTATTTCCTGATACCTGTTAAAGCAAAATACTTGATTGTATTTGCAATGGTTTTAGAGTTTCTATCGGTTGGAGATGGAAGTTTGGTAGCACACTTAGCTCATCTTGGCGGTGCAATTACAGCATTCTTATTTATCTTTTTTGATAGAAGATATAATTTTAATGTTGATAGATTATTCAATTTCTTTAAAAGTAATAAAAGCTATACAAGGCAAACTGATTTTAAGAAAAAATCTTCACCATTTAGTTTTGGAAAAAAAGATGCTGAAGAAGCAGAGTTTTACGAAATAAATTCATCATCAAGTAACAATTCCTCCAGTAATGTTTCGCAAGAAGAAATTGATAGAATCTTAGACAAAATAGGTGAAAGCGGTTATCAAAATTTATCTGAAAGAGAAAAGAGAATACTTTTTGAAGCAAGTAAAAAGAATTAAATATTCAGAAGAGAAAAGAGAAGTTTATTCTGTATTTATTACAGACTCTAACTTTTCTTTTATCCTTAAATATTCCATCAATGGATGAGCGGAATGAAAAAAAAATTAGTTCTTCTGCAGTTTCTATTAGCCGTTTTATTACTTATTCTATCCTCTTGCAGTAATAAAACTGAATTAGAAGAATTGTCTAAAGTTTATGTTGATAATCTGATTGTTGAAACCACTTACTGCACAAGTGATTCACTTTTGCTAAAAAAGAAAGAGGTATTCAATAAATATAACATGACTGAAGAAGCTTATAAAGAAAAAATTAAAAGTATAAATCAAGATTACAGTAGTTGGAAAACTTTTTTTGATTTAGCAAATGCCTATCTTGATACATTAAAAGCCAAAAACAAAAGAGCAGAAGTTTTACATTATGAATCTGAACCCAGAGTTGGTCATAAAAGGCAATAGCCAAACGGGTTTACTTCAATCTGTTTTAAGCCTAAACACGCATCTACTTTGGACCTTTTATAATTTCATTAAAGCCTTAACAACTCTAATCTTTCCATAACTGATTTTAGTATTTAAATTACTTTTTAGAATTTTTGCATTATCGCCGTAGATATTAATTGCATCTTTTATTTGTTTAATTTCATCTTTGGAAACTAATTTAGAGTAATCCTCTTGCGGGTAAAAATTAACAATACTATCTATGTGTATTGAAATTATTGAATCGGATAATTTAAGCAACCGAGAAATATCATCTAATGAATATCCTTTTTTTAGCAAATTGTAAGTGTTAAAAATATGACTCGGGAGTTTTTTAACATCAGTTGCATGTAAATGTTCTTTTATTATTTCGATGAAATCATTACCGATTTTATTGAACATTCTTTGGGTTACTCCGTTTATTGTTAAAAAAGAATTTGGAGTAACCGGTTTTTCATTAACAATCTTTTTTAGAATTTTATCGGCACAAATAATTTCAGGATTTTGAGAAAATTTTTTGGCAGCTAAAGTTCTTTCTTCTCTGAGTTTGTTATAGAGTTGAAGGTTATCTTCGTAATCTGTATCTCTTTTAACTTCAACACTTTTGTCCTTTTCTAAAGAATTAAAGAGTAATTCGCCTCCAACTTCTTTCAGCATTCTTTTTGATTTTAATTTCATTACACTATTTTCGATTTGTGCATAATTAAAATGCGTACATGATTGATATGTCGAAATTGAATTGGCAGCACGGGTTTTAGTTTTTCCAGATAAAATTCCGAATAATTGCTTTAAGTTTAAGCCTCTTTTAATTTCTTTGAATGTTCTAATAATTTTTTCTTGAATATATTCATCGGCAGTATTATCAATGTTTGCAATTCCTAAACAATTATCACACTTGCCGCATTTGTAAGCTTTAACATCTTCACCGAAATAGTTTAAAATAAAATTGAATCTACATTCTTCCGTAAAGCTGTAATCTAGAACGGAATCTAATTTATTTTTGCTATGATTTATTTTAGAGTTTAGGGCTTCATCATTAAGAAAGAGTTCTTCGGCTTTAACTCTTTCTCGCATCATTACAATTTGAGTTGAAGATGAAGGAGGTAAATATTCAATAATGCCCAAATCATTTAGATTTAATAGATCTTTTTCTATTTCATACTTTTTTTGGCCAAGGGTATTGTATAAATAGTTAAAATTGATTTTTGTAAACTCTGTAAACGGAAGATTCCCATAATATTGGATAAGTTCTAAAAGTAGTTCTTTTAACTTCTTATTCTTTAACTTTACAACATAACCTTTAAGTTTTTCTTTTGTTATTAAATATTTAAAATTAGAATGATAAATATTTATTTTATTTAGTTTTAAATAATTTGTTTTCTCTAAAACAGTCATTACGGAATTAAACAAATTTTGATTTATCTTTTTATTATTTAATAAAGAAATTAATTTTTCATCAATATTTAAGGCAACTTCTGATTTTGTGTTAACTGTTACTCGGTGATAATCTAATATAGAATTATAGACTTCTTTAACTTGCTCACGTGTGGGATGAGTTACTTTAATCAAAAACTCTTGTAGATGTTTATCTTTTTCGGAATAGAATAGATAACATTTTGCTTCTTTACCATCTCTTCCTGCTCTTCCGAATTCTTGATAAAGATTTTCGATAGAACCCGGAATGTTAAAATGAATTACCAAGCCAATATCCGATTTATCAATTCCCATTCCGAAAGCATTTGTTGCTACAATTACTTTTGTGTTATTATCAATAAAATCATTTTGAATTATTGTTCGCAACTCATTTGTTAATCCTGCATGATAAAATTCAACGTTGATATTTTCAGCTTTCAATTGTTCGGTTAATTTTTCTGCATTTTTTCTTGTGGATACATAAATAATTGAAGCTGTATTGTGTTCACGTAGAATTTCAATTGTTCTATCAATTTTATTCTTTATTTTCTCAACGAAAAGCGAGATATTTTTTCTTTCAAACCCATATACAAATGTTTTAGGATTCTCAAATCCAAGTTGATTGATAATATCTTTTTGAACATCGGGAGTTGCGGTTGCAGTAAAGGCAGAAATATTTTTGATCCCAATTTGCTCCGCAAACTCTTTAATATTTCTGTAACTTGGTCTAAAACTATGTCCCCATTCACTAATACAATGAGCCTCATCAACAAATAAATATTCAGGTTTTAAATCTTTTAAACTTTCAGTAAAATTAAGATTGCCCAATCTTTCGGGAGCAACAAAAAGGATTTTAATTTTATTATTTGTTAAATCCAATAGAACTTTTTTAGTCTCTCGGTAGTCTAAAGAACTGTTAATGAAAGCAGCGGAATTATTTATTTGATTTATTGAGTTTACTTGATCTTGCATCAAAGAAATTAAGGGCGAAATAACAATTGAATAAGTTTCAGAAATAATAGAAGGCAATTGATAACAAAGCGATTTTCCTGCTCCGGTTGGCATTATAGCAAGAACATTTTTTTTATCAATAATTGCTTTAATTATTTCTTCTTGTCCGGGTCGGAAGTTTTCAAATCCGAAATGCTGTTTAAGTGTTTTTCTTAACATCAAATTAAAGAATATATGGTTAATTTAAATACTAGTAAATTTTTAAATAAAAAGTGATTTACAAATGAATTCAGTTCAAATTACAAATGTAACTAAAATATTTAATAACGGTTCAACAAAAAACGGTGAACTTAAAGCATTAGATAATGTTTCACTTAATATTCCCAAAGGTATAATTTTCGGATTACTTGGACCAAATGGTGCCGGAAAATCAACTCTAATGAATTGCATTGTTGATTTTATAGAACCGGATAATGGTAATATTAAGATTAACAATATAGGTATTGAAGATACTTCTTACAAAAAAGAAATCGGCTATGTGCCGCAGGAAATTGCCCTTTACGAAGATTTATCTGCAATAAAAAATTTACAGATATTCAGCAGCTTTTATAAAATTCCAAAAAAAATATTAAAAGAAAGAATAAATGAAATTTTAGAACTCGTTCAATTAAAGGAAAGAAAAAATGATTTGGTAAAAACCTTTTCAGGTGGAATGAAAAGGCGGCTGAATATTGCCGTAAGTATTTTGCATAATCCGGATATAATTTTGTGCGATGAACCGACTGTTGGTGTTGATCCGCAAAGCCGAAATGCAATTTTTGAAATGCTGCAAAAATTAAATCGAGAAGGAAAGACAATTATTTATACAACTCATTACATGGAAGAGGCTGCAAACTTATGCAATAAACTTGCAATAATTGATAACGGTAAAATTATTGCCGAAGGAAATTTAAATGAATTAATTAACCTTTTAGAAAAAAAAGATGTACTGAAAATTAGTAAATCGCCTTTGATTGATAAGCTTTCTACAGAATTTTATAGATTGGGGAAAGTTACGGAATTTGATTTCTATTATGAAATTATGCCCGAAAGCAAAACTCAAACAAATGGTTCAATACTTACTGAATTGGAGAAAATGAAAGTACCTTTTCATTTAATAGAGTTAAGTAAAGCATCGCTCGAAGATGTTTTCTTAAAACTAACAGGAAGGAGTTTAAGAGATTGAGAAACATTACTAAACTTATATATAAAGATTTTTTACGTTTTTTTGCCGATATCCCTGCATTAATTTTTACATTTGTTGTCCCAATTGTTTTAATAATAATTTTTGGAAGTATTTGGGGCAGCGGTTCCAAAAGCAGGGGCAAAATTCCGATGATTTTAATTAACAAAAGCAATAACGAATTATCTAAATATATCGAAACTGAACTTGACTCCAGCTCGGCGATTAGAACAATCAAAAAATACATTGACGAAAATAAAAAAGAACAAAACTTTACTATTGAAAAAGCTAAAGAATTTGTTAAGAATGGAAAAATTCCTGCTGCTTTAATAATGCCAAAAGATTTTTTTGCAGATACATCAAGTTCCTTAAAATTTAAATATTATTTTGACCCGCGCAACGAAATGGAAATGCAACTGTTGCAAGGAACTATTCAGCAAACTGTCTTTTCAAAAATACCTGAAATTTTTCCACTGTTGATGCAAAGACAAGCAAAAACTTTTTTAAATGATTCTTTATCAAATTCGTTTAATACTGATATGGCAAATATGATTTCAGAGTATTTTGGTGTTGATAAAGATGAAATAGTTAAATCTTTAACTGAATTTGATATGGAAGAAATAACAAGTTCTAATGATTCTACTGAAGCAGCAGGTACAGATTTTATCAGCAATCTTATTCAGTTTGATGAAGAACAGCTTGTAGGAACCGAAGTAAAGAATCCCGGTGTAACAAGAATTGTCGGCGGCTGGGCAATAATGTTTTTGTTGTTTACACTTACGGCAACGGCCACATCAATTTTTGAAGAAAGAAAAGAAGGAACCTTAAAGAGAATTTTATGTATGTCTGTTACAAGAACAGAGTATTTAATCTCAAAATATTTCTATTCAATTATCATTGGAATAATCCAGCTTTTTGTTTTATTCTTTTTTGCTTACATTTTTTATGATGTAGATATTTTCTCTAATTTCTTTAGTTTGATAATTGTAATTCTTGCATCTGCCGGTGCATCTGTAGCTTTCGGAATGTTAATTACTGCTATTGCCGATAGTCTTGCACAAGCTAATGGTTTTGCAACTCCTGTTATTTTAATTATGTCGGCTTTGGGCGGTTCTTGGTTTCCGGTCTCACTATTCCCTGATTGGATGCAAGGCGTAGCCAAGTTTACTTTAACTTATTGGTCGGTAGAAGCATTTTTACAAGTTTTATGGAGAGATGCCGGAATATCAAAAATAATTTTTCCATATTTAACGATTTTATTGGGAATAGCAATTATTGTTAATTACATTGCACTAAGAATTTTTAATAAAAAAGAAATTTTATAACTCATGATAAACTCTATAAAAGTAAATAATCTTACGAAGATTTATAGTTCAAGTTTTAAGAGAAATAATAATATAACAGCTCTTGATAATTTAACATTAAAAGTTGAAAAAGGAATTGTCTTTGGTCTACTTGGTCCAAATGGTGCAGGCAAAACAACTCTTATTAAAATTTTACTCGGAATTGTTTTTCCAACTTCGGGAAGTGCGGAAATTTTAGGTAGAGATATTTCAAGTTATGAAATAAGAAAAAATATTGGTTACCTTCCTGAAAATCACAAATTCCCGAATTATTTAACTGGTGAAGAAGTAATAATTCAAAATGCAAAACTATCGGGTTATACTGTTGATAAAAATTCATCTGAGTTAACAAGTATTCTTAATCTTGTTAAAATGGAAAAATGGAGAAAGACAAAAATCAAAAAATATTCTAAAGGAATGATGCAGAGAATCGGTTTGGCTCAAGCAATAATTCACAATCCCGAAATCATTTTTTTAGATGAACCTACAGATGGTGTTGACCCAATTGGACGAAAAGAAATACGAGATATTCTTGCCAATTTGAAAAGAAAAGGTAAAACTATTTTTATCAATAGTCATCTTTTATCCGAGGTTGAATTAATTTCCGATAAAGTTGCAATTTTGAATAACGGTAAATTAGTAAAATACGGAACAATTGATGAATTAACGGTAGATAAAGAAATTTATGAAATCAAAACCGAGTTACCGTTAGATACAAACTTTGAAAACAATCTGAAAAATGAATTTACTTTTAGAACTTCAGGAAAAATAATTTCTTTGGAAGTTAAAAATAATAATGATTTAAATAATTTTATGGATGAACTTAGAACTTCCAACTATAATATTCTTAGTGTTAACCAAAAGAAGAACTCTTTGGAAGATATGTTTATTAAATCCTTAACGGAAAGTAAGAACTGATTATGAATAATATTTTAACTATAGCAAACTCTACAATACGCGAAGCATTTTCAAAAAAAATAATTATAACTTTTTTTGCAATTTCCACATTTACTGTCTTAGGATTTATACTTTTCTTTTCATTTGTTCCTATTGATGATTTAACAGGAATAATAAGATTTAGTAAAGGAAATCCTTTGGATTTAACCGTAGAAATAACAAGAAAAATTAAATTACTTATCGTAGCACCTCTTTTCGGAGGCGGTTTATTTCTGTCAATTTTTTCTGCATCGGGATTTATTCCTGCTATGTTAGAGAACGGTTCTGTAGATTTAATATTATCCAAGCCAATTTCAAGAACTCAAATAATACTAGGCAAATTTTTGGGAGGTGTTACAGTTGTATTTATAAACATTGCTTTTCTAATTTTTGCTTTGTGGTTTTTAATGGGACTAAAATTTTCAGTTTGGAGTCCTTATTTTCTCTATTGCATTTTAACGATTACTTTTACCTTTGCGTCACTCTATTCTTTAATAATTTTAATTGGTATTATTACTAAAAGTTCTATGTTTGCAATGATGCTAACGTATTTGATATTTTTTGTGCTTTCACCGCTTCTTGCTGCAAGAGAGCAAATATTAATGTTAGTTGATGATAAACTTACAAAGAACATTACTGAAATTTTGTACCATATTATTCCTAAAACAACAGAACTCGGTTCCCTTACAACAGAGCTTGCCATTGGTTCCGGTGTTGGTGATTGGTTACCAATTATAACTACCTTTCTTTTTATGATTCTCGTTCTTTATATTAGTATTTTCATTTTTAATAAAAAAGATTTTTGATAGTTTGATAATTTAAAGTTGTAACGACATATAAATAATCGAAGAATTTTTTTCTGATTGTTCAATTTTTAATTTATTATTTTAACATTATTAAATTCAACTTTGTTAGCACTTGAATTTTAGAGTAAGATGATGCTTTCATTATTATTTTAGTCTTATTTTACTTGTAAATTTATGTTATAAAAGTTGTAAGTATAATTCATTCAATCACATTAACTTTAAGAAATTTTATGGAAAAGAATAACTTAAAACTGGAAGATTTATTAAAAAATTCCACACAACACGAAAGTTCCGCCCAAATTGAATATGTTGCGATAATCGGTGGAGGAATTATGGGATGCGGAATAGCACAAACAATTGCCGCAGCAGGAATTGAAACAATAATTATTGAGAAAAACGAAAAAGAAATTGAAAAATCCAAAACCAATTTAGAAAATTCACTAAAACATGAAATTGAACGCTGGGCAATGACCGAAAGCGAAAAAAAATCAATTTTAAGCAGAATAAATTGGAATTTAGACATTAATGAAGTAAGTGAATGCGATTTAATTATTGAATCAATTGATGAAGACTTTAAACAAAAAACCGAACTCTTTAAAACATTAGACAAAATTGCTAATCCTAATACAATTTTTGTTTCAAATACACCAACACTAAGTTTAACGGAAATTGCTGAAGTTACCAAAAGAAAAGATAAAATGATTGGTATCCACTTTTTAAATCCTGTTCCCAAAGTGTCTTTGGTTGAATTGGTCAAAGGAATGGATACTTCCGAAGCTACTGTAGAAAAGACGAAGCAATTTGCGAACAGAATCGGTAAAACAGCAATTGAAGTCTATGAATATCCTGGCTTTGTTACAACCAGAGCAATAGTTCCGCTGCTAAATGAAGCAATGCATATTTTAATGGAAGGAATTGCATCTGCCAAAGATATTGATACAGCTATGAAACTCGGTTATAACTTCCAAATGGGTCCATTAGAATTAGCTGATTCATTGGGTTTGCAAGAAGTTTTAACTTGGATGCAGCAACTATATCAAACTTTAGGTGAAGCACGATACAGACCATGTCCACTTTTAAGAAAGATGGTAAGAGAAAGAAAACTCGGTAAAAAGAATGGAGAAGGATTTTTTAAATACGACTCAGATGGAAAAATAATTTAACTATATAATTAAGGAAAAATTAAGTGAAAATTTTAGTATTAAATTGCGGAAGTTCTTCAATTAAATATCAACTTATTGAAACTGATACTGAAGAAGCTCTTGCAAAAGGTCAAATTGAAAGAATAGGGATGAGCAGTGCCGTGCTGACTCACCAGCCAAAAGGTCAAGATAAAATAAAAATAGTTGGTGAAATTTTAGATCACTCAATTGCTATGGAATATGTTATTGCTGTTTTGCTTAATCCTAATCACGGTGTGATTGCAGATAGAAGCGAAATTGATGCTGTCGGACACAGAGTTGTTCACGGCGGTGAAACATTTTCTGGTTCTGTTTTAATCACCGATGCAGTCTTACAAGCACTAAAAGATAATATAGAATTGGCTCCGTTGCATAATCCTCCAAATCTTAAAGGTATTGCTGCTGCAAAAGAACATCTTCCGAATGTTCCGCAATGTGGAGTGTTTGATACGGCTTATCATTCAACAATGCCTCCTCATGCTTTTTTATATGGAATACCCTATAAATTATACAAAAGATACCAAATCAGAAAATATGGTTTTCATGGAACATCGCATAGATTTGTTTCATATAGAGCTTCTAAAGTTCTTGATAAGCCGATTGAAGAACTAAAAATAGTTACTGCTCATCTTGGCAACGGTGCAAGTATGGCAGCTATAAAACATGGTAAATCAATAGATACCTCGATGGGCTTTACTCCGCTGGAAGGTTTACTGATGGGAACAAGATGCGGCGATTTAGATCCATCAATTATTACATACGTAATGGGAAAAGAAGAACTCTCAATTTCTGAAACAAATACATTGCTTAATAAACACAGCGGACTTGCAGGAATAAGCGGCGAAAGTAGTGATATGCGAGAAATTGAACAAGCGGTTGATGAAGGTGATAAAAAGGCAACCTACGCTTTCGATATTTTCTGTTATAGAATTAAAAAATATATTGGTTCTTATGCTGCAGCAATGGGTGGAATTGATGCACTTGTTTTTACAGGCGGAATCGGTGAAAATTCTCCCAAAGTTAGAAAGGCTGTCTGTTCGGAATTAGAATTTCTTGGTATTCATCTTGATCCCGATAAAAATGAGAATGCAACAGGAGAAGCATTTTTATCCGCGGATAATTCAAAGACATCTATCTTAAGAATACCGACTAACGAAGAACTTGTAATTGCAATGGATTCCGATAAAATTGTCAGAGAATTAAATCAAAATTAAATTGGACTTAAAACTAAAAAATAAAAATGTTTTTGTTTCCGCATCCAGTAAAGGAATAGGAAAAGTTGTTGCCAAATTATTTTTAGAAGAAGATAGTAATGTTGTTATTTCTTCAAGTAATATTAAAAACTTAGAAAAAACTGCTTCAATTTTTAAAGAAAAGTATAGTGAAAAAATACATTTTATTAAATGCGATATTAATAAACCTGATGAGATTGAAGCAGCAATTAAATATTCCGAAAATCAATTTGGTAATATTGATATTTTGGTTAATAATTGTGGGGGACCCGCACCCGGTTATTTTAATAACTTAACTGAAGCAAATTGGGAAGCCGGATACAATCAAGTTTTAATGAGTGCTGTAAGATTCACAAAACTTGTGCTCCCAAATATGCAGAAAAATAACTGGGGAAGAATAATTAACATTACTTCTATTTCCGTAAAACAACCAATTGATAATTTGCTTCTCTCCAATACTTTTAGAAGTGGATTAACAGCCTTTGCCAAAACTTTATCGAACCAAATAAGTTTGCATAATATTACTGTTAATAATGTTGCTCCAGGTTTAACACTTACAAACAGATTAGATGAGCTTGCTAAATTAAAAGCAAAGCAAAATAATATATCCAAAGATGAAATGTTGCTAAAGATGGCTTCGGAAATTCCGTTAAAAAGATTGGCAAAACCTGAAGAAGTTGCATCAGCAGTTGTTTTTCTGGCTTCAGAACAAGGAAGTTATATTAACGGACAAACAATTGTAGTTGATGGCGGACTCATAAAATCTTCTTATTAGGAAACTAATTTGTGCTAAAAATAAATTAACTTTCATGCTGATGAATGCATAACGAGCTGAGACTAAGTATAGTTTAAATCTCTAAAATCGAGTTGAAACTTTACGAGTAAGATTCCTAATAAATAAGTAATTCATCTAATAAATCATAATTTGTGAGATTTAATAATATGTACAATAAAATTTTAAAACAGTTAAAAGAACTTTCTGAAGAAAAATATAAGGAGTTTAATAAAAAAATAATTCCGACAAATCAAAAAGTATTAGGAGTCAAAATTCCAGAACTTAGAAAGTTAGCTAAAAGTATTGCCAAGGATGAAAAAGAATCACTAAAATTTATAGAAATTGATAAAAAGAATATCTATGAAATGGTTCTGCTCGAAGGAATGGTGCTTGCAAACTTGAATAAATCTTTTCTTGAATTATTACCTCTTACTGAAAATTTTCTATCGAAAGTTGATAACTGGGCACAAATAGATACATCAATTGCTGATTATAAAAATATTAGGAAAGAAAAAAAAGAAGTTTTGCAAGTTATAAAAAAGTGGCTGAAGTCCGACAATGAATTTGTTGTAAGAGCAGGCTTAGTAATTTTACTTGCCCATTATATAGAGGAGTATTACTTAAACACAATTTTTGATTTATCACAAAAAGTAAAGCACAAAGGTTATTATGTGAAAATGGGAAATGCTTGGTTGATTTCTGCCTGCATGGCCAAATTCCCTGAAGAAACAATTAACTTTTTTCAGAATAATAAATTAGATACCGAAACTCAAAATAAAGCGATACAAAAATCAAGAGAAAGCAGAAGAGTTTCAAAAGAAAATAAAGAGTTAATCTTACGATTCAAAAAATAATAGCTCAGTTACGCAAAGAAGAGAGCACAATTAGTAAGTCAAAAAAAAATTAAAATAAACGAACAATAAACATATAGTTATTAATATTTTTATTTGTTGTTACTCCAATTTATAGATTTTACTTATTTTTGTTCTTAAAAATAATAAAGATATATGAGTACTAAATCCGGATTTGTAACAATAATAGGAAAACCTAACGTTGGTAAATCAACCTTAATGAATAAATTGTTAGGTGAAGATTTATCAATAATTACCAGTAAACCGCAAACCACAAGGAAGAGAATTCTTGGAATTTTATCCGAAGAAAATTATCAAATTATTTTCCTTGATACACCTGGAATTTTAGATCCAAAATATTTAATGCAAGAAAAGTTAGCGGATTATATTGTAAAATCAGTTAAAGATGCGGATGTTATTTTATTTTTAATTACTCTTGGTAAGTCAGAAAAAGAGTTGGAACTATTTGAGAAGGAAGAGACGCAAGAGTATCTAAAAAATAAAAACAAAAAGAAGATTCTTATAATCAATAAAATCGATTTGGTAAAGCAAGAAGTCCTTACTTCTGCGATGCGGAAGGTTGAAAAGAAAAATATATTTGATGAAATAATTCCGATTTCAGCACTTGAAGGTTACAATCTTGAAAAATTACAAGAAAAGATAATTGATTTTTTACCTGTGCATCCTAAATTCTATCCCGATGACGAATTGACAAATGAAACCGAAAGATTTTTTGTCTCGGAGAAAATCAGAGAAAAAATATTAGAGCTTTATCATGATGAAATTCCTTACAGTATTGAAGTTATAATCGAAGAGTTTAAAGAGAGAGAAAAAGGAAAAGATTTTATTTCGGCAAGTATTGTTGTAGAAAGGGAATCGCAAAAGCCAATAATTTTAGGCAAAGGCGGAAGTAAAATAAAAAAACTTGGTGCTGCTGCAAGAATTTCGGTTGAAGAATTTTTAATGCGGAAAGTTTATTTGGAGCTGCGTGTAAAAGTTGCTGATAATTGGCGGAAAGATAAAAATGCGTTAAAGAGATTTGGATATTTAGAGTAAAGAAAAACTTAAATATCAGAAGTGAAATTATAAAAGGAAAATGTTAAAACCCCATAAATATTAAAAAGCAGTAGTGAGTAGTTAAATAAATAGTCGTAAAACTTAGAAAGTTAAAATATAAAAATTCAAAAAATTAAAAATCTAATTCTTAAATTCAGAATACTAAATTGTTAAACAACACAAATAAATATAAAGCCGAGTTAATTTTAATTTTCATAACGATTCTTTGGGGAGCTACATTTCCAATAATAAAAGAAGCGTTGAACGATATTTCATCTTTGACATTTATTTCAATAAGATTTGCATTTGCCGGAATTTTTTTGCTTCCTTTTGTGATAAAAAAGCGATTTACAAAAAAAGCAGCCAAATCGGGAATTTTACTCGGAGTTTTCTTATTCCTTGGTTTTGCAGCTCAAACATTCGGTTTAAAATATACAACTGCAATTAAATCAAGTTTTCTGACCGGAACAGTTGTGATTATGGTTCCGATTTTACAACTCCTAATTGAAAAGAAACCACCGAACAAAGGTGTAATTTTTGGGGTAATAATCGTTACTATTGGAATAAGTTTTTTATCGAGTGGTGGTAAGTCTATTTTAAATTTGTTTTCTGATTTAGGTTCTAATTTTAATCTTGGCGAAATACTAAGTTTATTTTGTGCTTTTTTTTATGCTATTTATATTGTTTTGCTCGATGTTGAATCTAATAAATATGATTTCTGGATTTTGCTTTTTTATCAGATAGTTGCTATTGCCGTATTAAGCACTGGTTTTATGTTCCTTTTTGATGCAACAAGCATTGAGCACATAAAAGTTGATATTACCAAAAATTTAATATGGGCAGTTTTTTATACATCAATTTTTACAACATTGATTACAACTGCACTTCAAACAAAATATCAGAAAAGTGTTACTCCTGCAAAAGCAGGAATAATTTTTTCTTTGGAACCAATAGTTGCAACAATTTTGGCTTTCTTTTTATTAGGAGAAAAAATAACTAATTTTGGTTATATCGGTGCAGCATTAATTATTATTGGTTTGCTTACAGCAGAATTATATGAAAGTTTAATGTTAAAGAAAAAAGAAAATTGAAGAATACAAAATGATACGAGCGGAAATTATAGTTTACGGATTAGTGCAAGGAGTTGGCTTCCGATATTTTGTTTTGCAAAAAGCACAAAAGTTAAACTTAAAAGGTTACACAAAAAATCAATATGACGGAACGGTTTTTACAGTTGTTGAAGGCGAAAAGTATTTAATTGAAGAACTATTTAATCAGTTGAAAGTTGGTTCCACTCGTTCCGATGTAAGAGACATAAAAATAACTTGGACAAGCTATGCGAGTGAATTTACAAATTTTGAAATTAGGAGATTCTAAATGAACATAAGAACCGGATTCGGCTATGATATTCATAGATTTGCTGAAGATAGAAAACTATTCCTCGGCGGCATTGAAATCCCATCGCATCTGGGATTATTGGGGCATTCTGATGCCGATGTTTTGCTTCATGCAATCTGCGATGCAATGCTGGGTGCTTTGGCACTTGGCGATATTGGTCAGCATTTTCCTGATAATGATCCAAATTATAAAAATATTGACAGCAAAATTTTGTTGAAAAAAGTAAACGAATTAATTCAAAGTAAAATGTTCAGAGTTGTTAATATAGATTCAACAGTTGTTATGGAACAACCGAAATTGAAAGACCATATTTATGCAATCAGAAAAAGCATTGCACATATATTAAATATCAGCATAGAACAAGTTTCCGTAAAAGCAACAACATCAGAAAAAATGGGTTTTGTAGGAAGGGAAGAAGGTGCTAAGGCATATGCTTCTGTTTTGTTAGCTGAAGAGTTGGATGATTAATGTTAGAGCAGATAATAAACTACATAAGTAGCTTAGACACAACCTGGATTTATATTATACTTTTAGCCTTTTCATTCATAGAAAATGTTTTTCCACCGTCTCCGAGTGATGTTGTGGTAGTTGTTGGAGCATCATTAATTCCTTCATCAACACTTAGCTTCATTCCAATTTTACTTATCACAAGTATTGGCAGTTCGTTGGGATTTATTTTGATGTATTATGTCGGGTTTTTTCTCAGCGAAAAAGTTTTACGTTCCGGTAAATTAAGTTTTATAAGTCAAGATGCTTTAGCCAAAACAGATGAATGGTTTTCAAAGTATGGTTATAAAATAATTGTGGCTAATAGATTTCTACCCGGAACTCGCTCTGTAATAAGTTTTTTCTCGGGCGTACATGAGTTGAATGTCATTAAAGTTTTTTTATATGCTTCTATCAGTGCTTTTGCTTGGAACTTGATAATTATTTATTTGGGTATGACACTTGGAAATAATATTGAACTGATTGATTATTACTTGAAAACTTACAGTAATATTGGAATGGCTTTAACAGCAGTTATCCTTTTATTTTTTGGAATTAGGTATTTTGTTAAGAGAAAGAAGAGTGATTAAAAAATTATTCAAGTCATACAAAACTCACGAGCAAAGAAAAGAAAACAGAAAAGAATTATTACTCGGTTTAATTTCCGGAATTTTAATGGGATTATCTTTTCCGCCAATTCCGTTGCCTTATTTTATTTTCTTTGCAATGGTTCCTTATTTATTTGTTCTTGAGAGAAGAAAAACTTTATCGGAAGTAAATCGTTTTACATACTTTACTATTTTCTTTTTTAATTTAACAACTTTGTATTGGGTTGGCAGTTGGACAAAAGATGCTGATCCTTTCTTGATGGTTGCAGGAACAGTTTTAATGTTTTTTAATCCTTTGGTTTTTCTAATACCGTCAACATTTTTTTTCTACACTCGTAAATATATTACTAAAGACAATGCAATCTTTTTGCTTCCATGGTTTTGGTTGTTTTACGAATATATTTATTCCATAACCGATTTTAAATTTCCTTGGCTGTCGTTGGGTAATTCACTTCCTTACTTTAATAGCTATATTCAAATTGCAGATATAATAGGTGTTTATGGTCTAACAGTATTAATTCTCTATTCAAATATTTTTCTCTATAAAATTGTTAAGAAATATATTTTAAATAAAAAAGTCAGCTATAGTTTTGTAATTCTATTTTTAGTGATACTAGTTGTTCCTTTAGTTTATGGGGTTGTTAAAGTTAATAATTACGTACCCTCTAATGCAAGAGTGCGTGTAGGGTTAGTTCAGCCTAATCTGAATCCTAATAAAAAATGGGAGTTAGGAAATTTGAATGAACAGATTGATCTTTACCTTTCTCTTTCAGAAAAGTCAATAAAAGATAATGCCGAAATAATAATTTTGCCCGAAACTGCGTTGCCTGTTTATTTGCTATCGAGCAGTTATTATAAAGAAGCACAAAGATTAAGAAATTTTGTTGATAGTAATAAAGTATTACTCATAACAGGAATGCCGCACGCCAATTATTTTACGGACTCTGAGTCAGCACCTCAAGATGCAAAACCGATTAAGAACAGTAAATATCTTTATACAAGTTATAACGCAATTTTATTTTTTGCTCCGAATAAATCTGTTGAACAATATGGTAAAATTAAACTTGTTCCTTTTGGAGAGAAAGTTCCGCTTGTTGATATAATTCCTGTGTTGGGAAAGTGGATTAAGTGGAATGTGGGAATATCGAGTTGGAACACCGGGAAAGATACTTTAGTTTACGGTATGCAGCTAAATGAAAAATCAGTAAATGTTGGAGGAGTTGTCTGCATTGAATCAATTTATCCTGATTTTATTTCTGCGTTTGTTGATAAGGGGGCCGAATTTATTGCTGTTGTAACAAACGATAGTTGGTACGGAAATTCAAGTGGTCCGTATCAGCATAAAGAAATGAGTGTTTTGCGAGCAGTAGAAAACGGTAGAGCAGTTGTTAGGGCTGCCAATGGAGGTATCAGTTGTATTATTAATCCAATTGGGGAGACTATCTCTGCTACTAAAATGTTTACTCGAGGTGTATTGACCGGAGATGTTGAACTGCGAAGTGATAAGACATTCTTTACAGAATATCCGTTGTTACTTCCATACTTGAGTGTTATGATTTTTCTTTTTGTAATTATCAGAGTTCTAATTAAGAAAGTAATAAAACACAAATAACACTAATCACATAAATTTTCGCAACTAATAAAATGATGTTATAAACGTTAAATGAAAATTGAATTGAAAAAATTAGGTATGTATATTAAATCGCAGCAAAATATAAAAATATTTTATGAAAATGAGAATGTTGTTGATTATCTTGGTTGAAGATTTAGTAATCATAAAATTAAAGGCTGCTGCAATATTTGTTCTAAACATGAACTATAATTAATAAATTATCTTAAAGCTGCTAATATTAAAGTCGGTTTACTTTTAAATTTTGACAAGAAAGCTGAATTCAAAAGAAAAATATTTAGCAATAATTAACGGATATCGTTATTATACTTGTTTTATAAGGAAATAATATGAATAATATAATTGATTTAAGAAGTGATACTGTTACCAAACCATCCGAAGCTATGCGAAAAGCAATGTACGATGCTGAAGTTGGTGATGATGTTTATAAAGAAGATAAAACAGTATTTGAGTTAGAAGAATATGTTGCTAAACTCTTACACAAAGAAGCTGCTCTGTTTGTCCCGAGCGGTGTTATGGGTAACCAGATTTGTCTTAATATTCATACACAACCAGGCGATGAAGTTATTTGTGAAGCTGATGCACATATCTTTCAGTATGAGTCAGGTTCTCCGGCAGTATTAAGTGGAATACAATTGAATCCCGTAAAAGCTGAAAGAGGAATTTTGAAGCCTGAAATAATTGAACCGCTTATTAGACCGACAAGTGCTTACTACATGCCTCGGACAAAAGTTATTGAGGCAGAAAATACACACAACAGAGCAGGTGGAACGATTTATAAAATTGATGAAATTAAAGCTCTCTCAACTTTAGCACAAAAGTATTCTTTAATGTTCCATTTAGATGGAGCCAGACTTTGGAACGCTGCAATAGCAAGTGGAAATAAACTTTCTGATTTTACAAATTATTTTGATTCGGTTTCAATTTGTTTATCCAAAGGTCTTGGTGCACCTATTGGTTCAGTAATTGCCGGACGGAAAGAATTTATTACTGAAGCCTTTCGTGTAAGAAAAGCTTGGGGTGGGGGAATGAGGCAGGTAGGTGTTATTGCATCGGCAGGACTTTTCGCAGTTAAAAATAATTTTGAAAGATTGGCTGAAGATCATCAGAAAGCAAAGCAGCTTGCTAAACATATCGAAGAAACCGAAAAGTTTGAATTGGTGAATAAGGATGTTGAAACAAATATAATTATTTTTAAACCATTAGAAAAAACAATTGAAGAAGCTTTAGATTTGTGCAAACAAGAAGGCCTTTTACTTTCTGTCGGACAAGTAGGCACACTACGAGCTGTAACTCATCTCGATGTAAGTCATGATGAAATTGTAAAAGCATGTAAAATAATTGACAAAATTTTTAATTAAGAAAGGTTAAAATGGATATAGAAAAATTTTCGCAACAGATAACAGAAGAAGTTAAATTTCATGAAGTCGATATGCTTGGTGTTTGTAATAATGCGGTTTACTTAAGCTACTTTGAAGATGCACGATTAAAATATTTACAAAATTTATCAAAAAAATATAAATTTAAAGAATTTTTACAAAATGAATCTTTTGTAATAATAGCTCGGAATGAAATTGATTATCTTAATTCGTCTCATCTGGATGACCTTTTAACTGTTTATACACGTATCCCGAAAGTTTCAAAAAGCAGTTTTATCTTTGAACACTTGGTTTATAGAGAAAGCGATAAAACTGAAATAGCAAAGGGTAGTGGAGTTTTAGTGCATATAAATAGAAATACAAAACAGAGCATGTTGCTTCCTGGAGAATTTCATAAAGCAATTTTGGATTTTGAAAAATAAGTTTAATCTCAAAAATTGGGGAAATAAAAAATGGCAATTATTTTTGATATTGAAACTGTAGGTTTTGAACTGGAAAATCTTTCAGAATCTCAACAAGAGTTTTTATTACGTTATGCTGAAAAAGAAAATAATACTGAATTACGTGAACAAAAAATATCTGATACGGAACGATATTTAAGTCTTTATCCTTTTACGGCAAAGCTTCTTTCAATAGGAATGCTTAACAGTGAAACAAACGGATCATTTATACTTTATAATTCTGATAAAACTGAAAAGTGGAAAGTTGATGATAAAGAAATTACTTATCAAGGTCTTTCCGAAAAAGCAATGTTAGAAATTTTTTGGAAATTTGTAGTCAAAACAGATAAAGTTGTTACTTTTAATGGTCGTAATTTCGACATTCCCTTTTTGATGATGCGTTCGGCAATGCTTAAGATAAAACCAACAATTAACTTAATAAATAACAGATATAATATTACTCGACATATTGATTTGTTAGATCAGTTTACATTTTACGGACTTACTAGAAAGTTTAATCTTGATTTTTACTGTCATGCTTTTGGAATAAAATCTCCCAAATCTAAAGGCATAACGGGAATGGAAGTTAAAGAACTTTATAAAGCTAATAAAATAAAAGACATTGCCGTTTATTGTGGTGAAGACGTTAAAGCGACATACGAGCTTTATAAAATTTGGGAAGCATTTCTGAATGTTTGAGTTAGTTAAAACTTAAAGAATAAAGTTTTTTTGAAGTGTAGTTAAGAAGCTATTTTATTAACTTCTTAACTACTATATATTTTTTTTACTTTTTTAGCTCTTCAATCAATGCGGGCACAATTTCGAAAACATCTCCGGTAATTCCGTAATCTGCAATTTGGAAAATTGGTGCGTCAGCATCTTTATTTACTGCAACAATATATTTCGACGAACGCATTCCTGCTAAATGTTGAATTGCACCTGAAATTCCAAGAGCAATGTAAAGATTAGGAGAAACGGTTTTTCCTGTTTGTCCTACTTGTTCTGCATGAGGTCTCCAACCGGCATCTACAACAGCTCTTGAAGCACCAACAGCGGCTCCGAGAAGCTCTGAGAGTTCTTCAACCATTTTGAATTTATCAGCTTCTTTTAATCCTCTACCACCGGAAACAATAATTGAAGCTTCAGCTACATCAAGTTTGCCTTCTGATTTTTTAATTTCAATAACCTTAGTAGATAAATCAACACTATCTGTATTTTTTTCAATTACTTCCGCTTCTTCCGGTAAAGGCTCACCCGCGGAAAATACATTTGGACGTAGCACAAAAACTTTTTTCTCGGAATTTAGCTTTACATCTAATAATGCTTTTCCTGCATAAATTGGTCGAGAAGCAATTATTTCATTATTTTCAACATTTAATTCAACACAATCCATTGCAATTCCTGCATCTAACTTTATACTTACTCGCGGAGCAAGATCTTTGCCCAGTGAAGTATTACCGAAAAATAAAATGTTGGCACCAACTTCTGTAGCAAAGTCTGAAATTATTTTTGCATAGTCGGAAGGCGAATAATTTACCAATTCGGAATTATTAAAAGCTGTAACTTTTTTAATTCCATAATTCCCGATTTTATTCAATTCTGAAATTTTGTTACCGACTATTACAGCTTCGGTTCCCGCTCCGATTTTTTCTGCAAGTTCAGAAGCAGCTTTAGAAATTTCATAAGATATTTTTTTTATTTGATTGTTTCTTTGTTCTAATACTACAAGAATTTTATTTGACATTTTAATCTCCTATATTACTTTAGCTTCTTCTTTTAACAAACGAACTAATTCAGGTACTACTGTTGCATCGGAACCAATAATTTTTCCTGCTTGTTTACCTTCCGGTTTTTTCATTTTAACAATTTCTAATTTGTTATCGAAATGTGCAGCATTTTTTTCTTCTATTGTTTTTCTTTTAGCAGCCATTATTCCTTTTAATGAAGCATATCTTGGTTCGTTAAGTCCTTTTTGTGCTGTAATTACTGCAGGTAAAGATGTTTCCATAATTTCTTTTCCTCCTTCAATTTCTCTTTCTGCCGTAATTTTTTCTCCTTCCAAATTAAAAGAAACAGCCACGCTGATACAATTGTAATCTAAAATTTCTGCAACTAATTGTCCTGTTATTGAATTATCATAATCAACTGATTGTTTACCAAAGAAAACTAACTTTGCACCTTGATGTTTAATTTCTTCGGCAAGAGCTTTTGCAAGGCTTACGGAATCTCTTGGGTTTTCATCTTTAAGTAGAACAGCAGAATCTGCTCCCATCGCAAGAGCTTTCCTTATGCTTTCTTTATTGGCATCTGAGCCAAGACTTATAATTATAACTTCGCCGCCAATTTTCTCTTTTGTTTTTAGAGCTTCTTCAACTGCAAATTCGTCATAGGGATTGATAACATAAGAAACTCCATCTGAACTAATGGTTTTGTTATCGTCTGTTATTTTTATTTTTGTGGCTGTATCAGGAACGTGACTAACACATACTGCTATCTTCATTTTTCCTCCATTAAAACTAAAAAGATTTCGGTTATTTGATGTTATAAACTTGATACATAAATATAGTATTTTAGATATTAAAAAAGTAATTTGATATTGAATTAAAAATCTGAATCAGTCTATTTGGATTTCAGTAAGTTTTATTGCAATTATTAAAAAAAACTATTATATTTCATATCTGAATTTATTTCTTATGGGGTCGTAGTTCAGTTTGGTTAGAACGCCTGCCTGTCACGCAGGAGGTCGCGAGTTCGAGTCTCGTCGGCCCCGCATTTTCCTTACAGTTACTACTGTAAGGTTTTTTTATGCAGTTTTAAAAATTTTATAACCGATATTATATATAAATAAAATCAAAAGGAATGTTAATGGCAATATCAAAAAAATATCTTAAAACAAAACCTATCTGTAAAGTGAGTTTCACAATTCCTGCTGAGTTAGGAGCTAATTATAAAAGAGCAAATTTAGTAGGTACTTTTAATAATTGGAATGAGAAATCTCTGAAAATGAAAAAGTTGGTTAAAGATGGTTCATTTTCTTTGGTTGTGGATTTGGAGCTTGATAAAGAATATGAATTTAAATATTTATTGGATGGTAAAGTTTGGTTAACTGAAAAAGATGCTGATAAACAAGTTACCACCCATTTTGGTGATTCACAAAATTCTGTAATCAAAATTTAAGTATCTATTTTTATCTCTAATCTAAGAGATTTATATAATTAAATTTGATGTTTTTTACACCTTATTGTGGGATGGTAAAGTAAAATTTACTTCCTACATCAGGTGTACTTTCTACCCAAATTTTTCCTTTATGTATATCAACAAATTCTTTAGTAATTATTAAACCTATTCCGGAACCTTTTTCTTTATTAGTACCTTTAGTAGTAACGTGTTCTTCAATTTTAAATAATTTGTTTTTTATTTCTTCGGTCATACCAACGCCATTATCTTCTATCGTAAATAATAAATGATCCGATTTTTCTTCAACTGAAACTGAAATTATTCCGTTTGCTTTAGTAAATTTTATTGAATTAGATATCAAATTACGCAGAATAGTATCTAACATAAATTTATCTGCGTTTATAGTTATGTCGGTTTCAATTAAGTTTTCTAGTTTTATTTGTTTTCTTGCAGCATTAACCTGAAATAATGCTATTACGTCGTTAATTAAGCTATTTAAATCAAAATGTATCTGATTAAATTCAATTCTACCGGTCTGAATTTTTGACCATTTAAGTAGATTTTCTAATAAATTTTGTAAATTTTTTGAAGATTTATAAATATTTGTTACAAAGTCTTTAATTTCATCATTGGATAGTCGTTCTAAATCTTCCAGCATTACTTCCGCAAAACCTATAATTGAAGAAAATGGACTTCTTAAATCATGCGAAATAATAGAGAAAAATTTATCTTTATTGGCATTAAGTTCTTTTAGTTTAGCTTCTGACTTAGATAATTTTTCATTAACAGTAGTTAGTTCATTTGCGTTTTCTTCTACCATTTGTTTGCTGATTTGTAATTCTTCGATATATCTATTGAGTTCTTCTTCGGCTTCTAATTGCTCTGTAATATCATGAAATGCAATGACTGCTCCTGTGATAATTCCGTTTCTATTAATTGGAGAAACTACATATGAAACCGGAATATTATTTCCATCTTTTTTAACAAAATAATCAACTGGTACTCTTACAACTTCGCCTTTCTTAAAAATTCCTTTTATTGGACATTTTGTACAACTTTTAGAGGCTCTATTTAAAATATTGAGTGTAGATTTATTTTCTAATTCATCAAAAGTATAACCTAATAAATTTTCAAATTCAGGATTTGCAAATTGTAATTTAAATTCATCATCAATTAAGAAAATTCCATCACCTACAACTGAAGTAATTTCATTCAATAATGTTTCGCTTTCAAGGTATTTAGTTTCAATTTCTTTTCTATCTGTAATATCCGAACCAACTCCTAACATGCCCAATAGTTTTCCTTCACTGGAAAATCTTGGAACAATATCTGCCAGTATCCATCTATATTCATTTTCTAAATTCTTTATTCTAAGTTCACAACTGACTTGCTTGTTCTTTTTAATTGCTGAAAGCATATTATGTTTGAAAAAATCATAATCATCTGGATGTAAAGCTGAACTTAAATTATTTCCTCCGACAAATTCATAGGATTTTTTATTTGCATAAAGTAAATTAATATTTTGATCGGTTAACCAAACCATGATAGGTAGATTTTCTGCTACTGAGTGAAATTTGGATTCACTTTCTCTTAGTTGAGATACGATAGTTTGTTTTTCGGTTACATCAGTTACAGAAACAACAGTATAGCCTTCTTTATGGAAACCAAGTTTGGATGAAGTTAATTCTACATTAATTTTTTCATTCTTCTTTGTGTAAAAAATGGTTTCTCTTTTTCCTGAACTATATTCAGTTGCTAGTTGCGATAATTCCTCATTATTTTTTTCTAAATCTCTTAGGTTCAAGTTTAATATTTCATCTTCAGAATAACCTAATTTCTTTTGAAACGTTTTACTGGAATATTTTATGTTTCCTTCTTTGTCGTGCCAAAAAATTAAAAATGTACAATCCGAAATATCTTTTTTTAGATAATTTAATTTTAATTCAAGTTTTTTTCTAAGTGAGATATCTTGTAGAGTTCCAACAATTCTAAGCGGTTTATTATCTTCGTTTCTAGAGACAATTTTTCCATTATCACTAATCCATTTTTTGCCTTTTGAAGTATTTATCTTATATTCTATATTATACTCCGAATTGATTTCGTCTAAATAATTTTTAAATGAAGTCTTAACATCTTCCAAATTATCTTCAGCAATTATTTTATACCATTCTTCGAGTGTAAAACCTTCAACTTTGTTAGTTAATCCCAAAGTTTCGAAAATGTTTGAGGTAAAAACTATTTTGTTCTTTTCTACGTCAAAATCCCAAATAACTTCTCTCAAGTTATCATAGATTGAAGTAATTTGTTCATTTGTATTTGTAACTTCTTTTGTAGTTTCTTCTTTTTGATTTTTAGATTTGTTTAGTTCTTTGTTTTCTCTTAAAAGAGTTTCGTAACAATGTTTTAATGTATCTTCTTTTGCGACAAGTTGTACATAATCAACTTTATCTTTATCATAAATTGGTTTTAGATCTATTCGGTAAAATATTTCTTTATTTATTACTTTATACTTAATTATATCTTTTATATGTTCACCTGCAAAAGCTCTTTCTATCCAATTGTTCCAAGTATTAGATAGTTCTGAAAACTTTGTCAAGCCTTCGTAACTATTCAATAATCTTTCATCTTCCAATTTTTCTTTGGTAAACATTTTAAATGTTTTCTTGAAAGCTTCATTACAGTAAAGAATTTCATATTCTTTTGTAAACGCAATTATTAAATCGCTTGTTGAATCTAATATTAATTGATGGTCAATTTGAGCTTTTTCTTGTAAAATTTCTTCTTTAATCATAATTTTTCTTAAATAAATATTTAAACTAATTTACTATCGTAACTTTACTATGAAAATTTTAGAACAAAATTGAAATTAAATCGTCTATTTAGATATATTATTACAATAAATTGAGAAAAACTATGTTGACTTTTATACTTTGGGTTTGTTTGGCAATGTTTTCTTTGCCTCTTGCAATTGCAGTTCTTATATTATATCCGATTGTTTGGTTGTTATTGCTGCCATTTAAAATTTTAGGATTTGCTGTATCAACAATTCTTCAAATACTAAAATCTTTAATTCTATTACCGTTTAAAATATTGAGGTTAGTCTAATCTTTTATGAAAACTAATAATCTAATTAACGAGAAAAGTCCATACTTATTACAACATGCTTATAATCCTGTTGATTGGTTTGCTTGGAGCAACGAAGCATTTAATAAAGCAAAAGCGAAAGATAAACCGATTTTTCTTTCTATCGGATATTCTACATGCCATTGGTGCCATGTAATGGAGAGAGAATCTTTTGAAGATGAAGAAGTTGCAAAAATATTAAATGAAAATTTTATTTCAATAAAAGTTGATAGAGAAGAGCGACCTGATATTGACCATATTTATATGCAGGTTTGTCATATGTTAAATAGAAGTGGCGGCTGGCCTCTTAACTTATTTCTAACTCCGGATAAAAAACCTTTTTTTGCCGGAACATATTTCCCGAAGAATTCAGTTTATAACAGAATTGGATTTATTCAATTGATGGAACAAATAATAAAATTATGGAAAGAAAAAAGAAATGAGATTTATAATTCCGCCAATTCTATTACCGAGCATTTGAACTTTCCTCATAAATTATCTGAAGAAAATAAAATACATGACAAAATATTCATCAAAACTTTTAATGATTTTCGTGATAGATTTGATAAGAATTTTGGAGGTTTTGGAAATAGTCCTAAATTTCCTTCGCCGCATAATTTAATTTTTCTGTTAAAATGTTACTTAGCCGAAAGTAATAGTGTTGCTCTTGATATGGTAAATAAAACTTTAACCGAAATGCGTAAAGGGGGAGTTTACGATCACATCGGATTTGGATTCCATCGTTATTCTACGGATGAAAAATGGTTCTTGCCCCATTTTGAAAAAATGATGTATGACCAAGCTATGTTAATTATTGCGTATTCCGAGGCCTACCAAATAACTATGAATGATTTATATAAAAAAACAGTTTACGAAATTGCAACTTATCTTTTAAGAGATATGACTTCTAAAGAGGGCGGATTTTATTCTGCCGAGGATGCTGATAGTGAAGGAGTTGAAGGTAAATTTTATGTTTGGAAGTATGACAGGATATTTAATATTCTTGAAGAAAATGAGGCTGAATTTTTTGTTAATCTCTTTAATATTTCCAAAGCAGGTAATTATTTTGAGGAAGTGACCGGAAAACAAACGGGAGAAAATATTCCGCATTTGAATGTAACGCTTAGTGAATTTGCTGAAATTACTAATGCAAGCTATAACAAGGTTTTAGAAAAAGTAGAAACTGCAAGGAAAAAATTATTTGATGTAAGAGAAAAAAGAGTTCATCCATTAAAAGATGATAAAATTTTAACCGATTGGAACGGACTTACAATTGCAGCTCTTGCAAAAGCTTCAAAAATTTTTAATGATAACGAATTCTTAAAAGCAGTTGAAAATTCCGCTAATTTTATAACTACTAATTTGTATAAAAATAATAATTTGTTTCACCGATTTAGAGAAGGTGAATCCGCAGTAACTGCAAAATTAGATGATTACGCTTTTTTAATTTGGGGTTTTATTGAACTGTTTGAAAATACTTATAATGCAAAATATCTAAAACTTGCAATTGAACTGTGTGATTATGCTATTAAGAATTTTTGGGATAATAAAGATAAGAGTGGATTCTTTTTTACTTCTATCAATGATGAAAATTTAATTACTCGTTCTAAAGAATTTTATGATGGGGCAATTCCATCGGGTAATTCAGTTATGTATTGCAATTTAATTAAGTTGCATAAAATAACAAACAATAATAATTACCAGACCATAGCCGATAACTTAGAGTTAAGTTTTCTTCCTTTTTTAGAAAACGCACCTACTGGTTTTGCCCAATTTTTATCAGGATTTTTAGAAAAAAAAATAAATTCGCAAGAGTTGATAATTGTTGGGGAGCAAGAGAACGAAGAAATAAGAAAAATTTTTGCGTTTATAAATGATAACCCAAAACTTAATGTTACTGTGATTTTAATAACTAACAAAAATAGAAATGCACTTTTAACATCACTTCCTTATCTGAAAGATTATAATAAAATTGATGGTAAGCCGACTTTCTATTTATGTGAAAATTTTAGTTGTAATACCCCGACAAATAAAGTTGAAGAAATAATAGAAAAACTAAAGATGTAGAACCCGGTTAAAAATAACATCTTTAGCAGCCAATCCGATTTTTAGTAATTATATATTTTCTTTTAATTTAGAAAATATATAATTACTGCAAGCAGTTAAAAAAGTGAATCCTTTGCAAAAAATATTTTTTCATATAACTTATCGGTAACAAAACAACTTTCAGGATTTTGCGAGGAATGAATAATCTTTATTCCATTATTTTGATAAACGGAAATTTTTATCTCACCATTATTTTCCGTTGTAATTTTTAATTCGTCTAAAGGAGTAGTGAAATTTTCTGCGTCTATAAAATCCGTACTTCTAAGATTACTCAAACCACTCAATAATTTTTGAGTCTTTGCAGAATCTGTTTTCACTCCGTTAATTAACCATTTGTTGTCAACTTTAATAAGTTCAAAATTATCTTTTTCATTCAGTGAATATGATAGTTTATTCCAACTATTCAAATTTGAATTTATTACGATTTCATTTCTGAAACTATTTAGGTCTTTGTTAAAAAACATTTCGAGAAATCCGTCAACTTCATAAACATCATTTTCATTATTCAATCTAACAAAGGTTGACATTGAACGAGGTTGTTGAAATGCAAATTTGCCAATAATTAAATCAAGAACTTCTGAACCGTTTTCATTTATAACTACTCTTGTTGAGCTTGAATCATCTACTTGATAATCTTTCCATTTGGATTTGCTTCGTGCAGCAAGTCGCTTGGGTTTAATTTTTAAAAGCTGCAAAAATAAATCATTTATTTTATTTTGTGGAACAGTAAAACTCTCATTCCCATTTTTACTAACTTTCCAAACACCGTCACTTTTTAAGAATTTAATCTCGGTTCCTTTTTGAGATTTTGGAAATATTGAGAAACTTGAAATTTTACTAGTATCAATTTTAACTATTTTAGTTTTAAATGATTTTTCATTTTTAGTTGATTCAGTTGTAAAAACTAAAATTACTGCAATCAGAAGGATTACAAAAATTATCCAAAGTATTTTATTTGAGTTATTAAACATAATCAGTTGATTTTATTAGATTTTTAATTTTCTTTTTATACTGCATTCTGATAATTACATAAAAAATAATTAACAAAATTGGAATTAGAAAGTTTGCATATTTAATTAAGGTTTTTGTACCGTCTTCGAGTTGTACATCAAGAGGGCGAGAAGAAACTCCTTTGGTTCTTAGCTCAATCAAGCCGGTATCATCCGAAAGCCAATCAATTGTGTTCGTCATTAAACTTACATTATCTTCTTGAAGCTGTTGTGCACCTTGTCCTTCTCCATTTACGGCAAAATCACCATCACTAAATACAACCATTTTTGTAGAAATATTGTCAATTAAATTTCCTTCAACTGCAACTGCAACTGGAATTTTTGATTTTGTGAAATCGCTGCTTTGCCAATTTTTTGAAATATTAAAAATAAGAGGCAATGTTTCCATAGATGATTTCTCTGATGTTGTTGCAATAATAGTGTAGCTGATACTTGAATCTTTTGGTACTATATTAATTGAACTCGCAAAAGGTAAAAGAACTTGTTCTAAACCTTTGGTTATAGGATGATCTGAAAAGTTTGTAATAATTGGTAAGTATGGAAAACGAACCGGAGTGTTCATTCTAAACATACCTTGTTGTTGCTGAACCATTACACTGCTGCAATTGGCATCAATAACAAAATTTTCTTCTATGCTTATCCCGAATTTTTGCAACCACTTTGCAAAGCCGGTTTTAACCGCTTCTCCACTTGCTGTTTGGAAATTTCCTTCTACTCTGTTTAATGCAATTAAGATTCTTCCGCCTCTTCCAAGAAATTGGTCAAGATAATTAAAGTCCCTTTCAATAACAGAATCAGCGGGGGCAATAATTGCAATTATGTTATAATCCAAAGGTACACCACTTGTATCTGTTAAAGTAAATGGATTGACTTGGTACATAATATTTAGTTGCATATTCAATTGCTGTAAGGCTGAAAGACTTGGTTCACCGTGTCCTTGCAATAATCCAAGAACAGGTTTTTGCTTGACAGATTTTTTTTTTATAGCGGTAGAAAGTGAATATTCCATAGCTGCTCCAGGTTGAATAAAAGGAATAGATTCTTTTTTGTCGCCCAATTGAATTAAAGCACCAAGATAAGCTTTTTGCTGTTTAACTTGATCTTTATCTCTTACATTTATCATTATTGGTCTTATTCCGCTTTGTTGAGCTTTTATTTCAGTTTCTTGATCTTCGTTAGGATTTATAAACTCGTACACAACATTTGCATCTGAAGCATTTGAATATTCAATTAATAAATCTTTAAAATCTTGCCTTACTTTTTCTACATTGGGAGGAAGATTTTCTGAAAAATAAGCTGTAACGGTTACGGGTTCATCCAAATCTTTGAGGATATTTTTAGTAGCATCACTCAAAGTATATCTTTGGTCTTCGGTTAAATCAATTCTGAAAAAATATCTTGTTGATATAATATTAACTAGAACTATAATTCCAATTATTAAAAATAATGTAATTTGTAATTTCTTTTTTGTTAGCATAATTTTTTTGTTACTCAACTATATTTCGTTTAGATAATACTGCATCGGTTGCAAATAAACTTAAAACAGTTATTGATAGAAAATAAATTAAATCTTTTGAATCAATTACACCTCTGGCAATAGATTCATAATGAGTTGACAAGCTCAAATAATTGAAGAAGTAAGCTATAGAACCAGTAAAACTATTTGCAAGCACATCAAAAATTATTAAGAAAAATACTCCTATAAATAAAGCTAGAATAAATGCAACTATCTGATTATTAGTTATGCTGCTTGTAAATAACCCAATGCTGATAAAAGCCATACTCATTAAAATCATTCCGAGGTAACCGCTCCAAACAGCTCCGTGATCTATTGGTCCTAAAAATGAAATTGTAATGTAATAGGGAAGTGTAAGTAAAAGTGCAACCACAATTAACATTAAAACAGATAAAAATTTTCCGGCAATAACCTGCCAATCCGTAATTGGTTTTGTTAAAAGTAATTCTAAAGTTCCACTTCTATTTTCTTCGGCTATCATTTTCATTGTTAGGGCAGGAATAAAGAAGAATAGTGTCCAATAAGCAACCGAGAAAAAAGGTTGTAATGTTGCTTGGTTAATAAAGAAAATATCCGAACCAAACAACCAAGTAAAAAATCCGCTTAGACCTAAAAATACTATCATCAAAATATATGCGGCAAGCGAATCAAAAAATGTTTTAAACTCTCTTTTTGCAATTATCCAAACTGGTTTCATAAATTATCCTGAGTTAAATTTAGTTTAAATTTTATCTCTTCCGTTTTCATCGGAATTGTAAAATATTTTTTTAAGAAAACTCTCAAAAATTAAAAATTTAGGCTATTCTGAACAATATGCCGAGCAAAATTAAAGCATTGTTTTGTTTCTAAGGATAACAATTACTTATCTTTTCAGCATACACTAACTTTGCGGAAGTTTCTATCTATTTCTTAATTAATTGTTAAATCTCTAAATATATCTTCTAACTTTGTTTCTAACGGAGTAAGTTCCGTTAAAATCCAATTGTTTCTTACACAACATTCAAATATTGCTTCACGAGAACTTAAATTATCTTTACTATTAATAAAGTACGAAAAAGCCTTCTCGGTAATTGGTTCAACCATTCCAACGGTTTCTAATTTTTGCAATTTAACAATTACCTCATCTTCACTTTGTGCTTTTGCAATTGATACTTTTAATACTTCTTCACCTTGAGCTTGTTTTCTAAGAGAATCGGAAGTACCATCTGCAACAATTTTACCTTCGTTAATAATTAAAATTCTATCACAAGTTGCTTCAACTTCGTGCAAAATATGAGTACTTAATACGACTGTTTTTTCTCTTCCTATTTTTCGAATCAAATTTCTGATTTCTACGATTTGGTTAGGATCAAGCCCTGTGGTAGGTTCATCTAAAATTAAAATTTTAGGATCGTGAATTAAAGCTTGTGCTAACCCAACTCTCTGTTTGTAACCTTTGGAAAGCTCACTTATCTTTTTATGCTTCTCGATATTTAAACCGCAAACTTTTACCATCTGTACAATTCTTTCATCAATTTTTGATGCCGGAACATTTTGCAATTCAGCCACAAATTTTAAATATTCAAGAACGGGCATATCGTGATAAAGTGGATTACTTTCGGGCAAATATCCAATGAAAGGTTTAACTTTTTCAGGCTCTTCTAGAACAGAAATTCCGTTTACTTTTGCATCGCCGCCACTTGGAGCCATAAATCCCGTTAAGATTTTCATTGTTGTAGTTTTGCCTGCTCCGTTGGGTCCTAAGAAACCTAATACTTCTCCGGTTTTTACTTCGAAAGAAATATTATCTACAGCTTTTTGACTTTGATATTTTTTTGTGAGATTAGTTACAGAAATACTCATAAATATTGTTGCCTATTTTTTTAACCTAGCAAAATTAAAAATATAAGTACTTTTTTTCAAGAGAGATGTTTTACAATTTGAAATTTTGTTTGTAGCATCGAAAGGAAATATCTTTGTTAAAATAATTACTAAAAATTTAAACATTGTAATTACTATACAATGTTGATTAAAAACAAAAAAACAAATGAAAAGTAATTTTGTTTTCTTTCTCTTAGATTAGACCTCTGAGAAATTTATATGCAATATTATTTGAAATTCTTTAACAAGTAAGTTAATTTTAACTTTATTATTTAGACTTTAACATTTTTCAAAGGAATTTACGTGGACAAATTTGTAATTAAAGGCGGTAAGCAATTAAGCGGAACCGTAGAAGTAAGCGGTGCAAAAAATTCAGCATTGGCTTTAATGCCTGCTGTACTTCTCAATAACGGAGTAAACACAATTGATAATGTGCCTGAAGTAAATGATATTTTTACCATGATGAAACTTTTGAGGTATCTTGGGGTTAATGCAGAGTTTAGTAATAATAAATTGGTGTTGGATTCAAGTAATATTGTTTCTCAGGATGCTCCGTATAAACATGTAAAAAAAATGCGGGCTTCTGTTTATGTACTTGGTCCGCTTTTATCAAAATATGGTTATGCAAAAGTTTCAATGCCGGGCGGATGTGCTTGGGGTCCTCGTCCTATAAATCTTCATTTAGAAGCAATGAAAAAATTCGGAGCAAGCATTGAACTTGAAGAGGGATATATAATTGCAAAAACCAATAGACTTTCGGGAGCACGAATAAACTTTGATATATCATCTGTGGGAGCAACCGGTAATGCTTTGATGGCAGCAGTTCTTGCAAAAGGAGAAAGCATAATTACCAATGCTGCATCTGAGCCGGAAATTACTCAATTGGCTGAATTCTTAACTTCGATGGGTGCAAAAATAAATGGCATCGGTTCAAATATTTTAGAAATTGAAGGTGTTGAAACTTTATCAGCCTGTAGCGTAGTTAACATTCCTGATAGAATTGAAGCGGGTACTTTGCTGATTGCCGGAGCAATGACAAGAGGAAAAATTAAACTTGCAAACTGCAATTCAAAGCATCTTAATTTACCTATTCAAAAACTTGAAGATAGTGGAGCTAAATTGTTTTATAATAACGAAGTTATAGAGATTGATTCAACAAATATGAATCCTAAAGGTGTAAATGTTACCACAGCAATTTATCCGGGTTTCCCGACTGATCTTCAAGCTCAGTGGACAGCTTACATGTGTACTGTTAATGGAAGTTCAAAAATTGTAGATACTATTTATTTGGATAGATTTAAGCATATTCCCGAATTAAACAGACTCGGAGCTAATATTGAAATGTCAAGAAACAGTGCAATTGTTAAAGGGGTAGATAAGCTTAAAGGTGCAACGGTTATGTCCACAGATTTAAGAGCAAGTGCTTCTCTTGTTTTAGCAGGTTTAGTAGCTGATGGAACAACAAACGTGCTCCGTATTTATCATATTGATAGAGGTTATCAGAAAATTGAAGAAAAATTAACTAAGTTGGGAGCAGATATAACAAGAGTTAAAACCGAGGATTTCTAACAGCAAGTAATGAATTTTTTTATTAAAAATATAATTATCATAATAACTTTTATTGTTATTGTTTTTGTAAACATTCTTCTGTTGAATTTTCCTCTATTAAATATTTTAAGTTATGAGTCGAGTGCGTTAAATGGAATTCTGCTTTCATTTTTGTCTGGTCTTTTTTGGTTAGCTTCAAAAGCTAAATTAAAAGTAACCAATAGAATAGTCCTCTTGGTTATCTTTTATTTACTGCCTTTTTTTATTTTATTTCTATCAACAACATATTTGCAATTATGTCCGTTAGATGACGGATTAAATTTCTACTTGGTTTTAACCTTGCCTTCAATAATTGTTGGTGTTGCAGCAGCCGAATTTTCTTATTTTATTTTAACAAAGATTAAATATTTTATATTTATAGTTTTATGGCTTATTCTACTTTTTGCTTTTTTACCGGAACTGATTTTCAATCCGCAGATATATTTTTACAATCCTATCTTTGGTTATTATCCCGGAGTTATTTTTGATCATCACATTGAGATTACTAATAGTTTAATTCTTTATCGATTGTCGAATATTTTAATTGCTGCATTTGTCATTTTCTCAGTTAACATAAAGAAACAGCCAAAAATTTTTTATAAAACATTTGTTATAACTTTGGTACTTGTTGTTCCTATTTTGCTTTTTAGATTAAAGCCTGCTTTAAGTTTTGCTACTGATTTGAAAAAAATTAAAAATGAGTTAAATAAGGAATTGGTAACAGAGCACTTTAAAATTATTCTTCCAGCTTCTTTAACTGATAAACAAATTAAAAAGCTAAAGTATGAACACGAGTTTTATCATTATCAAATATCGAAACAATTAAACTTAAACTATCAAGATACAATTACATCAATAATTTTTGAAACAGGTAAGCAGAAGAAAAAACTTTTCGGAGCCAATAATGCAGATGTTGCAAAACCGTGGCTGAATCAAATTTACTTGAATTATAACAATTACGAAGCTAGTCTTAAACACGAAATTGTTCATATTTTTTCTTCAAAATTGGCAGACGGATTTTTTAACATTCCTAAAAATATGAACCCCGGAATGATTGAAGGTTTTGCAATGGCAATTGAGAATGATTATGATGGATACGATATTGATTATCTTGCAGCACTTGCATATAAAAATAACTACAAAATTAGTTTGGAATCTCTATTTTCAAACATGAGTTTTTTTGCCAACGCTTCATCTTTAAGTTATATCTATGCAGGTTCTTTTTTTAAATATTTGATTGATAATTACGGAGTGAAAAAATTCAAAAAGAATTATAACAATGCAGATTTTAAATCTAACTATCATAAAATAATTCTTGAATTAGAGAGAGAATATTACAAATATTTAAAATCACTTTCGCTTGAAAACAATAAAGATATTGCAAACTACTATTTTGGCAGAGTTCCTCTTGTTAAAAAGTTTTGTGCAAGAGCAACCGCAAGAGAATTAATAATTGCCAATGAATTATTTTTAGAGGGAAAATTCCAAGAAGCTTATGATAAGTTTAAGGAAATTTATAATTACTCAAATTCGTATTCAGCATTAGTTGGCTCATTAAGATGTTTGAATAAACTAGGAAGAACTAATGAGGCAATTAAATTTTTAGAAAGTAAAATAGATAGTTTTCAAGAAAGCTTCCATTTTTACTTTTTAGAATTTTTACTTGCTGATTTTTATAGCATTTCGAAAAAATATCTCGCTGCCGAAAATTTATATTCCAAATTGATAAAACAAAATCCGCATAAAATTTATTTTAATCAAGCTAGTTTAAGAAAAGATCTGCTAAATACAAACAAACAATTACTTAGGGAGTATATCAATAACTTATCTGAAAGAGAAAAGATTATTTTGGAACTTGTAATAAAATACCCAAGCGATTATAGTATTCAGCTTCTTACAAATTTTACTAACATCGATACCGATGATTTCTATTACAGAAAAGAAATTTTACAACAAGCTTTATCCTCTAATAACTTCTCATCCGAAACATATTTTTCATTCAGCAAATTCTTATTAAGCTTTTATGAAATCGATGAAGCAATAAAATATGCTAAAATTGCATTGAGTCAATCTGACTACAGATCAAGAAATATTATTGAAGAACATCTTACAAAACTTAATTGGCTAAAAAAAACGTCCAATCTTAATTCTTAAATATTCATTAAATTTATAGTTGTAATTTTTTAAGACCGGATATAAAATTTGAACTTTAAAGATAGATTAGAAAACTTATCTTTTCTAAAAAATATTTCAGACTTAGCCGAAAAAACTAATCAACAAGTTTTTGTTGTTGGTGGATTTGTTAGAGATTTAATTTTAGATAGAAAAAGAGATGAACTGGATTTTTTAATAATTGGTGACGGACCAACTTTTGCCCAAAGTTTTGCAGAAGAATTAAATGTTAAAAAAGTAAGTATTTTCAAAAACTTTGGAACAGCTCATTTTAACTATAATGGAATTGACTTAGAATTTGTAGGGGCAAGAAAAGAATCTTATACCAAGGATAGCAGAAATCCCATTGTTGAAGTTGGAACTTTTGAAGATGATATTAAACGCAGAGACTTTACAATAAATACGCTTGCAATTTCCCTCAATAAAAGTAATTTTGGTGAAGTTGTTGATACTTACAACGGAATTGAAGATATAAAAAATAAGATTATCAAAACGCCGCTAAATCCTTGCGAGACTTTTGATGACGATCCACTTAGAATTATGAGAGCGTTTAGATTTGCTGCTCAATTAGAATTTTCAGTCGATAGAAAAATACTTGAAGCCTCAGAAAAACTTGCTGAAAGATTAAAAATTGTTTCGCAAGAAAGAATAACCGATGAGTTGCTGAAAATTCTTACTTCCAATAAACCTTCAATAGGATTAAAACTTATGCAGCAAACAAAGGTAATGCATGTCGTGTTTCCCGAATTTGCAAATTTAAGCGGAGTTGATCAACGAAAAGATTTTCATCATAAAGATGTTTTTTTGCATACTTGTCAAGTTGTTGATAACATTGCAAAAGTTACAAATAATATTTGGCTTAGGTTTGCTGCTTTGGTTCACGACATTGCCAAGCCCCAAACAAAAAAATTTGTTGAAAATATCGGCTGGACATTTCACGCACATGAAGAAATTGGTGCAAGAATGATGAAGAGAATCTTCAGAAAGTTAAAACTTCCTTTTACACAACTTACTTATGTACAGAAGTTGGTTCGTCTTCATCTTAGACCTATTGCACTTGTTTCCGAAAATGTTACTGATTCTGCAATTAGACGACTTAGTGTTACAGCGGGTGAAGATTTAGATGACTTGCTTACTTTATGCAGAGCTGATATTACAAGTAAAAATCCTGAAAAGGTTTCCAAATATTTGAACAATTACGAAATTGTAATGCAAAAAGTTAAAGAAGTTCAAGAAAAAGATAACTTGCGTGCATTTCAATCACCTGTGCGAGGCGATGAAATTATGAAAATTTGTAATCTAAAGCCTTCTAAAAAAGTAGGAATAATAAAAAAAGCAATAGAAGAAGCAATTCTTGAAGGAGAAATTTCCAATACATATGAAGATGCTTTGGAATATTTGTTGAAAATAAAAGACAGTCTCTAAGTTTAAATAAATCGTTTACTATAAAAAGACTTGTAGTGATATGTTGAAAAATTTTAGAGAAAGAAAACTTATAACTAAAAGAAATTGTAAACTTGAGTATGGAAGAGCTGAAAAAACGCTTCCATACAACATATTAAATCTTAATACTATTTTTTAACAATTACATTAGTTAATCAAAGTAATAAAATTATTAGTTTTTTCATCTCTATACTCCTTAATTTATGTTATACTTAGATAAAATATATTTAGTAAAATAATTACGTTTTTTTGTTTTATAGCG